>NZ_JAEBEF010000015.1:0-247115 GCF_046548815.1 Amycolatopsis sp. cmx-4-83 | reverse complement strand
TTCGGAGTGTTTCGGTGGTTTTAGCGTCAGGGAAACGCCCGGTCCCATTCCGAACCCGGAAGCTAAGCTTGACAGCGCCGATGGTACTGCAACCGAAGGGTTGTGGGAGAGTAGGACACCGCCGAACTTACTTGGGAAGAGCCCCGGTAGAGGACCAGTTTTGGTTCTCCCGGGGCTTTTTTCATGCCCGCGACACGGGACGCCGGCGCAGCGGCGAGGACAGCACCAGCGACGTCGTCGTCTCGCCGTACCGCTGCACCTTCTCGACGAGCTCCTCGAGCTCGCCCGTGCTCCGGCACAGCACCCGCAGGATCCAGCACTCGTCACCCGTGATGTGGTCCGCGGCGATCACCTGGGGCAGCGGCAGCACCGCCGTCCGGAAGCGCGGGGTGTCCAGGCTCCGCACGCGGGCCCGCACCAGCGCCTCGATCGGCCGTCCCAGCTT
The DNA here is from genome assembly GCF_046548815.1 of Amycolatopsis sp. cmx-4-83. Classification (NCBI taxonomy): domain Bacteria; kingdom Bacillati; phylum Actinomycetota; class Actinomycetes; order Pseudonocardiales; family Pseudonocardiaceae; genus Amycolatopsis; species Amycolatopsis sp. cmx-4-83. The sequence continues at coordinate 246,670 of NZ_JAEBEF010000015.1, read as the reverse complement.
GCTCGTGTCCACCTGGGCCGTGTAGCCGGTGATCACGCCGCGCTCCTCGAGCCGGCGCACCCGCTCGGTCACCGCCGAGCCCGACAGCGACACCCGGCGGCCCAGCTCGGAAAAGCTCAGCCTGCCGTCCGACTGGAGCAGCTCCAGCAGGTGCCAATCGACGTCGTCGAGGTCCACCGCGATTCTCCCTGCTGTGCCCGGCCAGAACGCGGAAATCCCCGGCGCACCGGGGTTCCCGCCCCGATTCTCCTCTGTGCCCGCGGCCCCGCCACCAGCAGGATTCTCTTCATGACACGCACCCTCACCGTCCCCGCCCCGGCGCCGGACCTCGCCACCGCCTACTTCGGCGCCGAGCTCGCGTTCGAAGTCGACCCCGACGACCTCGTCCGCGACCTCGAAGCCGGCCACACGGACGGCTACGTGATCGTCGAGACGCGCGCGCCCGAGGCGTTCGCCCAGGCGCGCATCCCCGGCGCGGTCAACCTGCCCTACCGCGACCTGACCGCCGAAAGCACGAAGCACCTCGACCGGAACGTCGTCTACGTCTGCTACTGCGAGAGCACCCACTGCAACGCCGCCACCAAGGGCGCGCTCAAGCTGGCTCAGCTGGGGTTCCGGGTGAAGCGGCTCTCCGGCGGCATCACGAGCTGGATCGCGGCCGGCTACCCCGTCGAAGGGACCGCGGCCCCCGGGATCCGCTGCGCCTGCTGACCTACCCTGGAAACCGTGACACGATTGCTGATCATCCAGCCGGACGCGTCGGATCCGCTCGGTCCCCTCGGCGACTGGCTGACCGAAGCCGGCGCGGAACTCGACGTCCGGCTGCCGCCGACCGATGAGCTGCCCGCGGACCTCGACGGCTACCGGGGTGTCGTCGTCCTCGGCGGCGGCATGGGCGCGGAGGACGACGCGAAGCACCCGTGGCTCGCCGACGTCCGGCGGCTGCTGTCGAAGGCGGCGGCGAAGCAGCTCCCCACCCTCGGGATCTGCCTCGGCGCGCAGCTGCTGGCCGTCGCGACCGGCGGCCGCGTCGAGGCCGGGGTGGACGGCCCCGAGGTCGGTCCGCACCTCGTCGCCAAGAAGGACGCGGCGTGGACCGATCCGCTCTTCGCCGACCTGCCGCTGATGCAGGACGTCCTGCAGTTCCACAACGACGTCATCACCCGGCTCCCGCCCGGCGCCGAACTGCTCGCGTCCGCTCCGCGCTACACGAACCAGGCTTTCCGGTTCGGCCGTTGTGTCTACGGCGTCCAGTTCCACATCGAGACGACGCCCGCCGTCGTCGAGAGCTGGGCCGCGGAAAGCCCGCAGGAGGCGGAATTCGCTCGTCCGGGCTCACTCGAGCGCGACGTGCTGACCACAGTGCACGCCGACATCGCCGAAACCTGGGGTCCGTTCGCGCAGCGGTTCGTCCGGTTGGCCGCCGGTGACCTCGAGCCCGCCGCCGAGAGTCAACGCCGGTTACCGCTGGCTTAACGGCAGATGTCACAAACAGCTACGGCCTGTTAACGCCAGGCGTCACCCGTCAGGTACCTTGCGGGAAGAGTCCCCACAAGGGCGTTCGGAGGTCGGGGTGGAGCCCTCGTTGCTGGTCGTGATCGTGGTCGTCACGGCTTTGGTATTCGATTTCACGAACGGGTTCCACGACACCGCGAACTCGATGGCGACGTCGATCGCCACCGGCGCGCTCCGGCCGCGGGTGGCCGTCGCGATCTCCGCGGTGCTGAACCTGGTCGGTGCTTTCCTGTCGGTGGAGGTCGCCAAGACGATCTCCAGCGGCCTGGTCGACGACACGAAGATCGGCCCGTCGATCGTCTTCGGCGGGTTGATCGGCGCGATCGTCTGGAACCTCGTGACGTGGTTCGTCGGCCTGCCGTCGAGTTCGTCGCACGCGCTGTTCGGCGGCCTGATCGGCGCCACCTGGGTTTCGGCGGGCGCCGACTCGGTCCACTTCGGAAAGATCGTCGAGAAGGTCCTCGTGCCCGCGGCGGCGAGCCCGGTGATCGCCGGCCTCGTCGCGATGGTCGCGACCTACCTCGTCTACCGGTTCCTGGTCCGGGGCCGCCCGGCCACGCGCGGCTTCAAGGTCGGCCAGATCGTCTCGGCGTCACTGGTCTCGCTCGCGCACGGCACGAACGACGCGCAGAAGACGATGGGCGTCATCACGCTCACGCTCGTCAGCGCCGGCAGCCTCCCGTCGGGGGCCGCCCCGCCGGTCTGGGTGATCATCAGCGCCGCGTGCGCCCTCGCGGCCGGCACGTACCTCGGCGGCTGGCGCATCACCCACACCCTCGGCAAGGGCCTGACCGACATCGAGGGCCCGCAGGGCTTCGCCGCCCAGACGAGCTCGGCGCTGGTCATCCTGATCTCGTCGCGGCTGGGCTTCCCGCTCTCGACGACGCACGTCTGCTCGGGCGGCATCGTCGGCTCCGGCGTCGGCCGCCGGGAAGCACCCGTCCGCTGGCGGATGGCCGGCCGGATGGTCGTCGCGTGGCTGTTCACGCTGCCCGCGGCCGCGATCGTCGGCGCGATCTCCGGCAAGATCGCTTCGCTCGGCAACGCGGGCACCATCGCCGTCGGCGTGGCCGGCCTCGGCGTGGGCGTCGGCATCTACCTGCTTTCGCGCCGCCACCCCGTGACCGCGCACAGCTTCCAGGTGCCGGAGCCGACGCCCGCCGATACCGAACCGGGCCGCCTGGCCGCCTGAGCCGGATTCCCCGGCTACGGTGTTCGGTGATGGCAGACCGCGCGCGAACGACCGCTTCGGCGGCGAGGTACGGCTTCACCGATTCCCGTGCCGAGAGTCAGTTGCGCGCGGCCGGTTGGTGGGACGACGCCGGCCCGGTCGCCGCGGCCGCCGACGTGCTCGCGGCGTTGTCCCGCGCGGCCGACCCGGACCTCGCGCTGCGTGGTCTGGACCGCATCCGCGAAGCCGACGACACCGAGTGGAGCCGGCTCGAAGAGCAGCTGCGCGCCAACCGGACGTTCCGCGGCCGGCTCCTCGGCGTGCTCGGCACGTCGAGCGCGCTCGCCGACTTCCTCGCCGCGAATCCCGACCAGTGGCACTCGCTCACGGCCGACAAGTGCACCGACTCCGCCTGCTACCGGGAAGCCCTGCGCACGGCGCTGCTGCGTGACGACGCCGTGCTGACCGGGCTCGAAGCCGAGCAGGCCCTCAAGATCGGCTACCGCGGCCAGCTGCTCGGCATCGCCGCCGCCGACCTGGGCCACCTCGTCGAGGCCGGGCTCGAGCACCCGAGCTACGCCGAGGTCGCGGCCCAGCTGACCGAGCTCGCGGAAGCCGCGCTGGCCGCCGGGCTGGTGGTGGCCGAAGCCGAAGTCGGGAAGCCGGTCGAAGGCACCCTCGCCGTGATCGCCATGGGCAAGTGCGGCGGCCGGGAGCTCAACTACGTCAGCGACGTCGACGTCATCTTCGTCGGTGAAGGCGACCTCGGCGTGGCCACGAGGCTGGCGAGCACGATGATGCGCGTCGTCGGCAAGGCGTGCTTCGAGGTCGACGCGGCGCTGCGCCCCGAAGGCAAGGCCGGCGCGCTCGTCCGCACCCTGGAAAGCCACCACGGCTACTACCAGAAGTGGGCCAAGACGTGGGAGTTCCAGGCGCTGCTGAAGGCGCGCCCGGTGGCCGGCGACGCCGAGCTCGGCCGCCAGTACGCCGAGATGGTCGCGCCGCTGGTGTGGTCCGCGGCCGACCGGGACAACTTCGTCGACGAGGTGCAGCAGATGCGCCGCCGCGTCGAGGGTCACGTGCCGTCCGAGCACGCCGAGCGCGAGCTGAAGCTCGGCCGCGGCGGCCTGCGGGACGTCGAGTTCGCCGTCCAGCTGCTGCAGCTCGTGCACGGCCGGATCGACGCGGACCTGCGCTCGCCGTCCACGATGGACGCGCTCGCGGCGCTCGGCGAAGGCGGCTACGTCGGCCGCCAGGACGCCGCCGAACTGGGCGCGTCGTACAAGTTCCTGCGGATGCTCGAACACCGCCTGCAGCTGCGGCGGCTGCGCCGGACGCACCTGTTCCCGGCGGCGTCGGAGACCGCCGAGCTGCGGATTCTGGCCCGCGCCAGCGGCATCAAGCCGGCCGGGGGCAAGAGCCCCGGCGACGCGCTGCTCGCGGAGTTCAAGCGGCACGGCCAGGGCATCCGCCGCCTGCACGAAAAGATCTTCTACCGGCCGCTGCTGCAGTCCGTCGCGAACGTGCCGACCGAGGCGCTGCGCCTGACCACCAAGCAGGCCGCCAGCCGGCTCGCCGCGCTCGGCTACACCGCGCCCGACGGGGCGCTGCAGCACATCAAGGCCCTCACTTCGGGCGTCTCGCGCCGCGCGGCGATCCAGCAGGCGCTGCTGCCGGTGCTGCTCGACCTGCTCGCCGACACCCCCGATCCCGACGGCGGGTTGCTGTCGTACCGGAAGGTGTCCGAGGCGCTCCAGGACACGCCCTGGTACCTGCGGGTGCTGCGCGACGAGGGCACGGTCGTCGAGAACCTGGCGCTGCTGCTCGGCACGTCCCGGCTGGTGCCGGATCTGCTGGTCCGCGCCCCGGAGGTGCTGCGCTTGCTCGGCGACCCGGCCCGGTTGCTGGGCCGCACGCCCGCCGAGGTCGCGACGTCGCTGCGGGCCACCGTCCGCCGTCAGCCCGGGGTGAACGCGGCCGTCGCCGCGGCGCGCTCGCTGCGCCGGCACGAACTGCTGCGCGTCGCCTGCGCGGACCTGCTCGGCCTGCTCGACGTGCCCGCAGTGTGCGAAGCGCTGTCGAGCGTCTGGGTGGCCGTGCTGCAGGGCGCGCTGGCCGCGGCGTTCCGCCAGCGCCAGGCCGAGCTGGGCAAGACGCCGGCGCGCATCGCGGTCATCGGCATGGGCCGCCTCGGCGGCGCCGAACTCGGCTACGGCTCCGACGCCGACGTCCTCTTCGTGTGCGAGCCGTCCGAAGGGGTTTCGGACGCCGACGCGGTGAAGTTCGCGTCGTCGGTGGCGGAGAGCGTCCGGAAGATGCTGGGCGCGCCGAGCTCTGACCCGGCCCTGGTCGTCGACGCCGACCTGCGGCCCGAGGGCCGGAGCGGGCCGCTGGTGCGCACGCTCGAGTCGTACCGCGCGTACTACGCCCGGTGGGGCGAGGTGTGGGAGACGCAGGCGCTGCTGCGCGCCCGCTTCATCGCCGGCGACGACGACCTCGGCGAGCGGTTCATCGCGATGATCGACCCGATCCGCTACCCGGAAAACGGCCTGGACGCGACGAAGGCGCGGGAGATCCGCCGCATCAAGGCGCGCGTGGAGACGGAACGGATGCCGCGCGGCGCGGACCCGACCCGCCACACGAAGCTGGGCCGCGGCGGCCTCGCCGACGTCGAGTGGACGGTCCAGCTCCTCCAGCTCCAGCACGCGGGTTCGGTTCCGGGCCTGCGGACGACGTCGACGCTGGACGCGCTGGCGGTGCTGCCGGAAGCGGGCCTGGCCCAGCAGTCCGAAGCGGACTCGCTGCGCGAGGCGTGGCTGCTGGCGACCCGGGTGCGCAACGCGGGGATGCTGGTGCGCGGCAAGGCGGTCGACGAGGTCCCGGGCTCGGGCCGCGACCTGGCCGCGGTGGCCCGCGTCCTCGGCCACCCGGCGACGGCCGACCCGGGCGAGTTCCTCGACACCTACCGCCGCATCACCCGGCGGGCGCACACGGTGGTGGAGCACTTGTTCTACGAGGCCTGACCTACAGTGGCCTGGTGACCGATCGCGAGCCGTTCCGGACCCGGATCAAGGTCCGGCACTACGAGCTGGACACCCTGGGCCACCTCAACCACGCCGTCTACCACTCGTACGGCGAGGTCTCCCGCCTGGAGCTGCTGGAGAAGGCGGGCGCGCTGAAGGGCCTGCCGGGCGTGGCATCGGTGCTGCTGGAGACCAACGTGGTGTTCCGCCGCGAACTCCGCGCGGGCGACGAGGTCGACGTGACGTGCGACGTCAAGTTCGGCAGCGGCAAGACGTTCAAGATGGACTCGAACATCTACAAGCTGGACGGCACACTGGCCGCGGAGATCAGCTGCACGCTGGGGCTGATGGACCTGGAGCTCCGCAAGCTGGTCCCGGACCCGAGAGGCCGCTTCGAAGCGGCGGGCGCGGACCTGCGCGTGCTGTCGACGGCGGAATGATCCGTCCCGCGGTTTCCGCTGACTGGCCGTCGATCTGGCCGATCATCTCCGAGGTCGCCACGGCGCAGGAGACGATGCCGTACGACCCGGCGCTCTCCTCGGAAGCGGCCCGCCTTTCCTGGCTGCTCCCGGCCCCCGCCCGGGTTGTGGTCTTCACCGAGGGCGACTCGGTGCTGGGGACGGCGAACATGTACGCCAACCGCCCGGGCCCGGGCAGCCACATCGCGTCCGGCAGCCTGGTGGTGGCGGCGTCGGCCCGGGGCCGGGGAGTGGGCCGGGAACTGGCGACGGACATGATCGCGTGGGCCCGCGAGTCGGGCTTCGCGGCGCTCCAGTTCAACGCGGTGGTGGAGACGAACACGGCGGCGATCTCGTTGTACGAAAGCCTGGGCTTCACGACGCTGGGCGTCGCCCCGGGAGCGTTCCGCCACCCGCACCACGGCGACGTGGGTCTGCGCTCGATGTGGCTGGACCTGCACTGGAACGAGAAACGCCGGCGGATTGCGCAAGCTCCCGACTGGTGTGCTCGACCTCGCGGACCTGACGCTCGGTGTCACCGATGGCCGTGCGCTGGGCACGCACGTTGCCCATGACCGAGAGCGCTGCCGCACGCAACGACGTGCTCCGCCGGGACGACGCCGCGCGAGGCGGTGAGCGCACAAAGAACGGGACGGCGGTCGGGGTGTTCCCCTCGACCGCCGTCCCGTGTCTGGTGGGCCGCCGTCAGCCGGCGGCCTGGCGAGGACTCCGACCGGGGAAACCCTGGTCAAAGCCCCGCGCCGATCACACGTCGTAGTACAGGCTGAACTCGTACGGGTGCGGGCGCAGGCGCAGCGGGTCGATCTCGTTGTCGCGCTTGTACGAGATCCACGTGTCGATCACGTCCGGCGTGAACACGCCGCCCTCGAGGAGGTACTCGTGGTCCGCCTCGAGCGTGTCGAGCACCGTGCCGAGGTCGCCCGGGACCAGCTTGACGTCCTTGGCCTCCTCCGGCGGGAGCTCGTACAGGTCCTTGTCGATGGGGTCCGGCGGCTCGATCTTGTTCTTGATGCCGTCGAGGCCGGCCATCATCATCGCCGAGAAGGCCAGGTACGGGTTGCCCGACGAGTCCGGGCAGCGGAACTCGGCGCGCTTGGCCTTCGGGTTGTTGCCCGTGATCGGGATGCGGACGCACGCCGAACGGTTGCGCTGCGAGTAGACCAGCGAAACCGGGGCCTCGAAGCCCGGGACCAGGCGGTGGTAGGAGTTCACCGTCGGGTTCGTGAAGGCCAGCAGGCTCGGGGCGTGCTTGAGCAGGCCGCCGATGTAGTGGCGCGCGGTGTCCGACAGGCCGGCGTAGCCCGACTCGTCGTGGAACAGCGGCTGGCCGTCCTTCCACAGCGACTGGTGGCAGTGCATGCCCGAGCCGTTGTCGCCCGCGAGCGGCTTCGGCATGAACGTCGCCGTCTTGCCCGCCGCGAACACCGTGTTCTTCACGATGTACTTGAACAGCTGCAGGTCGTCGGCCGCGTGCAGCAGCGTGTTGAACTTGTAGTTGATCTCGGTCTGGCCGGCGGTGCCCACCTCGTGGTGCGCGCGCTCGATCTCGAAACCGATGTTCGTCAGGTTGCGGACGATGTCGTCGCGCAGGTCGGCGAAGTGGTCGACCGGCGGGACGGGGAAGTAGCCGCCCTTGAACTTCGTCTTGTAACCCTGGTTGCCGCCCACCTCGTCGGTGCCGGTGTTCCACCAGCCCTCGACCGAGTCGATCTCGTGGAAGGAGGCGTGCTCGGCGGAGTCGAAGCGGATCGAGTCGAAGATGTAGAACTCGGCTTCGGGACCGAAGTACACGTTGTCGGCGACGCCGTACTCGGCGATGTACTGCTCGGCCTTGCGCGCGATGTTGCGCGGGTCACGGCTGTACGCCTCGCGCGTGAACGGGTCGTGCACGAAGAAGTTGAGCGCGAGCGTCTTCGCCTTGCGGAACGGGTCGATCCGCGCGGTCTCCGCGTCGGGCAGGAGCAGCATGTCCGACTCGTGGATGGACTGGAAGCCGCGCACCGAGCTGCCGTCGAACGCGAGACCCTCTTCGAAGGCTTCTTCCGTGAAGGCCTTGGCGGGGACCGTGAAGTGCTGCATCACGCCGGGCAGGTCGCAGAACTGGACGTCGATGACCTCGACGTCCTGGTCGGCGATGAGGCGCTGGATGTCGTCTGGAGTAGTGGGCACCCTCGGTGACTCCTTCTCGTTCGAGCTCGTACGGCAGTGCTCTCTTCGGCTCACGCTAAAAGCGCGGTGTTGCCCGACCGTCACCCGTATGTTTCGCCGGTGTTAACGGGTGGGTGGATACCGGCTATCCGACCAGGGCGAACGTGGTCTGCGCCACCGGCATACCCTGGACGGGTGGCGAGATGGACCGGTGAATGGCTGCCCGGCACCGGCGAGGGCGGGCAGGCCGAGGCTCGAGACGGCGCGCGCTGGCCGGGTGAGAAGTTCGGTTTGCCCGAATCGGGCGTCGGCTCGGCGGCGACCGGGGGCGCCCGGCTGCTCGCGCTGATCGTCGACCTCGCGGTCGCGGCCCTGGTCACGGCCATCTTCCTGCACCCGAGCCTGCAGGACCCGGCCGCGATGCAGGTGTTCAACCTCTGGTCCGGCGGGGTCTGGGCGATCATCTCGGTCGTCTCGGCCGGCTTCTTCGGCTTCACCCCCGGCATGGGCGTCGTCGGCATCCGCGTCGCCCGGCTCGACGGCGCCGCGCTGGTCGGCCCGCCGCGCGCGCTGGTCCGGGCGGTGCTGACGTTCTTCATCATCCCGGCGGCGGTCCGCAACGCCGACGGCCGCAGCTGGCTCGACCGGCTGACCGGCACCGTCGTCGTCCGGCTGCGCTGACCCCGCTCACGAGAAAGGCCCCGTCCGGGGCGCGGACGGGGCCTTCGTCGTGAGCGGGGTCAGCGGCGGCGGATCGTCCGCTGGACGTTGCGCATCTTCGCGCCGGCCGGCATCGGGCCCTTCGGCATCGCCGCGCCGCGGTTGCCGAGAGCGGCGAGCTTCGCCTCGAGCGCGTCGACCTGGGCGGGCTTGAGGTTGCGCGGCAGCTTCATCAGGTAGCCCTGGAGCTTCTTCAGCGGGATCTGCTTCTCTTCGTGCCCGATGATCACGTCGTAGATCGGCGTCTCGCCGACCAGGCGGGAGACGCGCTTCTTCTCCTGGGCGAGGAGGGTCTTCACGCGGTGCGGCGCACCCTCGGCGACCAGCACCACGCCCGGGCCGCCCAGCACGCGGTGCACCGCGTCGAGCTGGGTGGTCGCCGCGACGGTCGGCGTCACCTTCCACTTGCCGCGGAGGTTCTCCAGCGCCCACGCCGCGGCGCCGGGCTGGCCGTCGGCCTTCGAGTAGACCGTCTTCTGGACGCGCCTGCCGAAGATGACCATGGCGAGCAGGGCGCCGAGCACGATGCCCAGCGGCAGCAGCACCCACTGCGAGTCGAAGAAGAACCCGATCCCGAACAGGACGCCGGCGACGACGACGATCGAGCCGGCCATCCACGGGATGAGCCACGGGTCTTCCTTGCGCTGCATCTTGAAGGCCTCGAAGAGCTGGCCACGGCGTGCCTTGCTCGCCGCGCGCTTCTCCTTCTTGGCCTGCTTGGCCGCTTCCTTGTCCTGCTGTCCCGCCATATGACCAGGATACGGCCGCGTGCCCCTGCCCCGATTCCCCGTCCCCCTCTGCGAGGATGCGGGACGTGACTGGCGTACTTTCCCCGAAGGGCCGCTCCCGCCTGCTCGATGGTCTCGACCCCGAGCAGCATGCCGCCGCCAGTGCCCCCCGCGGGCCGGTCTGCGTGCTCGCCGGAGCCGGCACGGGCAAGACCCGCACGATCACCCACCGGATCGCCCACCTGGTCGGGTCCGGGCACGTTTCCGCAGGTCAGGTGCTTGCCGTCACGTTCACGACGCGGGCCGCGGGCGAGATGCGGACCCGGCTGCGCGGCCTCGGCGTCGACGCGGCGCAGGCCCTGACGTTCCACGCCGCCGCCCGCCGCCAGCTGCGGTACTTCTGGCCGCGCGTGGTCGGCGACCGGCCGTGGGATCTGCTGGACAACAAGCTGCGGTTCGTCGGCCAGGCCGCGAACCGGGCGAAGCTCGGCACCGAGGTCGAGGTCCTGCGCGACCTGGCGAGCGAGATCGAGTGGGCGAAGGCGTCGCTGGTCAGCCCGGACGACTACCCGGCCGTCACCGCGCGCGCCCAGCGGGACATCCCGGCGCCGGCCGCGCAGATCGCCGAGGTCTACCGGACGTACGAAGAGCTGAAGAACGCGGCGCAGGTCCTCGACTTCGACGACCTCCTCCTGCACACGACGGCGGTGCTGGAGGAGCACGGCGTCGTCGCCGAGGAGTTCCGAGACCGCTACCGCTGCTTCGTCGTCGACGAGTACCAGGACGTGACGCCGCTGCAGCAGCGCCTGCTCGACGCGTGGCTCGGCGGCCGCGACGACCTGACCGTCGTCGGCGACGCCAACCAGACCATCTACTCCTTCGGCGGCGCGTCGCCGAAGGCGCTGCTGGAGTTCACGCGGCGCTACCCGGAGGCCACCGTCGTCCGCCTCGAGCGCGACTACCGCTCGACGCCCGAGGTCGTCTCGCTGGCGAACCGTGTGATCGGCGCAGCGCGCGGCCGCCCGGCGGGCTCGCGGCTGAAGCTGATCGGCCAGCGCCCGTCGGGCCCGGAGCCGCGCTTCGCCGAGTTCGACGACGAGGCGGTCGAGGCGGAGGCCGTCGCGCGGCGCATCCGCGAGCTGCTGGACGGCGGCGTGCCGGCCAGCGAGATCGCGATCCTCTACCGCGTGAACGCCCAGTCCGGGGCGTACGAGTCGGCGCTGTCCGACGCCGGCATCCCGTACCTGGTCCGCGGCGGCGAGCGCTTCTTCAACCGGACCGAGGTCCGCCAGGCGATGTCGGCCCTGCGCGCGGCGAGCGGCGACGTCAGTTCCGACCTGGTCACGACGGTCCGGTCGGTCCTCGCCCGCGTCGGCCTCACGGAGTCCCCGCCCGCCGGCGGCGCGGCGAAGGAGCGCTGGGACGCGCTGCTGGCGATCGTCGAGCTCGCCGAAGAGCTCGCCTCGACGGTCGCGGACGCGGACCTGCCCCGCTTCTGCGCGGAGCTCGACCAGCGCGCGGCGGCCCAGCACCCCCCGACGGTCGAGGGCGTGACGCTGGCTTCGCTGCACGCGGCGAAGGGCCTGGAGTGGGACGCGGTGTTCCTGGTCGGCCTGGCCGAGGGCACGATGCCGATCCTCCACGCGGGCGACGACGAGGCCGCGATCGAGGAGGAGCGCCGCCTCTTCTACGTCGGCGTGACGCGCGCCCGCGAGCACCTGTGGCTGTCGTGGGCCCTGGCCCGCACGCCGGGCGGACGGCGCAACCGACGCCGCAGCCGCTTCCTGTACGGCCTGATCCCGGAGGACCACCCGGCCGCCCGCGCGGCGAGGTCCCAGCAGAAGCCGATGGCGGCGAACCCGGTGAAGACCCGCTGCCGCGTGTGCGGCGGCCCCCTGCTGGAGACCCTCGAGGTCAAGCTCGGCCGCTGCGGCCGGTGTCCGTCCACAGTGGACGAAGGATTGCTGGAGCGCCTGAAGTCCTGGCGCGGCGAGCGCGCCCGGGAGCTGAAGGTGCCGGCGTTCGTCGTGTTCACCGACACGACGTTGATGGCGATCGCGGAGCAGCGCCCGACGGACGAGGCGGGCTTGGTGACGATCTCGGGCATCGGCGCGACGAAGCTCGAGCGGTTCGGCACCGAGATCCTCGGGGTGGTCCGGGCGTCGACGGAGTCCTGAGCCGGCTGGCGCCGATCCCTCTCTGGGCTCGCGCGATGGGGTCGACCCGGCCTGGACGTGGGCTCGGCGCTGCTCGCTCCGGGTGGGCCGGGTGGGCCGGGTGGTCGGGCACGCGGGCGCGGCCGGCGTGACTCGTGTGGCTGCCGGGGTGCCGGTGTCGTGTGCGCGGCGTGCTGGGGCTGCGGGGGTGTCCGGTGTCGTGTGCGCGGCGTGCGGGTGCCGTTCGTGCGGCCGCGCGGCTTGTCCGGTGTCGTTCGCGCGGCGGGCGCGTCCCTCGGTAGTGGCTTCGCGGCGGGATGTGCGCGGCTCCTGCGGCCGACCTGCGCGCCTCGGGCGGTGGGCCCGCGCCGATGCGGTGTTGACCGCGTCCGAGCCATGATCGACGCGGCGAACCCGCTGCTCAGGGGCGATCTTCGTATCTTCGAGGATTTTCCCGTTAATTGAGTTGCCTCGGTGAGGTGGGGAGCAATAACCTGCCAGTACCGAGCCCGAAGGGCTCGGCTGGGGATCCACGTTGACAGCGCCGCTCGGCGGCCGCGTGTGCAGAGTACAGAAGGAGGTGCCGGTGAAATGACCATCAACCTGACGCTCACGAACCCGGGCACCCGTCTGTCCTGCGCCGCGGAAGTTGCGGCTGCTCAGCGCCCGGGCACCGGTGTGTCCGTGAGCGCGCACGGGATCCGTGGCATGCGCCGTGTCGAGCGGCGTTGGGCCACCGGTGTCGTCGTCTTCGGGACGCAGGGCGTTCTCGCCGCGTACCCGCAGGCTGATCTGCCGACCGTCAAGCAGTTCCGTGTTCCGTTGTCGATACGGGAGCGAAGTTCCTGACCTAGTCAGGACACGAGGCTCACGAAGGCCGCGGAACCGGAAAACCCGGATCCGCGGCCTTCGTGTTTTTGGCTGCACAACCCCAAGAGGAACAGCGTTGCCCAGCTCAAGCACCCACTCGCAATCCCGTACGACTCAAGGAGGAACCACCATGTCATCGGCCGTCGCCTACACCTCCGGTGAGGCAATATTCGCCGACCTGCTCGACCCGATCGCCGTCCCCGACGTGGCGCTGCCCTGCCGTTCGGGCGACGCGGACCTCTGGTTCGCGGAGTCCCCGGCCGAGCTCGAGCGCGCGAAGACCCAGTGCGCCGACTGCCCGGTGCGCGAGGCCTGCCTGGCCGGCGCGCTGGCCCGGCGTGAGCCGTGGGGCGTCTGGGGTGGCGAGATCTTCGAGCGCGGCGTCGTGATCGCGCGCAAGCGGCCCCGTGGCCGTCCGCGCAAGAACGCCACCGTCGAGCCCGCCGCGGCCAAGGCCCGCGGTGATCACCGGAGCGCCGCCGCATGAGCGTCGAACCGGTCACGACCAGGGATTACGAAGCACACACCAGCGGTGAACCGCTGCAGTTGACGAAGACCGAGATCGAGGAGATCAGCGAGATGTTGCTGTACGAAGAACTGTCGAGGGCCCGAATACGGGATCTCGAAGAGGGGGTCCGCGCGCAGCGGGCCCGAGGTGGCGCACGCGCCGTCCGCCGGTGGAGCCGAGTAGCCCGATGGGCGGCCCGACGCGCGGAGCGGTACCAGGACCAGAACTGAGCGCAGGGCCCCTGCCGCCTTCGGGTGGCGGGGGCCTTCGCGCGCGCTTCGTCCGGCTCCCCGGCGAGAACGCTGGTGTTCAATGGGCTGATGTCCGGACACACCCACCACGACATCGACTGGGCCGACCGCCTGGCCCAGTTGCGCATGGCCGACGCACTCGACGCGGAAGCACTCGCGCCCGTCGCCCGGCGACTGCTCTCCGCGGTCGGTGCGCGGCCGACCGTCGTCGACGTCGGCTCCGGGGCCGGCGGCATGAGCGTGCTCTTCGCGCGCGAGCTCGCCCGCGCGGGCGGGGGCGCCGTCGTGCTCGTCGACGCGACGCCGGAACTGCTGGCCGAGGCCCAGCGGGCGGTCACCGAGGCAGCCGGTGGCGCCGTCGACGTCGTCGCCCGGCGTGCGGACCTCGCCGATCCCGGCCTGGCCGGGCAGGTGCCCGCCGCCGATCTCGTGTGGGCCGCCGGCGTCGTGCACCACGTCGGCGACCAGCAGGCCGCGCTCCGCACGCTGGCCGGTCTGCTCCGGCCGGGCGGGGTGCTCGCCATCGCCGAAGGCGGCCTCGACCTGCGATGCCTGCCCTGGGAGCTCGGCGTCGGCCGGCCCGGACTGGAGCAACGGCTGCTCGCCGCACGGGGCGAGTGGTTCGCCCGGATGCGGACCGAGACCGACGGCAGTGTCGCCATGCCCTACGGCTGGACCCGCGCGCTTCGCGAAGCCGGACTCGAGGACGTCGAGTCGTTCGGCGCGCTCATCGACCACCCGGCGCCGGGTTCGGACCGGCTGCGCGAGTACGTGCTGCAGCGCGTCGGGTGGCTCGCCGAGTCGGTCGGGGAGTGGCTTGCGGCCGACGATCGCGAGGCCGTCGCCGCGCTGACCGACCCGCGGAGCCCGGACTTCCTCGGCCACCGGGACGACCTTTTCCTGTTCGGCGCCAAGGCAATCCACTGTGGACGGTCGCGGTGAGCGCCCTGGAATCGCCGACGTGCACCCGCTGCGGTCGCCGTCGCTCGGACGACGATCCGGCTACGGCACTCGCATGGGTCTCGACGCGCGAGCGCGGCGCGCTGCGGTGGCTGTGCCCGGACTGCGCTCGGCAGCACGTGCGCGACATCGAGGGCAAGCTGCCCGACGAGTATTGGTGATCGATTCAGCCTCCTGAGGAGTCGGTCGGCCCGGGCACGAGTCGGGTCGCGCCTGGTTTCGGTGGTCGGTGCTCGGGCCTTCGGTGGGTTGGCGGGCGCGGGGCTCGGTGGGGCGCGAGTCGCCCGGGTGGAGCGGGTTGCCGGCCGGCGGCCGGGGCGGCTTGGCGGGCTTGCGGGCGTGCGCAGGGTCCGTGGGACGCGAGTCGCTCGGGTGGATTGGGCTCGGGTGGATTGGGCTGTCGGCCGGCCGCGAGGTGGCGCCGGGCCGGCTCGGCTGGTTTGGCGAGTGGGCAGGTTCAGCGGGGCGCGAGTCGTCGGGTGGAGCGGGCCGGCGGGCGGCGGCTGGGTGGGCGCCGGGCCGGCTTGGCGGGCTTGCGGGTGCGAGCAGGCTCAGTGGGGCGCGAGTCGCCCGGGTGAAGCGGGCCGTCGGCCGGTGGCTGAGTGGGCGCAGGCCGGCTTGGCGGGTGCGGGCAGACTCGGTGGTCGAGAGCCGCATGGGGGCCGAGCGCGGCCGGGAAGTGTTCGTGCTCGATCTGGCCTCCTGTGGGGTGGTCGGGTTCGGTGGGGCCGGGGGTGTCAGGCCGCGTCGCCCGAGGTGGACATCGGGATGGCGCGGACCCGGGGGCGAGGTGTGCGGGACGCGTCGCCGTACGCCCGGGCCAGTTCCTGGGCCACCTCGTGGGGGACCTGGCGCAGCTGGCGGACCGTGCAGCGGACCAGGACGATGCCGGTCGCTGCCAGGGCCAGGTGGCTGAAGCCGCCGGAGGGGCCGGGGCCGCAGCGGTACTGCCAGGCGAGGCCTTGCTCGTCCCACCATGCGTCGGCCTGGCCGATGCGGCGGCCTCGGCGGTCGCAGATCGTCATGTCCCAGTTCGGCGGTGGGAGGCGAGCCGTCTCCAGGACTCGGGTGGCGAGGCCGTGCGCCTGGATCGGGCCCTCGTCCAGGTCACGCAGCACCCGCCGAACCGCCGACGTGCCGCGTTGGGGGCCCGTGTCGAGCTCCTGCACCAGCTCCTGGCGGTCGCACAGACCCCAGTAGAGCGGCAGCGTCAGCAGGTGGCGGATCCGCGCCGGATCCGGCTCCGCTCGCGCCAAGTCGAGGGCGGCCCTGGCCGGCGGGGCGAACGGCAGGCCGTCGACCTGGACCGGGGACGGCAGCCGGGCCGTGCGGGCCGCGCGGACGCCTTCGCACGCCACCACCCGGCAATGATCCGGCACCAGCAGCCGGATCTCCTCCGACGGCGGGCACTTCACGCCGTGGGCCTGCAGCGCGTCCGCGCCGGTGATCACCACCTGCGGCCCGTACCGCACCAGCGCGGCGTGCAGCAGCTGCTGCCGCGTCGGAGCCGTGTTGCGCAGCAGGACGACGCCGGGGTGCAGGCGGCGCCACGGCCCGCCGGGGCCGCAGAGCCGCCTGGTTCTTCGGTCGGACACCCCGGCCCTTCGCAACTGTTCGAGGTTCATCACCTCGCACGTGCCGGGGTTACTGAGGGACAGTGGGTCGGTGCACTGAGTAGCAGCCATGCATCGAGCATGACGGCTCCGCCAACCGGGTGGAACAGCCTCCCCGCCGCCTGTGGACAACTCGGCGGCAACCACCCCTTCGCGGCCCCGCCTGTGGACAACTCAGCCGGCGAAACCCGGCTGCCAGCGCTCCACGATGCCGCGTGCCGGGATCTCCGCGTCGAGCTGGCAGAGGATGCCCGTCGAACCCGCCGTCACCCGGTGGATCATCAGGTACTCGGGTGGCAGGTTCAGCGAACGGCCGACCCGGAAGTCGTTGCCGCGGCTGTCGCCCACCCGCCAGGCCTGCTTCTGCATCCACCGGCGGGTGAAGTGGAAAGTCGGCTCGGCCAGCGGCTCGGTGAACGGCGCGAGGTACGCGAGCACCTCGTCCGCGGTCAGGTCGCTGTCCGGCCGGATGAAGCGGTTCTCCCGCAGCAGGCGCATCAGGTCCGCGGACTCGCCGTCGAGGGCCAGCCTCGTCATCTCGCCCAGGTGGCGGGGGATGCCCTCGGGCAGCCGGGCGACGCCGCCGAAGTCGATGACGCACAGCCTGCCGTCGGCCGTGATCATGAAGTTGCCGGGGTGCGGGTCGGAGTGCAGCAGGTGGACGCGCTCGGGCGAGGAGTAGTGGAACTCCGCCAGCAGCCGGCCCGCCAGGTTGCGGGTCTCGCGGTCGCCGTCCGCGATCACCTTGGACAGCGGGGTGCCGGTGGCCCACTCCGTCACGACGACCTTCGGCGCGCTCGCCACCACCCGGGGCACCAGGATGCCGGGATCGCCGTCGAACGCCTTCGCGAAGGCGCGCTGGTGCTGCGCCTCGGCCTGGTAGTCGAGCTCCTCGTTCATCCGCTCGGCGAGCTCGGCCAGCAGCGGCTTGACCTCGGTGCCGGGCACGAACGCCTGGAACAGCCGGCTGAACCGCTGCAGCTGCCGCAGGTCGCTGCGCAGCGCTTCGTCGGCGCCCGGGTACTGCACCTTGACGGCGACCTCGCGGCCGTCGTGCCAGACCGCGCGGTGGACCTGGCCGATGCTCGCGGCCGCCGCCGGCTCGTCGTCGAACGACGCGAACCGGCTGGTCCAGGTGCGGCCCAGCTGCTCGGCGAGCACCCGGTGGGTCTGCCGGACGGGCATCGGCGGCGCGGCGGCCTGCAGCTTCGTCAGGGCCTCGCGGTAGGGCTTCGCCATGTCGTCCGGCACCGCCGCCTCGAACACGCTCAGCGCCTGGCCGAACTTCATCGCCCCGCCCTTGAGCGTGCCGAGCACCTCGAACAGCTGCTCGGCGGCCTTGGCCGAAAGCGTCGCGTTCACCTGTTCCGCGCTCTGGCCCGCGAGCCTCTTGCCCCACCCGCCGACCGCCCGGCCGGCGATGCCGAGCGGGAGACTGGCGAGCTTGGCGGTGCGGGCGGCACCCTTGCGCGGCATCGCGGTGTCGCGGTCGCCCGGGTCGCGGAAGTCGGTCACCCCCGCGATTCTGCCTTGCGTGCACGGGAGTGCGCAGCCTGCTCGCGCGGTCTTAGTGGCCTACGTCTCCTGTCGTAGGGGGTCGCGCGCCGCAACCGCAGCTCGGGTGGGGTGGCCAGCCGCGGTGGCGGATGCGGCCGTCGAAGGCGTCGATCTCGAGCGTCGCGTTCCACACCGGCGGCGCCGGCGCGGCGGGGGAGAGCAGCCGCATGGCCTGGGCGACGGCCAGCGACGCGCACGCGTGGACCGCGCCGAGGTCGGGCCGCTGGTGCCGGCCGACGAGCTGCCCGGCGACGCGGGGCCAGCACGGGTCGAGGTCCGTCCGGTGCAGGTCGGCACAGCGCAGGCACGAGCTGCGGCCCGGCACGACCAGCGGCCCGACGATGCCGGTGCCGTCGCGGACGCGCGCCGGCAGGTGCGGGACGCCGTCCTCCATCAGCTCGGCGACGGCCTCCGGCGCGGGGACGACGGCGTCGGTGAGCAGGGTCAGGTCCGGGTACCGGTCGTGCAGGCGCGTGACGCGGACCTCGGGGTCGACCCGGCGGAGCAGGTCGGCGAGCGCCTGCCGCCTGGTCCGGCCCAGGTCCGCGGTGGTGAAGCCCGACCCCAGGTCGTGCTCGGTGACCGCGCCGGACTGCTGGAGCTCGACGTGCCCGACCCCGGCGTTGGCCAGCAGGACGGCCACCGCGACCGCCACCCGGCCGTTGCCGTGCACCGTGACCGCCGCGGCGCGCCGCCGCTCCGCCAGCGCGAGCTGGTGATGCCGGGCCCGCAGCGACCAGAGGCCGGTTTCGCCGCGCAGCCCCGGGCCTTCGGGGCGGCCGGCGTCGGTGACCAGGCCGAGCGCGGTCAGCTGCCGCAGCAGTGTGCGCAGCTGGTCACGGTGTTCGCTCTCGGCGAGCAGGAGCCGCTCGACGGGCTTGCTGCCGTCGAGCGCGCGTATTCGTGCGGTGAGCTCCGGTGCCAGGTTTTCGACGATCACGCCGTGGCGCGGGTCGAGCCCGATCTGGATCTCGCGCGGGCCTCGTTCGAGCACGGTCAGGCCCGGGAGCAGGGCGGGATGGGTGGGCAGGAGGACCGGGGGCATGTCCGCGGTGGTGAGGAGCATGTCCGCAGGATGGCACCCCGGACCGACCGGAAAGCTCGGGAAGGCGCCGGATCGGCCGAGTTGTCCACAAGTGGAGAGGGCTGTGGACAACTCGGGTCTGTGACCGCAAGTCTCTCGGAGTTGTCGGTGCCTGGCCTTACCGTTGTCGAGTGGTCGAAGCACGCATGCCTTCACTGAGAGGCCGAGGGGACGCGAACCCCTCGTCGGACACACCGGGACACAAGGTCGAAGTGCGGCGCAGCCAGCGCCGGCACCGGACGGTCACCGCGTATTGGAAGGACGACACGCTCGTCGTGCTCATCCCCGCGCGGATGACCAGGGCGGAGGAGAAACACTGGGTCGCCGAGATGGAGCGCAAACTGCAGCGCTCGGAACCACGTCGGCCGGCGTCCCCGAAGACGTCGGACGAAGCTCTGCTCGCGCGTTGCGCGCTGCTGTCGGGCAAGTACCTGGGCGGTGACGCGAGGCCGGCGAGCGTCCGCTGGGTGCCGCCGATGCGCACGAGGTGGGCGTCCTGCACACCGGTCGACGCGACCATCCGGGTCAGCGACCGGCTGCGGAAGGTGCCGCCGTGGGTGCTCGACTACGTGCTGGTGCACGAGCTGGCGCACCTGCGTGAACCCGGGCACGACGCGGCGTTCTGGGCGTTGGTGCAGCGGTACCCGAAGACCGAGCGGGCGATCGGGTACCTGGAGGGGTTGTCGGCGGCCGCCGGGTGGGGGATTTCCCTCGAGGATTGAGCGGTGAGGTGGCCGGGGTGACCTGCGGGTTCGCGGGTTGCCCCGGTTGGTTTCGGGGCGCTGGGAGGGGTGAGTGGGGTGGTTGGTGACGGTGAGGGCCGGGCGGGTGGCTGCGGGCCTTGAGTGGCCGAGTCGGCTGGTGGCTGCGGAGCTTGGGCGGCCCGGGCCGGCCGGTGGTGCCGGCTGGGCGCACGGGAGGTGCGGGCGGGGCCCGGGGGCGCCTGGCGGTGCTGGGTGGCGGGGCGTTGCCCCGCTGAACCGGCTGGCGACGGTGGTGAACGCAGAGGGCCGGTGACCCTCTGCGCAGGTCACCGGCCCTCTGGACCACAGCTCTAGGGCGATCGCGCCCCGGTCGGACTTCCGGCTCGGGAGGGCTGGCCGGCCTCATGGGCTTAGCTCGGGAGGACTGGCTGGCCACGCGGGCTTAGCTCGGGAGGGCCGGTCGGCCACGCGGGCTTAGCTCGGGAGGGCCGGTCGGCCACGCGGGCTTAACTCTGGAGGGCCGGTCAGCCTCGCCGGGGTCGGCTCAGGAGGATTGGCCGCCCTTGTCGGAGTCGGGGTCGGTGTCCGGGGCCTTGTCGGAGCCGGAGCCGGCGGCAGTGTCGGAGTCTGAAGCGGCCGCGGAGTCAGGCTTGGGTGACGGGTTCTTCTTCTCCCGCTCCTCCCGCTCCGTGCGCTCCAGCTCCGCCATCGGGTCCAGGTCGTCCAGTGAGCCGCTCTCGCCCACTCGGTCCGCGAAGTCGATCGGCTCGTCCAGGTCCTCCGCTGTCGGCATCAGGTCCGGGTGGGACCAGAGGCCGTCGCGCTTCTCGGCGCCGTGGCGGTCGCCCACCAGGCTCCACAGGTTGGATGCGTCCCTCATGCGGCGGGGGCGGAGCTCCAGGCCGACCAGGGTCGCGAACGTCTGCTCGGCCGGGCCGCCGGTTGCGCGGCGGCGGCGGAGGGTCTCGCGCAGGGCGTCCGCGCCCGGGAGGCGGTCGCCGACCGCTTCGGCCACCACCACGTCCACCCAGCCTTCGACCAAGGCCAGCAGCGTCTCCAGGCGTCGGAGGGCCGCCTTCTGCTCGTCCGTCGTCTGGGGCTCCAGGAGGCCCGAAGACATGGCCTCTTCGATGCTCGCCGGGTTCGACGGGTCGATGCGGCCGGCCAGGGACTCCAGGGCCGACGTGTCGACCGTGATGCCGTGGGCGAACTCCTCGACCGTCGCGAGCAGGCGCTGGCGCAGCCACGGGACGTGCGTGAACAGGCGCTGGTGGGCGGCCTCGCGGGCGGCCAGGAACACCAGGATCTCGCTGTTCGGCAGCTCCAGGCCGTCGGCGAACTTCTCGATGTTCGCCGGCAGCAGGGCCGATGTTCCGGCGGGGGCCAGCGGGAGGCCGATCTCGGAAGCCGTCAGCATCTCCGAGGCCAGCTGGGCCAGCGCGTTGCCGAGCTGGGAGCCGAAGGCCATGCCGCCCATCTGGCCCATCATCTGCAACAGGGGGCCGGCGGCCTGCTTGGCCTCCTCGGGCAACGCCTGCATCCACGCGCCCGAAATCTGCTGGGCCACCGGGTCGCAGAGGCGCTGCCACGTCGGGAGCGTCTTCTCCACCCAGGTGCGGGGAGACCAGGCGACCGTCGACGTCGCGCCGGCCGGGAAGACCGTTGCCGCGTCGAGCCAGAGCTCGGCGAGGTGGGCGGCGTCGCGGACCGCGGCGTTCGCGTCGTCGCCGCCGCTGAAGCCGAGGCGGCTTTGGCCGGTGTTGCCGGCGCTGCCGAGGGTCTGGAGGGCGATCTGCTTGGCGAGGTCGTAGTTCACCGGCCCGCTGGAAGTACCGGCCTGGCTGAGCATCTGGCCCAGCTGGCTCAGCATCTGCCCGAGCTGGTTGAAGGCCTCGGCGCCCGAAGGCTCCGAGGGGTCGTTCTCACCTCGTTTGTCGGGATCGGACGGTCCGAAGCCGAACGGGGGTTTGCTCATGTGTCCACCGTACGCGGGTCGGCGGCGGTCGAGGGCGTGAACCGGACCCGTGGCGTGGCCTTCACCGAGAAGCGAACGCGGTCACCGTACGCTGTCGGTCGTGACCAAGTCCTCCGAGGAGACCGCCCCCGCGAAGAGCGCGCCGGAACCGGCGGCGGAACCGGCCGGCGAGGCCCGGCGGATGACCCGCCGCGGCTGGACACTCGTGGTCAGCGGCTCGCTGTTCCTGATCTTCGTGGTGCTCGGCTCGGTCGTGCCCGTGCCGTTCGTCGCGATCAGCCCGGGCCCGACCTACGACACGCTGGGTCGCGACGCCGCGGGCAACCCGGTCATCCAGGTCACCGGTCTCGACACCTTCCAGACGACCGGCGAGCTGCGGATGACGACCGTCTCGCTGCACGACGGCGTCACCCTCTTCCAGGGCCTCGGTTTCTGGGCCAGCGGCCGGTACGCGCTCGCGCCGCGCGAGGAGTACTTCAAGCCCGGCGAGACCAACGAGCAGGTCAAGCAGGAGAACATCCAGCAGCTGCAGGACTCGCAGACGAACGCCCAGGTCGCGGCGCTGCGCAAGCTCGGCTACCCGGTCAAGGTGCTGGCGAAGCAGATCGTCTCCGGCAGCCCCGCCGACCACGTGCTCTCGCCCGGCGACAAGCTGATCACCGTCAACGGCAAGAAGATCGTCGAGGCCGCCGACGTCCGGAACGCGCTGGCCGGCACGCTGCCCGGCCAGACCGTGCAGATCACCTTCCAGTCCGACGGCCAGCCCGAACGGACCGTGCCGCTCACGCTCGCCGCGCGCCCGGACCGCAAGGAGGGCTTCATCGGCCTCACCGCGGTCGACCGGGCCGACGCGCCCTTCACCGTCAACATCTCCCTGCAGGACGTCGGCGGCCCGTCGGCCGGCCTGATGTTCACGCTCGCGATCATCGACCGGCTGCAGCCCGGCGACCTGGCCGGCGGGCGGCACATCGCCGGCACCGGCGAGATCACCGAGACCGGTGAGGTCGACCCGATCGGGGGGATCTCGTTCAAGGTCGTCGGCGCGCGCGAGGCCGGCGCGACCGACTTCCTGGTGCCCGAGCACAACTGCGCCGAGGCGAAGACCAACGCGCCGGCCGGGCTCAACCTCATCAAGGTGTCCACACTGGACGACGCGCTCACCCAGCTGGGCAACCTGAAGGCGGGCCGTCCGACGGCCGCCTGCTAGGGGAGCAGCGTCGCCTTGAGCGCTTCGAGCAGGTTCGGCGCCAGGTCCGGGCTCTCGACGATCTCGTCGACCGGCTCCTCGGTGCCGACCCCGCGCAGCCGCATCGCGCAGGCGCCTTCGCCGTCGCGCAGGACCGCGGCCACCAGGCGGGCCTCCGTGCGCTGCGGGTGGTCGGCGGCCGCGCGGCGCAGGCTCTCCGCGTCCGCCTCGGCGACGTCGGGCAGCTCGGACTCCGAGCCCGGCGGCAGCACGATGATCTCCTGCGCCAGCGCGCAGCCGATCACCAGATCGGGCCACGCGATCCGGCCCAGCGCCTCGGCGAGGTCGCCGTCGGGCAGCGCTTCCTGCGCCACCGGCGTCAGCGGGTTCGCCCGGTCCAGCTGCCCGGCCAGCTCCGGCTGCTCGTCCAGCAGCGCCGCCGTCGGCACCAGCGCGAACAGCTGCGGCGGCTGGTCCCAGCCACCCGCGGCCATGAACTCCTCGATCTCACGAGCGAGCGCGGCCACACCGGCCTGTCGCGCTTCGTCTGCTGCCATGCGCACATGGTGTCAGGCCGGCCGGCGCGCGATCTTCGCGAGTCCGGTTTGGGCGGGTCCCGGGAACTTCACGGGGCATCCGTAGAGTTAGGGAATCAGGGGGCGCACGCGCCCCTGTTCAAGTGTTGACGAAGACAGGAGCGTGTGCCGTGGCGACTCGGCCCCCGGTGAGCCTGCCGAAGCTGTCCCGGCGGAGCCGGATCCTCCTCATCATCGCCGCGGTGATCGTGCTGGCGCTGTTGCTCGGGGCCCGCCTCCTCGACACGTACGTCGATTGGCTGTGGTTCGGCGAAGTCGGTGCGCGATCGGTGTTCACCACCCAGGTGGTGACCCGGGTCATCCTGTTCTTCGCCGTCGGCGTGTTCGTCGGCGGAGCGCTCGCGATCAGCCTGATGATCGCCTACCGGACCCGCCCGGTGTTCGTCCCGATCTCCGGCGCGGACGACCCGCTGGCGCGCTACCGCTCGGCGATCGTCGCCCGGATCCGGCTCTTCGGGATCGGCATCCCGGTGCTGACGGGGTTGATCGCCGGTCTGTCCGCGCAGGGCGACTGGCAGGTCGTGCAGCTGTTCCTCAACGGCACCTCGTTCGGCCAGACCGACCCCGAGTTCGGCAACGACGTCGGCTTCTACGCCTTCGACCTGCCGTTCTACAACTGGCTGCTCGGCTGGCTGTTCATCGCCGTCGTCATCTCCTTCTTCGGCGCGCTGATCTCGCACTACGTCTTCGGCGGCATCCGGCTCGCCGGCAAGGGCGGCCAGCTGGCCGGCCCGACCCGCGCGCAGCTCGCCATCACCGTCGGCCTCTTCGTGCTGCTGAAGGCGGCCGAGTACTTCTTCGACCGCTACAACCTGCTGCTGTCCGACCGCGGCGCTCCGCTGTTCATCGGTGCCACCTACACCGACCTGAACGCGGTCCTGCCCGCGAAGCTGATCCTGCTGTGCATTTCGGTGATCTGCGCGGTCGCGTTCTTCGCCGGCGCGTTCCTGCGCAACTTGCAGCTCCCGGCGATCGCGCTGGTGCTGCTCATCCTGTCCAGCATCCTCGTCGGCGTCGCGTGGCCCGCGATCCTCGACCAGTTCTCGGTGAAGCCGAACGCGAACGAGAAGGAAGCGACGTCCATCCAGCGCAACATGGACGCCACCCGCCGCGCGTACGGCCTCACCGACGTCCAGTACCAGCAGTACAACGGCGCGTCGTCGGCCACACCGGACCAGCTGAAGTCCGACAGCGGGACGATGTCGAACATCCGGCTGCTCGACCCGAACATCCTTTCCGACACCTTCACCCAGCGCGTCGGCCGCGAGAACTTCTACGGCTTCCCGGCGAAGCTCGACATCGACCGCTACACCGTCGGCGGCGTGACGCAGGACTACATCGTCGCGGCCAAGGAGATCAAGACCGAGGGCCTGACCGGCAACCAGACGAGCTGGATCAACAAGCACCTCGTCTACACCCACGGCAACGGGTTCGTCGCCGCGCCGGCCAACACCATCGACCGCGCGGTCAAGGACGCCAACTCCGACGGCGGCTACCCGATCGCCACCACCAGCGACACGCAGAACCCAGGGGGCGCCGGTTCGCCCGGGGCGGGCCAGCCCGGCATCGAGGTCAAGGAACCCCGCATCTACTACGGCGAGCTGTCCGCCGCGGAGTCCGACTACGCCATCGTCGGCGGCACCACGGGCAACGCGCCCGGCGAGTACGACACCGCCACCGACCGCTACACCTACAAGGGCACCGGCGGCGTCTCGGTCGACAACTGGTTCAACCGCCTCGCCTTCGCCGCCGAATACGGCGAACGGAACATCCTGTTCTCCGACGCCATCGGCGACAACTCCAAGATCATGTACAACCGCGACCCGCGCGACCGCGTCAGCAAGGTCGCGCCGTGGCTGACCCTCGACGGCGACCCGTACCCGGCCGTCGTCGACGGCAAGATCCAGTGGATCATCGACGGCTACACCACGCTCAACAACTTCCCGTACGCCCAGCAGACGCAGCTGGGCGCGGCCACGAACGACTCCCTCAACGGCGTCGCGCGCCAGGCCAACAGCTCGATCAACTACATCCGCAACTCCGTCAAGGCGACCGTGGACGCCTTCAACGGCACGGTGACGCTGTACTCGATCGACGACAAGGAACCGGTCCTCAACGCCTGGGAGAAGGTCTTCCCCGGCCTCGTGAAGCCCAGCTCCGAGATCTCGCCGGACCTGCGCTCGCACTTCCGCTACCCCGAGGACCTCTTCAAGATCCAGCGCGAACTGCTGTCCCGCTACCACGTCAGCAACCCGCAGGAGTTCTACTCGCAGCAGGCGTTCTGGAGCGTCCCGCAGGACCCGACGGCCGAAGGCGGCTCCAACCCGGCCGCGGCGGGCGCGGCGAACCAGCCCGGTTACTACGTCCTCGCCGACACCCCGGGCCAGAACAAGCCGACGTTCCAGCTGACGAGCTCGCTCACCGGTCTGCAGCGGCAGTACCTGGCGTCGTGGATGTCGGTGTCGTCCGACGCGAACGACTACGGGAAGATCCGCGTCCTGCAACTACCGAGCGCGGCGACCGGGGCGAGCCAGGTCGACGGTCCCGTGCAGGTGCAGAACCGGTTCCAGAGCGATCCACGGGTGGCGCAGGACCGGACGTTGTTCAACAACCCCAACGTCATCCCGATCTACGGCAACCTGATCACGCTCCCGGTCGCGGACGGCTTCCTCTACGTCGAACCCGTCTACATCCGCCAGCGCAACCAGAACAGCTATCCCCAGCTGGCCCGCGTCCTCGTTTCGTACGGGCCGAAGGTGGGTTACGGGGCGACGCTGCAGGAAGCGCTCGACCAGGTCTTCGGGGCCGGCACCGGCGAAGCCACGACCACGCCACCGCAGGCGGGGCAGCCGACGACGACACCGCCCACCACGCCGGCCACGACTCCGACGAACCCGCCCAACGCCGGCGGCGGGAACGCGGCGCTCGACAAGGCGGTCACGGACATCCAGGCGGCCATCGCGAAGCTGAAGGCGGCGCAGCAGTCGGGCAACTTCGCCGACCAGGGTGCTGCGCTCGCGGCGCTCGATGCGGCCGCGAGGGCGTACGAGGCAGCGAAGCCGGCGGCGCCGTCCAGCAGCGCTCCGCCGTCCACCACGCAGCCTGGAGGGTGACGTCAGTTACCTAAGTGGCACCTGCTTTGCACCCCCGGGAAAGGGTGGCGTAGGGTAGGTCTCACGACGCGGGGTGGAGCAGCTCGGTAGCTCGCTGGGCTCATAACCCAGAGGTCGCAGGTTCAAATCCTGTCCCCGCTACAAAAAGAAGAGGCGTGGCCGATGGCCACGCCTCTTCTTTTTTCTATCAGGCGAGTTTCTTCAGACGAGCCAGGCGCCCACCGAATCCGTTGTCGTCGCGACGTAACCGTCCGGGCGGACCAGCACGCTCGTCAGGTCGGGCCAGGGGAGCGCGGCCACCCGGGCCACGACCACGTCCGGATGCGGTGGCGCCACGGGCGTCGTGCTCAGCAGGACGAACTTTCCTTTGTGGAACAGGTCGCTCACGTGGCCGTCGCCGTGGGGAAAGTCCGGGAGGCGTGATCCCGCCGCCGGGTGGGGTTCTCGCGACGGGTAGCGGATGTCCAGGCCCGAGACCATTCCGGACAGCCGGTGCTGGACCGCCGGGATCGCCGTCAGGTCCTGGAAGAGGAGCCGCAGCGCGCCCTGCTCCGGCGTCGCGGGGATCAACGCGGTCTGGGCCGCGACGTTCGCGAGCACCGCTTCCGCCACCGGACGGCGTTCGGCTTCGTAGGTGTCCAGCAGGTCCGCCGGGGCGCGGCCCTTCAGCTCCGCCGCCAGCTTCCAGCCCAGGTTCACCGCGTCCTGGACGCCGAGGTTCAGACCTTGGCCGCCGGCCGGGAAGTGGGTGTGGGCCGCGTCGCCGGCGAGGAAGACCCGGTCCACCCGATAGCGGCCCGCCACGCGCGCGTCGTCGGAAAACCGGGACGCCCAGCGGATTTCGGCGATCTCCACGTCGTCGCCGAACCGGCCGCGGACCACCTCGCGCACCTCGTCGTCGGTCACCTTCGCCCGCAGATCCGCCGGGCGGTTGAGCCGGTCGCCGTAGCTCAGGCGGTACAGGTTCGGCTCGGCCAGCGGGATCAGGCCGACGAACGATCCCGGCGACGCCGCCGAGCGCACCAGGTCCCGCATCGACCGCCACTCCGTCGGCGCGCCCGGCGGCGCCGACCGGAACAGGACGTCCGCCGAGACGCCGTGCCCGCGGCCTTCGAACCCTTCGAACGGCAGGTTCAGCGCCTTCCGCACCGCGCTGCGGCCGCCGTCGCAGCCCACCAGGTACGCCGCGCGGACCCGGACGTCGCCCGCCGTGACCGTCACGCCGCCCTCGTCCTGGGCGAAGCCGGTCAGCTCGTGCCCGCGGAGCACCTTCACGCCCTGCTCGGCCAGGCGCTCCTCCAGCGCCGCTTCGACCTGCGCCTGCGGGATGCCCAGCTGGTACGGGTGCCGCGTGTCCCAGCCCGCGTAGCTGACCGGGATCATCGCGAAGTGGCCTTCCGGCACGGTCGTGAACGAGCGCTGCTCCGCCCGGCCCAGCAGGCCGCGCAGGTCCAGCACCTCCGCCGTGCGCGGCTGCAGGTTCAGCGCCTTCGACAGCCCGGTGCGCCCGGCCAGCCGTTCCAGCACGACGACGTCCACTCCGACCAGTGCCAGTTCGTTCGCCAGCATCAGCCCGGTCGGGCCCGCCCCGGCGACGACCACGTCCGCGGTCAGCTCGTCCATCCCCAGCTCCTTAACAACGTTAAATTGACCTGACCCGAGGATGCCCTTAACATCGTTAAATTGTCAAGCAGGCACCGCGAGGAGACCCGGAAACATGGCCCTGACCAGGCAGGACATCGCACGCTCGGGGCTGAAGCTGCTCAACGAGGCCGGCCTCAACGGCCTCACCCTGCGGCTGATCGCGGCCGATCTCGGCGTCAAGGCGCCGGCGCTCTACTGGCACCTGAAGAACAAGCAGGAGCTGCTCGACGAGATGGCGACGCAGATGTACCGCGATTCCGCCGAGGACCGCCTGCCACCGGCGGGGCTGGGGGAGTGGGACGCCGTCGCGCACAGCGCCCGGGCGCTGCGGCGGATGATGCTGTCCTACCGCGACGGCGGGAAGGTTTTCGCCGGTACCTACCTCGGGGACACCGGATCGGTCCCGCCCAGTCCGCTGCGCCGCAGCATCGAGGCCGGGCTGGACGAGCGCCGGGCCGCTCAGGCGCTGTTCACCGTGTACAGCTACGTCGTCGGGTTCACCATCGAAGAGCAGGCCGTCTACCCGAAGCCCGGCGAACTGGACGAGCGCTACCGCAGCGAAGAGGCCGGGGACCTGCTGGCCGACGTCGATTCGCGGTTCGAGGACGGGCTCGCCATGGTCCTGAGTGGAGCACGCCAGTGGCTCGGAGTGGAGTAACGCCTGGTCAGCCGCTTGGTGGACCCCGGTGCAAAGCCGTTGGCGACCCCGTGTAATCTATTCAAGTACCACAACGGCGCGGGGTGGAGCAGCTCGGTAGCTCGCTGGGCTCATAACCCAGAGGTCGCAGGTTCAAATCCTGTCCCCGCTACCACGAAGAGGCGCGTTCTCGGAAATCCGGGAACGCGCCTCTTTTGTCATATCCGCACAACTTCCGCTGCGACTTTCCCGCGAAACGCTCGGAAAACCGCGGATTCCGCGATGCGGCGCTCGCGGCGGGGTGGTTGCGGTGCGTGTCCGCTCTCGGCCAAGCCGGGGAAAACCGACTGCCGGACTCACCTGCCTGGCCGTTCCGCGGCCGTTCGCGTGCGGCTGGTTGGACCAAAGAACCGCGGCCATGGTTGCGCTGCGTGTCCGCGGTCCACAGTGGACCTGGTCGCATTGGGCCGAACGAGGGGATCTCACTAGCCACAATGGACAGCTCCGCTGACCACTGTGGACACAGGGGCCGATAAGTGGGAATGTAGGGGACGTGTCCGAATTGAATGCAACAGCCGCCGCCCTGCTCGGTCTGCTCCACGACGGTCCCGCCACCGGCGGGCAGCTCGTCGCGGGAGCTGGTGAGCGATTCGGCGCCTTCTTCAGCGTCACCCGCAGCCAGGTGTACCGGGAGCTCCCGGCGCTGTCCAAGGAAGGTCTCGTCCGGCTCGGCAAGCAGGGCCCGCGCTCCAGCCAGCAGTACCTGATCACCGCCGCCGGCAAGAAGGCCTTCAAGGCCTGGCTGACGTCCGAGGCCGGTCCCGACCACCTGCGCAGCCCGCTGATCCTGCGGCTCGTGCACGCGGGGTCGCTGACCGCGAAGCAGCGCCAGTCGCTGCTGGAGTCGGCCCGGACCAGCTACGGCCAGCAGCTCGACGACGCGAAGGCGGCCACCAAGGCGGCCGACGGGCCGTACGAAAAGGCCGTCGCCGAGTTCGCCCAGGCTCAGGCCAAGGCCGCGCTGAAGCTGCTCGACGCCATCCCCGCGGCCTGAGGTTCGCGCGCCCACGACCGGTCCTCGCAACCGGTCGTGGGTTTTGCCGTAACCTTGACAAACGTGAGTGATGAGTTCGACGCGGCACTGAAGGACCTGACCGGCAAACTGACGCAAATCGAGTCGGTGATGGACCTGGATGCGCTGCGTGCCCAGGTGGCCGACCTGGAACAGCAGGCCTCGAGCCCGACCCTCTGGGACGACCCGGAGGCGGCCCAGAAGGTCACCAGCCAGCTGTCCCACCGGCAGGGCGAGCTGCGCCGGGTCTCCGAACTGCGCCAGCGGCTCGACGACCTGGGCGTGCTGTACGAGCTCGCCGAGGCCGAAGGCGACGCCGGCAGCATGGGCGAGGCCGAGACCGAGCTCGCCGACCTCGGCAAGTCCATCGACGGCCTCGAGGTCCGCACGCTGCTCTCCGGCGAGTACGACGACCGCAACGCCGTCGTCACCATCCGTGCCGAAGCCGGCGGCGTCGACGCGGCCGACTTCGCCGAGATGCTGCTCCGCATGTACCTGCGCTGGGCGGAGCGCCACGGCTACCCGACCGACGTCTACGACACCTCCTACGCCGAAGAGGCCGGGATCAAGTCGGCGACGTTCACGGTCAGCGCCCCCTACGTCTACGGCACCCTCTCGGTCGAGCAGGGCACCCACCGGCTCGTCCGGATCTCGCCGTTCGACAACCAGGGCCGCCGCCAGACGTCGTTCGCGCACGTCGAGGTGCTGCCCGAGGTCGAGGAGGTCGACCACGTCGACATCCCGGAGAAGGACATCCGGGTCGACGTCTACCGCTCGTCGGGCCCCGGTGGGCAGAGCGTGAACACGACCGACTCCGCGGTGCGCATCACGCACATCCCGACGAACATCGTCGTCTCCTGCCAGAACGAGAAGTCGCAGCTGCAGAACAAGGCGGCCGCGATGAAGGTCCTCCAGTCGCGGCTGCTGCAGCGCAAGAAGGAAGAAGAGCGCAAGCAGATGGACGCGCTCAAGGACGGCGGCTCCAGCTGGGGCAACCAGATGCGCTCCTACGTGCTGCACCCGTACCAGATGGTCAAGGACCTGCGGACCGAGTTCGAGGTCGGCAACCCGAGCGCGGTGCTCGACGGCGACATCGACGGCTTCCTCGACGCCGGCATCCGCTGGCGCAAGCAGACCGCCAACGCCTGATCGGCGCAGGGGGTGTTCGCGCGACCGCTCACCGTGCGCGAACGCCCGCTGCTCCACCCGGGTGGACCGGGCAACCGGGGCTTCACGAGACCGGTGGGTAGTATGCCGAACCGTGATCCGGCTCGAAGAGGTTTCCAAGGTCTACAAGACCTCGACGCGGCCCGCGCTCGAGCGGGTGTCCGTCGACATCGAAAAGGGTGAGTTCGTCTTCCTCATCGGTCCTTCGGGATCGGGGAAGTCGACCTTCCTCCGGCTGCTGCTGCGCGAAGAGACGCCGAGCAAGGGCCGCGTGATGGTGTCCAACTTCGACGTCGCCAAGCTGGCCCGCCGCCGGGTCCCCCGCCTGCGGCAGACCATCGGCTGCGTGTTCCAGGACTTCCGTCTGCTGGCCAACAAGACCGTCGCGGAGAACGTCGCGTTCGCCCTCGAGGTCATCGGCAAGCCCGGCCCGACCATCAAGAAGGTCGTCCCCGAGGTGCTCGAGCTCGTCGGGCTCGACGGCAAGGCCGACCGGCTGCCGAACGAGCTCTCCGGTGGTGAGCAGCAGCGCGTCGCGATCGCGCGCGCGTTCGTGAACCGGCCGCTGGTGCTGCTCGCCGACGAGCCGACCGGGAACCTGGACCCCGACACCAGCCAGGACATCATGCTGCTGCTGGAGCGGATCAACCGCACCGGCACGACCGTCCTGATGGCGACCCACGATCACTCCATCGTGGACTCCATGCGGCGCCGAGTCGTCGAGCTGCAGCTCGGCCGGGTGATCCGCGACGACGCCCGAGGCGTCTACGGCATCGGTCGCTGAGACCCGCCCACCCCGCACCGACCCCGACCCCAAGGACCTGCACCCGCCATGCGCGCCAGTTTCGTCTTCAGTGAGGTAGTCACCGGCCTGCGCCGGAACATCACGATGACCATCGCGATGATGCTGACCACGGCCGTGTCACTCGCCATGCTCGGCGGCGGCCTGCTGGCCGTGCGCACGATCGACAAGATGAAGTCCAACTTCCTCGCCGACGTCGAGGTTTCCGTCTACCTCACCGACGACATCAGCACGACGGACAAGAACTGCGCGCAGGCGCTGTGCCAGTCGCTGCGGTCGGACCTGCAGAGCAACAGCGGCGTCGAGTCGGTCGTGTTCGAGAACCGGGACCAGGCCTACGACCGGTTCAAGAAGATCTTCGAGAGCCAGCCGGAGCTGATCGCGCTCACCGGCCCCGAGTCGCTGCCCGCGTCGCTGCACGTGAAGCTGAAGGACCCGGACCGCAGCGACTCGATCGTGCAGGAGTACGCGACCAAGCCGGGCGTGCGGAAGGTCGACGACCAGAAGAAGTTCCTCGACCGCGTGTTCAACGCCTTCAACGGCGTCCGGAACATGGCGTTCGGCGCCGCGCTCATCATGGCCATCGCGGCGCTGCTGCTGATCGCGAACACGATCCAGGTGTCGGCGTTCACACGGCGCACGGAGGTCGGCATCATGCGGCTGGTCGGCGCGACGCGGTGGTACACGCAGCTACCGTTCCTCCTGGAGGCGGTGGTCGCCGGCGCGGTCGGTGCGATCCTCGGGATCATCATGCTCATCATCACGAAGGCCGGCTTCCTCGATTCGGTCTTCACCGGTGACGTGTTCCCGAAGATCACGATGCTGGAGCTGCTGTTCCCGGTGGCGCCGATCCTGCTCGCGGTGTCCGTGGTGATCTCCGCCATCACCGGTTACGTCACGCTGCGCCTGTACGTCCGGCACTAGCGTTTAACCGGCTGCTCGTCCTACCCGGAATCACGTAGAGTGGTCGTATGCCCAAGGAACGTGGCCAGAAGGTGATCGTGTCGAACCGCAAGGCGCGGCACGATTACTCCATCATCGACACCTACGAGTGCGGTCTCGTGCTCGTCGGTACCGAGGTGAAGAGCCTGCGCGAGGGCAAGGCGTCCCTGGCGGACGCGTTCGCGACGGTCGACGACGGCGAAGTGTGGCTGCGCAACGTGCACATCCCGGAGTACACGCAGGGCACGTGGACCAACCACACCCCGCGCCGGACCCGGAAGCTGCTGCTGCACCGGCGCGAGATCGAGAAGCTCATCGGCAAGACCAAGGAGAGCGGGCTTTCCCTGGTGCCGCTGTCGATGTACTTCAAGGACGGCAAGGTCAAGGTCGAGATCGCGCTGGCCCAGGGCAAGAAGGCCTACGACAAGCGCCAGACGCTCGCCAAGCGCGACGCGGACCGGGACATCAGGAAGGCCATGGGCCGCGCGTTGAAGGGCCGGTTCACGGAGTGACGGCGGGCCCGGCTTCGGATGCCGACGTCGCCGCGTGGACGGCGTCGCTGGGCCTGCCGGGCCTGGTCGACCTGCACGTCCACTTCCTGCCGAAACCGGTGATGGACAAGGTCTGGGCGTACTTCGACCGGGCTTCGACGCACTACGGCACCGAGTGGCCGGTGCACTACCGGACGTCCGAAGAGGAGCGTCTGGCGACGCTGCGGTCGCTCGGGGTGGTGCGGTTCGCGCCGCTGGTCTACCCGCACAAGCCGGGGATGGCGGAGTGGCTGACGTCATGGGCGCTCGAGTTCGCCGCGCAGGTGCCGGACGCCGTGCCGACCGGGACGTTCTACCCCGAGCCCGGCGCCGGGTCCGCTGTGGACGGTGCGCTGCGCGCCGGCGCCCGGGTGTTCAAGGCGCACGTGCAGGTGGGCGCGTACGACCCGCGTGACGACCTGCTGAAGCCGGTGTGGGGCGCGCTCGCCGACGCCGGTGTCCCCGTGGTCGTCCACTGTGGACACGGACCGTTGCGGGGCGACTTCACCGGGTTGTCGGTCTTCGAAGAGGTGCTGGCGCGCCACCCGGACTTGACGGCCGTGCTCGCTCACTCGGCGATGCCCGAGTTCGGGACGGCCTTCGAGCTCCTGGCGAAGTACCCGCGGGTGCACCTGGACACGACGATGGTGGGCGTCCCGTTCGCCGAGGCGATGTCGCCGCTGCCACCGGACTGGACGGCGCGGCTGGCGGAGTTCGCCGACCGCGTCGTGCTCGGCACGGACTTCCCGAACATCCCGTACTCCTACGCGACGCAGCTGCAGGCGATCGCCGGCTGGGCGGCCGACGATCGCCTGGGCGAGCCGTTCCTGCGGGCGGTCCTGCACGACACCCCGCTGCGCCTGCTCAACGCTTGAGCGCGACCCGCTCGCTCACCGCGACCGCGCGGCCCAGGTAGCGGGTGCCGAGCGCGGTCACCGGGATCCGCTTGCCCGCCAGGAGGAACCCGGCCGTCGCGAGGACCACCCACGGCACCGGACCGTGCGCGATGCCGTCCGAAAGCGGCGCGAACCCGTGCGCGGCCAGCCCGAGCAGGCCACCGGAAACCAGGAGCCCGGCGACGACCAGCTGCGGGAGCTTCGCGGTGATCTCACCGGTGTCGCGCTGCATCTCGAAGTGCGCGAACAGCCGCAGCAGGCCGAGCAGCACCATTCCGCACACGGCGAACCACGCGGGCGCCATGACCAGCCAGAGCAGCGTTCCCGGCGCCGGGGTTTCGTAGCCGAGGCCGTACACCGTCACACCGGCCACCACGATCAGCGCCGGCATGTGCCAGAGGTAGACGCTCATGAACCGCGCGCCGAGCCAGCTGAGCGCGTGGCCGATGCCGGGACGTTCGGCGAGCGCGTTGAGCTGCGGGCGGAAGGCGAGCAGCAGGCCGATCTGGCCGACGGCGAGGAAGGCGAGCAGCACGGTCGGCGGGCTCATGTTCGACACCGGCGCGCCGGGCATCCCGATCATGCTGGCCGGGTACGGGCCGAACGCGACCATCAGCGCGGTGATCCCGAAGCCGGCGGCCGAGAGCGTGAGGGCGGCGCGGCGGGTGAGCGTGCCGAGGCGGCCTTCGACGTAGTGGAAACCGAGCTGGTGGACGGCGACCCAGACGAAGATCGCGTTGGCGTAACCGATGTAGCCGAGGTCGTTGAAGCGCGCGACGTCGACGAGGATGCCCGCGGCGCCCATGACGAGCGGAACCTTCAGGCCCCAGCGCCGGTGCGCGGCGACCATCAGCGGCGTCAGCAGCACGACGAGCACGTACACGGCGAGGAACCACAGCAGCTGCGCGGCGATCGCGCTGCCGACCTGAAGCGGTTGCGGCGGGACACCGAGGCCGCGCAGGAAGTCCGGGACGACGAGCCAGACCGCCATCAACGGCAGCACCGGCACCATCAGCCGCTTGATGCGGGCGGCGAGCCACGTCCGCGTGGATTCCGCGCGGCGGAAGGAAATCAGGTTCGCCGCGCCGCCGGCGAAGAAGACGAGCGGCATGACCTGGCTGAGCCAGGTGACGATCCACCACCCCGGCGTCGCGAGTGCGTTCCCGGTGGCGAGGCGGCCGTCGGAGTAGGAGAGCACCGGCATGACCCAGTGCTGGGCGATGACGGCGAGGATGGCCCCCGCCCGGACGACGTCGAGGAAGCGGTCCCGGCTCGTTTGCATGCTGCTGAGCTTGGCCGGTCCGGGGTTCCGGGACAGCGGTGCTGACCGGCGTCTTCGGGGTCCTGTTCACCCCCGCCGGATACGGGGGTTCTCCCTACCTCAGCCCGTCCGGCTCGGGTTCGTGCTGCGTCGCGGCGACGCGGTATTCCCAGCCGTGATCGGTCTGCCCGAGCTCGTAACGGGTCTCGATCTTCGGGCCGCCGTGCAGGTGGATGTGCCGGATCACGGTGCCGGGAACGGGCTCGGCGTCCCCGAGCTCCTGGACGCGGCCGTCGAGCGGGCCGCCGAAGAAGCGGACTTCATCGGTCATCTGCTCGCTCCTCTCGCCGGCGGGTCCGCTCATGGTAGGTGAGCGGTGCTGGGGGTGCCGCCCGCGGAACGGGTGACCGTGAGTCCACCCTACGGGACTTTTGGTCACTGATCGTCGGCTCCGGGGGCAAGTCCGCACGGTGGTGGCGGGTCAGAGGAACCACGTGTCGGAGCCGCGGGTGAGCAGCCACCAGAGGGAGGCGTCGACGCCGGAGAGGAAGTCGCGGTCGCCGCCCGGCCGGTGCAGCGCGCCGGTGACCAGGTGGTGTTCGGCTTCGACTTCCGCGGCCGTCGGCCGGGGGCCGCGCGATTCGCCGCGGAGGACGGGGGTGGTTTTCGCGAAGCCCTGCGTCCACCCGAGCGCGTGGATCGCGCCGCGGCGGAGGGCGGTCTTTTCCCGGTCCACGGCGGAGCGGAGCAGCGCGAGGACCTCGGCGTCGTCGCGTAGCCGCGGTTCCGGGGCGGCCAGTCCCAGCGCGGCCACCACCGTTGCCGGGGATTCCGGTGTCCGCTCGACGATTTCGAGCACGATGCCGGACGGCCACCGGAACACGGTGTCCACGCCACTGATCCAGATGTCGGGCTCGTCGCCGGTGCTGCCGTTGCGCCACAGCTGGGCGAAGAAGCTGCCGGCCGGCGGGTCCCAGCCCCAGACGCTCTGCTCTTCCCAGCCGGGGAGGTCGATCCCGTCCCGGAACTCCTGGCCGGCCCGGCAGTCGTGGTTGCGCGAAGCGGTGTTCATGACGGCTCCCCCTGCACAGTCCCCGTCTGACGGACAAGAACCCCGGGTCAGCGGCCCAGGTACGTCAGCACCGCCCGGACGCGGCGGTGTTCCTCCGCGCTCGCCTCGAGGCCGAGCTTCGAGAAGATGTTCCCGATGTGCTTCTCCACCGCGCCGTGCGAGACGACGAGCGAGTTCGCGATCGCCGTGTTCGACAGGCCCTGGGCCATCAGTCCCAGTACCTCCGACTCGCGGGCCGTCAGCGCGTCCAGGGGGTTGCGGCGGCCGCGGGCCATCAGCTGGGCGATGACGTCCGGGTCGATCGCCGTGCCGCCGTTCGCGACCCGGCGGACCGCGTCCAGGAAGTCCGCGACGTCCGCGACGCGCTCCTTCAGCAGGTAGCCGACGCCGCCCGCGCCGCCCGAGAGGAGCTCCACCGCGTACGACTCCTCGACGTACTGCGAGAGGACCAGCACCGGGAGGCCCGGGATCTCCTTGCGCGCCGCCAGTGCCGCGCGCAGGCCCTCGTCGGTGAACGTCGGGGGCATGCGGACGTCCACGATCGCCAGGTCAGGGCGGTGTTCCTTGATCGCGCCGAGCAGGTCGTCGCCGTTGTCCACGGCCGCGGCCGTCTCGATGCCCTCGTCGGCGAGCAGGCGCATGACCCCCGCCCGCAGCAGGACGGCGTCTTCGGCGATGACTACCCGCATCCGGCCCCCAAGCTCGTGGATGAACGGGGCCCAGCCTATTCACCACTGGCAGGGGAGGTCAGCCCGGATCACCGTCGGCCCGCCCACCGGGCTGACGACCGTGATCACGCCGTCGATCGTCGCGGCGCGGTCGGCGAGGCCGGCCAGACCGCCGCCGGGGCGCACCTCGGCGCCGCCGTGACCGTTGTCGGTGATCTCGACGACCACGTGGTCGTCGGTCCGCCACACCTTCACGCCCGCTTCGGTCGCGCCGGCGTGCTTCGCGATGTTGGTCAGGGTCTCGCCGACGATGAAGTACGCCGTCGTCTCGACCGCCGCCGGCGGGCGGGGCTCGACGTCGACCCGCACGTCCACCGGGATCGGCGACTTCGCCGCCTGCGCCGAGAGCGCGGCGTCCAGCCCGCGGTCGCCGAGGACGGCCGGGTAGATGCCGCGGGCGAGGTCGCGCAGCTCGGACACCGCGAGCTTGGCGTCCGCGTGCGCCTCGTCGATCAGCTCCCGCACCGACTCCGGGTCGTGGTCGAACTTCGCCTTCGCCCGGCCCAGGCTCATCGCGACCGCGACCAGCCGCTGCTGCGCGCCGTCGTGCAGGTCGCGCTCGATGCGCCGGCGCTCGGCTTCGGCCGCGTCGACACCGCGTGCTCGCGACGCCTGCAGCCGCTCGGCCTTCTGCTCCAGCCGCTTCGTGCGGTCCGGCCCCAGCAGCGCGAGCCCCAGCTCACCGTGCAGCCAGCCCAGCCACGGCGTCACCCAGACCGCCATCGGCAGCAGCACGATCGACGCCAGCGCGATCCCCAGCTCCACGCACGCCAGCGGGAACGCGACCATCAGGTACGCCAGGTCACGCCACGTCGTCGGGTCGCTCAGCCGCACCACCCAGCGGCGCAGCAGCGGCTGCCCCTCTTCGTACGGCCGCCGCTGCGCCGGCGGCAACGGCACCCGCAGCATCGTGCCCAGCCAGCCCCGCTCGCGGTCGCCCGACCAGCGGATGAAGCTCGTCGTCGCCAGCAGGATCGGGAACCCGATCCACACCACGGCCGTCGAGACCCCCACCGCCAGCCCGGTCACGATCAGCACGAACTGCAGGATCCGGAAGACGAAGCTGACGATCATGTACACGATCGTGCGAGCCGGGTGCGGCCGCGGGTGCTCCACCGGTGCTGCCTCGGTCATCCCGCCACCAGGTTCTTCTCTTCCGCGTCTTCCCACCAGCGCTCCATCCGGCGGCGCTGCGCCACGGTCGGCCCCAGCAGCGCGTTCGCCAGCCGGGCGTGCGTCCCCGCCAGCGCCTTCGTCAGCGCGACCGACAACGCGATGAACAGCACCCCCAGCGCCGCCCACGGTAACGCTTCCAGCGTCGAGTCCACGGTCAGCCACCGCAGGTCATCCGCCGGGAAGTAGTACGCGCCGCCGGGCAGCCACCGGAAGTAGATCGGCAGCCCCGCCAGCGCCAAGCTCGTCGACCAGAAGACCGTCACCAGCACGAACTCGACCAGCCCGAGCGGGAAGAGGACGAAGAAGTACGCCAGGTCACGCCACGTCGACGGGTCCTTCAACCGCGCCTTCCACCGGAGCTTCTGACCTTCGGCGGGCAGCGGCAGGTACGGCAGATCGATGTACCGGTCCAGCAGCGCGTACACCCGGGCACGCTCCAGCCGCGCGGCCCCCCGCACGGCCAGGACCAGCAGCGCGAGCAGACCCACACCCACCCACACCACCGCGGTGCCCAGGCCGGCCGCCGTGAACGACGTCAGCAAAGCGAACGCCAGCACCCCCAGCGGCAGGTTCATCAGCAGGAACACCACCGAACCACCGAACGGCGGATCCCGCCTGTCGCTCACCATGACCGGCTCCCTTCTGTCTCGCTCAAGCATCACCTGCCAAGCGAGCGGCCGACATGGTGCGCGCGGGCATCCTCGCGGTAGGGCTGGCCCTACCGGAGTAAAGAGGTGGCGGGACGCGTTATGATGGTCAGGTTGTGTCCCACCAAGGGGGTGAACGGTTTCGACTTTGGACGTTGATTCAGGAGAAGCGTGCCGGTGCAGGCGAGAGACCACCGTAAGCGTCATCGCAACCAAATAAGCGCCGACTCCAGTCAGCGCGAGTACGCCCTCGCCGCCTGAGCGAGTGCGTCTCTGTCGGCCCGGGTTCGCCTCCGGCCCGGGTACCGGCATCAGCTAGGAGGCTCAGCGGCAGTCCCGGCCACGGGGAACTGCCGTGAAGCAAACAGTGGCTGGGCTCGTCACCTCGGCTTGTTCGCGTGACCGAGGGGGCCAAGTAGAGACGTAGCGGACTGCGCACGGAGAAGTCCTGTTGATACGCCAGAGGACCCGGGTTCAATTCCCGGCACCTCCACTGCGAGAAGGCCTACGCCCCTTCGGGGCTTGGGCCTTCTCTCGTTCTCGGGTGTTTTTCTGGGGGTCGAACCCCCAGACCCCCGCCAGGCGGGCTTCGCCCCCTGGACCCCTCCTGGGGCTGCCGCCCCTTGCCCCCGCTGGTGGTGCGGGTTGGGGGGTTGCTGCGACGCACTTGTGGAACGCCGTTCGGAAGGCTGGGGCTAGCTGCGCTGGAGGCCGTCATGACCGCGTAGCCCGCTACGGAGAAGCGGTCGTTGTTCCAGATCGGTCCGTTCCGTTTTGAGGACTTTGAGCGGGGTCCGCGTCGGACCGGCGGTTCCGCGGGTGGGTGAACGCTTGCGCTCTCTGCGTTGTGGTCCTGGCTCAGATTGGGCTGTTTGCTCTCCGTGTTCTGTCATGCGCTATACGGTGTGACGGGGCCCACTTGCGGGTGAAGTTTTTGTGAGTGTCATGCTGAGGGCCCGACCTTGGCCCCGCACCCGTGGGGCTGGAAGTAGGTGGCCCGATGACCTGGGCACGGCACAGTGGCAGCACCAGCGCCCACGATGAAGACAGTCGGATGGGGGTTTTGCGGGCCGAGGAGGCCGAACGGCTCGCCGCGGAGCACTCTCGGGCTCTCGTTACCGTTGCCGGGCACTCGACCAACTCCCGGGAGTGCGCTGAGCTGCTCGACATGCTCGGGCTCGACGCCGGGTTGTGGCGGGAGCGCTGACCTCAGCGCAGGTCCGCCGCGTGGACCACCTTGTTCCGGCCGGTCTCCTTCGCCCGGTACAGGGCCGCGTCCGCCGCGTCCAAGAGGTCCTGGAGTGACCTGCCCGCCGTCGGGTAGACGGCGACGCCGATCGACACCGACAGGTCCGTGATCGACGACTGCCCCACCGGGACGGTCAGGACGCTGATCGCCCGGCGGATGCGCTCGGCCACCGCACCGCAAACCGGCCGGCCGGTTGCCGGCAAGAGGACGACGAACTCTTCGCCACCGAACCGGCCCACCGCGTCGTCGCGGCCGCGGACCGCCGAAACGATCGCCTCGGCCGTCGAAGACAGGACCGTGTCGCCGGCCAGGTGGCCGTAGGTGTCGTTGACCTGTTTGAAGTGGTCGAGGTCGAGCATCAACAGGCCGACCGTCCCGTCGTGGCGCTCCGCGTCCGCCAGCGCTCGTTCGGTCAGGGCCCGCCACCTGCGGATGGTGTAGAGGCCCGTCTTTTCGTCGCGCTGCGCCGCCGCTTCCAGCTGCTTCACCAGGACCGTCCGGTGCAGCAGGAGCACCGGTGGCAGCACCAGGACCACCATGCCGGGCAACGTCGCCAGTGCGAGGCCGTTCAACGCGCCCAGGCACAGCGTCGCGGCCTCCAGGCCGTTGTCCGACCAGGTGCCGAACAGCTCGACCACCGACCGCCCGACGATCCGGCGGGCCGGGAGCACCAGCAGTGCGTTCACGACGAAGAACGTCACCCCGGCCGCCGCGACCAGCCACGCGCCGGTCCAGCCACGGGTGACCGCCGCGCGGACGTCCGCCACGTCGGTCAGGTCCAGCACTGCTTGGGCCGCGTAACAGGACAGCAGGATGATCGCCGCGTTGCTGCACGTCCGGGACGGCGGGACGCGCTGCAGCCGGTACCAGCTGCGCAGCGCCAGGTGCAGGTACAGGCCGCCGACCAGAACGGCGAGCAACAGCGGGGGGAGCACCAGGACGCCGGCGAACGTCCAGACCGACGTCATGTTGATGTGCGGGGTCTTCGCCGCCCGGCGCTGGCTGCGCTCGACCCGGCGTCCCGCCTCCGCCTGGATCACCCCGAGGGCCAGCAGGGCGCCGAGCACGGTCAGCGAGCGCTGGTCGACGGCGATCGGTGACGGCCGGGAAGCGAGTGTCACGGCCAGGGCTTCGCTCGCCAGGCAGTACACGACGATCCGAGGCCGCTGCTTCCACAACGCCCACTGCGCGGGTGGGACGAGCACACCACGGGATCGAAGGCGATCAGGACGGCGTTACTGCGCGACCGGGTGGCCGCCGATGCGGGTGGTCAGCTCGGCGGCCGTCGCCGCCACCTCGGTCGCCAGCTCCGGCCACGTCTCCTCGCACGGGTCCGTCGCGCAGTGGTGGCGCAGCGTCACGCTAATCGCCGCCATCGGGCGGGCACCGTGGTCGAAGACCGGGCAGGCCACCGAGGCGAAACCCGCCGTGACGTGGCCGTCCTCGACCGACCAGCCGAGGCGGCGCTCCGCGGTCAGCGTGCGGCGCAGGTCGGCCAGCGTTCCCGGGCCGCGGCCGGTGCGGAGCACGAACGCCGCCGCCGAAGGGAACAGCGCACGGACGTGCGGGGCGGGCAGGTGGCGCAGGATCGCGCGGCCGGACGCCGTCAGCTGTGCGGGCAGGCGGACGCCGACCTCGGTCACCAGCGTCTCCG
Source organism: Amycolatopsis sp. cmx-4-83 (assembly GCF_046548815.1). Lineage (NCBI taxonomy): Bacteria > Bacillati > Actinomycetota > Actinomycetes > Pseudonocardiales > Pseudonocardiaceae > Amycolatopsis > Amycolatopsis sp. cmx-4-83. The sequence continues at coordinate 204,836 of NZ_JAEBEF010000015.1, read as the reverse complement.
GGCGGAGCGGGCGCTCCTTGATCAGGTACAGCGACTCGCTGCCGTGCAGCACGCCGAGGTGCGCGGTGTGCCCGACGCGGTCGACGAGCTTGCGCAGCAACGGCCCGGCGAGCCGCTCGAGGGGGTCGTGCCGCAGGTACGCCGAGCCGAGCTCGAAGGCCGCGATGCCCAGGCCGTAGCGGCGTTCGGCCGGCAGGTGGACGACGAAACCGGCGGCTTCCAGCTCGTTGAGCAGGTGGTACGTCGTCGAGCGGGGGAGGCCCGCCTCGCGCGCGATCGCCGCCGCCGTCACCGGGCCGGGGCGCGTCGCGAGCAGGCGCAGCACCGCGAGGCCGCGGCGCAGCGCCGGGACCTCGCTGCTGTCACCCATGGCCCGACCCTAGCGTCTGGGATACCAGACAGAACCACCCCGTGGGCCATCCCACCAGCGGGAAGGACGATGTCCAATGAGCCCATGCCGGAAACTGTGCTCCTGGGCCTCGAACCCCTCACCGCCGCCCAGGTCGTCGACGTCGTCCGTGGCTACGCGCCGGTCAGGCTTACGGACGCGGCCGAGAAGACCCTCGCCGCGACCCGCCAGCACATCGAGAACCTCGCCCACGCCGTCACGCCCACCTACGGCGTCTCGACCGGCTTCGGCGCGCTGGCCACCCGCCACATCCCGGTCGAGAGCCGGACCGCGCTGCAGCGCAGCCTGATCCGCTCGCACGCCGCCGGCGCCGGACCCGCCGTCGAGGCCGAGGTCGTCCGCGCGCTGATGCTGCTGCGGCTGCGGACCCTCGCCAGCGGGTACACCGGCGTCCGGCCGGGCACCGCGCAAACGCTTGCGGCCCTGCTCAACGCCGGCATCACCCCGATCGTCCACGAGTACGGCTCGCTCGGCTGCTCCGGCGACCTCGCGCCGCTGGCCGCCGTCGCGCTCGCGCTGATGGGCGAGGGCCAGGTGACGTACCGGGGCGAGCTCGTCGAAGCCGGCGAAGCGCTGAAGGACGCCGGGATCGAGCCGGTCGTGCTCGCCGAGAAGGAGGGTCTCGCCCTCACCAACGGCACCGACGGCATGCTCGGCATGCTCCTGCTCGCCGCCGCCGACCTGCACCGGCTCTTCGACATCGCCGACCTGACCGCCGCGATGAGCGTCGAGGCGCTGCTCGGTACCGACCGCGCCTTCGCCGCCGACCTCCAGGCGCTGCGGCCGCACCCCGGGCAGGCGCTGTCGGCCGAACGGATGTGGCAGGCGCTGCAGGGCTCGAAGATCGTCGAGAGCCACCGCGGCCCGGACTGCAACCGCGTCCAGGACGCCTATTCGCTGCGCTGCTCCCCGCAGGTGCACGGCGCCGCGCGCGACAGCCTCGCGCACGCCGAGCTCGTCGGGGAGCGCGAGCTGATGTCCGCTGTGGACAATCCCGTCGTGCTGGCCGACGGCCGCGTCGAGTCCAACGGCAACTTCCACGGCGCGCCCGTCGCGTACGTGCTGGACTTCCTGGCCATCCCGATCGCGGACGTCGCCAGCATCGCCGAGCGCCGCACCGACCGGATGCTCGACAAGGCGCGCTCGCACGGCCTGCCGCCGTTCCTCGCGCACGACCCCGGCGTCGACTCCGGACACATGATCGCGCAGTACACGCAGGCCGCCGTGGTCAGCGAGCTCAAGCGGCTCGCCGTGCCCGCGTCCGTCGACTCGATCCCGAGCAGCGCCATGCAGGAGGACCACGTCTCCATGGGCTGGTCGGCCGCGCGGAAGCTGCGCAAGGCCGTCGACGGCCTGACCACCGTGCTCGCGATCGAGCTGCTGACCGCGGCCCGCGCGCTGGACTTCCGCGCGCCGCTCGAGCCGTCGCCGGTCACCGGCCGCGTCCGGGACCTGCTCCGCACGAAGGTCGCGGGCCCCGGCCCCGACCGCCACCTGGCGCCCGAGATCGCGGCCGCCGAAGAACTCGTCCGCTCCGGCGCCGTCCTCGACGCCGCCCGTCTGGAGGTCTGAGAATGTCCCGCGTAGTCCGTGCCGCCCGCGGCACCCAGCTCACCGCCAAGTCGTGGCAGACCGAAGCCGCGCTGCGGATGTTCCACAACAACCTCGACCCCGACGTCGCCGAGCGGCCGGAGGACCTGGTCGTCTACGGGGGCACCGGCAAGGCCGCGCGCAACTGGGCCAGCTTCGACGCGATCACCCGCGAACTGACCACTTTGGACGTCGACGAGACGCTGCTCGTCCAGTCCGGCAAGCCGGTCGGCGTCTTCCGCACGCACGAGTGGGCGCCGCGCGTGCTCATCGCGAACTCGAACCTGGTGGGGGACTGGGCGACCTGGCCCGAATTCCGCCGGCTCGAGCAGCAGGGCCTGACGATGTACGGGCAGATGACCGCGGGTTCGTGGATCTACATCGGCACCCAGGGCATCCTCCAGGGCACGTACGAAACGTTCGCCGCCGTGGCGAAGAAGAAGTTCGGCGGGACGCTGAAAGGCACCCTCACCGTGACCGCCGGCCTCGGCGGGATGGGCGGCGCGCAGCCCCTCGCGGTGACCATGAACGACGGGGTCGCGCTCGTCATCGAGTGCGACCCGCAGCGCGCGCACCGCCGCGTCGAGACGCGCTACCTCGACGAGGTGGCCGACGACCTCGACGACGCCATCGCCCGGGTCACCAAGGCCAAGCGCGAGAAGCGGCCGCTGTCGGTCGGCGTCGTCGGGAACGCGGCCGAGGTGCTGCCGGAGCTGCTGCGCCGCGACGTCGAGGTCGACATCGTGACCGACCAGACGTCCGCGCACGACCCGCTTTCCTACCTGCCCAAGGGCATCGCCGTCGAGGACTGGCACGACTACGCGGCCAAGAAGCCGGACGAGTTCACCGACCGCTCGCGCGAGTCGATGGCCGACCACGTCGACGCCATGCTCGGGTTCCTCGACAAGGGCGCGGAAGTCTTCGACTACGGCAACTCCCTGCGCGGCGAGGCGAAGCTCGGCGGCTGCGAGCGCGCGTTCGACTTCCCCGGGTTCGTGCCCGCCTACATCCGGCCGCTGTTCTGCGAGGGCAACGGCCCGTTCCGCTGGGCCGCGCTCTCCGGCGACCCCGAGGACATCGCCGCGACCGACCGCGCGATGCTGGAACTGTTCCCGGAGAACGAATCCCTCGCCCGCTGGATCAAGCTGGCCGGTGAGCGCGTGGCGTTCCAGGGGCTCCCGGCGCGGATCTGCTGGCTCGGCTACGGCGAACGCCACCTGGCCGGCCTGCGGTTCAACGAAATGGTCGCCGGCGGTGAGCTGAAGGCGCCGGTCGTCATCGGCCGCGACCACCTCGACTCCGGTAGCGTCGCCTCGCCGTACCGCGAGACCGAGGGCATGGCCGACGGGTCCGACGCGATCGCCGACTGGCCACTGCTGAACGCGCTGGTCAACACCTCCTCCGGGGCCAGCTGGGTGTCGATCCACCACGGCGGCGGCGTCGGCATGGGCCGGTCCATCCACGCCGGGCAGGTCAGCGTCGCCGACGGGACGGCCTTGGCCGCGCAGAAGCTGGAGCGCGTCCTCACCAACGATCCGGGCATGGGCGTCATCCGGCACGTCGACGCCGGGTACGACCGCGCGAACGAAGTCGCCGACGAGCGCGGCGTGCGGGTGCCGATGCGGGAGCAGGCGTGACGGCCTCCGGGCTGCTCGCGGAAATCGACGACGTCGGGCGTGACCCGAAACGCGGCGGCTACTCGCGGCACGCCTTCGACGCGCCCGAGCAAGACCTGCGCGCGTGGTTCGGCGAGCGGGCGCTGGGGCTCGGGCTGGACGTCGACACCGACCACAACGGCAACATCTGGGCGTGGTGGGGGCCGCCGGGGCCGGACGCCGTCGTCACCGGCAGCCACCTCGACTCGGTGCCCGGCGGCGGTGCGTTCGACGGCCCGCTCGGCGTCGTCAGCGCGCTGGCCGCGGTGGAATCCTTGCAGGCGCGGGGTTTCCGGCCGGGGAAGCCGTTCGCGGTCGTCGTGTTCACCGAGGAGGAGGGCGGCCGGTTCGGCGTCCCGTGCCTCGGTTCGCGGCTGCTCACCGGCACGATCGACGCCGACAAGGCACGCGGGTTGCGGGACGCCGACGGCGTCACGTTCGCCGAGGCCGCCGGGCGGTCCGGCTTCGACCCGGCCCTGATCGGCGCCGACCCCGAACGGCTCGAGCTGGTCGGGAAGTTCGTCGAGCTGCACGTCGAGCAGGGGCGCGGGCTGATCGACCTCGGCGCTCCGGTGGCGGTCGGGAACACGGTGATCGCGCACGGCCGGTGGCGGTTTTCCTTCGCGGGGCAGGGGAACCACGCCGGGGCGACACTGCTCGCCGACCGGGCCGACCCGATGCTGCCCGCCGCCGCGACGGTCACCGCCGTCCGGCGGCTGGCCCGCGCGGTGCCGGACGCGCGGGCGACCGTCGGGCGGCTCGTGCCGACGCCGGGCGGCACCAACGTCATCGCGTCCACTGTGGACCTCTGGCTCGACGCGCGGGTGCCGGGGACCGCGACCCCCGCGTTGGTCGAGGACATCACGCGGGCGGCCGAGGCGGCGGCGGAGGAAGAAGGTTGCCGGGTGGAGGTGACCCGGGAGTCCTATTCGGACGATGTGGTGTTCGACGATCGGCTGCGCGACGACCTCGGCGGGTGGCTCGGCGGGCCGCCGGAGCTGCCGACCGGCGCCGGGCACGACGCCGCGATCCTCGCCGGGTTCGTCCCGGCCGGGATGCTCTACGTGCGCAACCCGACCGGGATCAGCCACTCGCCGGAGGAGTTCGCCGAGACCGCCGACGTCGAAGCGGGCGCGGCGGCGCTGGCCACGGTCCTGGAACGGCTGGCGCGATGACCTCCGGCCCGCGGGGGCGCCCCCCATCTCCAGCCTATCGTCAGGCACCGACAGTTTTCTGGTGCGAACAGGCGTGGCTGCCGGCCGGGATCGCGTCCGGCGTGCGGATCGACGTTGCCGACGGCCGGATCACGGGCGTGACCCCGGATTCGCCGCGCACGGGCACCGTGCTCGAAGGCCTGACGCTGCCGGGGTTCGCGAACGGGCACTCGCACGCCTTCCACCGGGCGCTGCGCGGGCGGACGCACCACGAACGCGGCACGTTCTGGACGTGGCGGGAGCGGATGTACGCGCTCGCGTCCCGGCTCGACCCCGACACCTACTACCGGCTGGCGCGCGGGGTCTACGCCGAGATGGTCCTGGGCGGGTACACCAGCGTGGGGGAGTTCCACTACCTGCACCACGCGCCCGGCGGGAAGCCCTACGCCGACCCGAACGCGATGGGGGCGGCGCTGCGGCAGGCCGCCGCCGACGCGGGGATCCGGCTGACGCTGCTGGACACGTGCTACCTGGCGGGCGGCATCGGCGTCGAGCCCGACGAGGTCCAGCGGCGGTTCTCCGACGGCTCGGCCTCGGCGTGGGCTTCACGGGTGGCGTCGTTGCGGGAAGACGAGCTGTTCCGCGTCGGCGCCGCGATCCATTCGGTGCGCGCGGTTCCGGCCGAGGAGCTGTCGCTTGTGGACAGTCCGCGGGTGGTGCACGTCCACCTGTCGGAGCAGCGGGCCGAGAACGAGCAGTGCCTGGCCGCGTACGGGCGCACGCCCACCGAGCTGCTGCACGAGCGCGGGGTGCTGACCGACCGGCTGGTCGCCGTGCACGCCACGCACCTCACGGCGTCGGACATCGAGCGGCTGCGCGGGGCGCGGGCCTGCTTCTGCCCGACCACCGAACGCGACCTCGGCGACGGCATCGGCCCGGCCCGCGCCCTGCGGGACGCCGGGGTGCGGCTGAGCGTCGGCAGCGACAGCAACGCCGTCGTCGACGCCTTCGAAGAAACCCGCGCGCTGGAGCTGGACGACCGGCTGGCCAGCGAGGAACGCGGCCGGTTCACCGCCGAGGAGCTCCTCGAAGCGGGCACCGACCACGCCGCGACCGGGTGGTTCGAGGTCGGCGCGCTCGCCGAGGGGGCGGGCGCGGACCTCGTCACCGTGACCCTGGATTCGGTGCGGACGGCCGGGATCGAGCCCTCGGGCGTGGTGTTCGCCGCGTCCGGCGCCGACGTCCGGCACGTCGTCGTGGCGGGCCGCGAGGTCGTGCGCGAAGGCGCGCACCAGTTGGTCGAACGACCGGAAACCGTGCTGGCCAAGGAGATCGAGGAACTGTGGCAGTCCTGATCACGGGTATCGGCGAGCTCACCACGAACGACCCCGAGCTGGGCCGGTTGTCCGACGCGGCCTTGGTGCTGGACGGCCCGCGCGTCGCCTGGGTGGGCAGCGCGTCCGACGCACCGGACGCGGACGAGCGCGTCGACGTCGAAGGCCGCGCGGTGCTGCCGGGCTGGGTCGACAGCCACACGCACCTCGTCTTCGCCGGTGACCGCACCGCCGAGTTCGAAGCCCGGATGGCGGGGAAGCCCTACACCGCCGGGGGAATCGCGATCACCGTCGGCGCCACGCGGGAGGCGTCGGACGAGCAGCTGGCGGCCAACCTGCGCCGGCACGTCGACGAAGCGGCCCGGCAGGGGACGACGTGCCTGGAGACCAAGACGGGCTACGGATTGACCGTCGAGGACGAAGCCCGGAGCGCGCGGATCGCCGCTGCGGTGGCCGACGAAGTCACGTTCCTCGGTGCGCACCTGGTGCCGCCGGGCGCCGACGCGGAGTCCTATGTGGACCTCGTGTGCGGCGAAATGCTCGACGCGGTGGCGGGAAGCGTGCGCTGGGCGGACGTGTTCTGCGAGACCGGCGCGTTCGACGAAGCCCAGTCGGCGCGGGTCCTGAAGGCCGCCGCCGGACGCGGGTTCGGCCTGCGGGTGCACGGCAACCAGCTCGGCGAGGGGCCCGGCGTGCGGCTCGCGGTGGAGCTCGGCGCGGCGAGCGTCGACCACTGCACGTACCTGAGCGACGCCGACGTCGAGGCGCTGGCCGCGTCGGAAACCGTGGCGACCCTGCTGCCCGCGTGCGACTTGTCGACCCGGCAGGCGATGGCGCCGGCCCGGCGGCTGCTCGACGCGGGGGCGAAGGTCGCGTTGGCCAGCAACGCCAACCCCGGCAGCTCGTACACGACGTCGATCGCGTTCTGCGTGGCGACGGCGGTGCTGCAGCTGCGGATGACGATCGAAGAGGCCGTCTGGGCCGCGACCGCGGGCGGCGCGAAGGCGTTGCGCCGCGACGACGTCGGCGTGCTGCGGCCGGGTGCTCGGGCGGACGTCCACGTGCTCGACGCACCTTCGGTGACGCACCTGGCGTACCGGCCGGGGGTGCCGCTCACGAACTCGGTGTGGCGCGCCGGAGATCGCGTGCGCTAACGTCGAAAGCGAGGACGCGCGAAGACACAGTCCGGTATGGGTTAGTCCGGGCGGCGCAGCCAGGCTCACCTGTGCGTCCCTTCCTCGGAAGCGACGAAGGGACAGCTGTGTCGGTGATCATCATCGGGGCCGGTCTGGGTGGCTTGAGCCTCGCGCACGGCCTGCGCCGGGCCGGAATCCCCTGCGGGGTCTACGAACGCGACGAATCGGCGGGCGCGCGCAAGCAGGGCTACCGGCTGCACATCGGTGACGTCGGCGACTCGGCGTTGCGCGAGGTGCTGCCGCCGGAGCTGCACGCACTCTTCCACGCCACCGCGGGCCGGGCGCGGCCGCACACCAACGTCTACGACGAGCGGCTGGGCCTGGTCACGCGTTTGGCGGACGAGGGAACCCACCTCAACGTCAACCGCTTCACCCTGCGGCAGATCCTGCTGCACGGCCAGGAAGTCCGTTACGGCAAGCGGTTCACGCACTACGAAACCGACGACGACGGCGTGACCGCGTACTTCGCCGACGGGACTTCCACCCGCGGCAGCCTGCTGGTCGGCGCCGACGGGATCAACTCCCCGGTGCGGCGGCAGTACCTGCCGCACGCCGAGGTCGTCGACGCCGGGCTCGTGCACCTCTACGGCCGGATCCCGCTCACCCCGGAGACCCGGGCGCTGTTCGAGCCGGAGATGTTCGCGGTGTTCACCATGATCGTCGGGCCGGACCGGACGATGGCCGGGTTCGCCCCGGTCGACTACCCCGGACCGGTCGCCGACGCGTGCGCGCGGCTGGTGCCGGACCTGCGGCTGCGCGATGCCGAGAGCTACATGACGTGTTCGGTGGGCGCGCGCTGGGAAGTCGTCGGGCACGACGAGGCCGAACTCGCCGCGATGGCGCCCGGCGACCTCCGGAAGCTGGCGCTGGGGCTGGTCGACGGCTGGCACCCGCTGGCCGGCGCAATGGTCGGGCACTGGGACCTCCCGGCGACGTTCCCGCAGCCGATCCGCACGAGTGTCCCGATCGCACGGTGGGCCCCTTCACGCGTGACGCTCGTCGGCGACGCGATCCACGCCATGAGCCCGGCCGGCGGCGCGGGCGCCAACACCGCGTTGCGCGATGGTGCGGTGCTGGCGGCCGCGCTGGCCGGGTCTCCGCTGCTCGAAGCCGTCGAGGCCTACGAAACGGCGATGGTGGGCTACGGGTTCGCCGCGGTGCGCGAGTCCGCCGAGAACGGGCGGCGCTTCCTCGGGCAGAACCCACTCACAGCGGAAGCGTGAAGGGCGTGCACTTCGGAAGGTAACTCGCGTCGAGCGCGTGCAGGATCAGGCCGGTGACGTTCGGGTCGATCGCCTGGCTCAGGTGGCCCGAAGCGTCGGACGCGCAGAAGTCCTGCAGCACGACGTCCTTCGCGCCCGGCTCGTTCAGGATCCCGCTCGTGTACGGCGTCACGACCTCGTCGTACTTGCTCACGATGCTCGTGTACGCCGGTCCGGCGACGTGCACGCCGCCGCGGGCGAGGTCGTCCAGGAAGGCCGACGGGGCCAGGTACTCCTTGCACGCGCCGCACGCCGTCTTGAGGACCAGGTCCAGGCCCGGGACGGTCGTGAGGAGCGCCTTGGCGAGGGCGTCGAGGCCGCCGAGCGTGGTGCCGCGGTAGTTGGCGCCGAAGCCGACGAAGTTCGCGACCTTCGCCGCGCCGCCGCCGTACTTCAGGTAGTACGCGGGCATCGTGCTGCCTTCGGAGTGGCCGACGATGTCGACCTTCGCCGCGCCCGTCGTCGTCCGGACCTTGTCGACGAACCGGCCGAGCTGGCCGGCGCTGTCCCGCATGGAGGCCAGCCCGCCGACGCCGGGGAGGATCCCGGTGCCGTAGGTCAGGGAGAAGACGCAGTAGCCCTGGGCGGCGATCTTCGGCGCGTGGAAGAACCAGTTGACGGTGTCGTTCGCGCCGAGCCCGTGCACCAGGACCACGGGCTGGGGGTGCGTGGCCGAGGGGCGGCAGCCCCAGTCGTTCCAGCCGCCGCTCGGCGCCGCTTCGGCGACCGCCGGGGCGGCGACGCCGAGGGTGACCGCCGCCACGACCGCTGTGAGGATCCGCTTGGCACCGCCGTTGGTTACCCGCATTCCACTGCCTCCAGTTACCCATCAGTAAGTGATGCAGCTCATGATCGGTCACAGCGCCGGAGTGGCGACCTGGGACAACGCTCAGAGATGGTGGCCGTTTGTTGTGACAAGTGACAACCAAGAGAACGGCGTTCCTGGTCGATGGTCAAAGGGACTGGTCCACCGGCGAAACAGGAGGAGCCGTGCGACGTCTCTGGCTCGTGGCCATTTTGACCGCCCTTTTCGTGGCGCCCCAGCCGGCGCTGGCGGATCCGGTGCACTGGGACCAGCCGGGTCCGCATCCGGTCGTCAGCGAAGCCCTCGACGGGACCCACACCGTCTTCCGGCCCGCCGACCTCGGCGGCGACCGGCACCCGGTCATCGTGTGGGGCAACGGAACGGGCGCGACCCCGGCGGTCTACGCGCCGCTGCTGCGCCACCTCGCGTCGTACGGGTTCGTCGTCGCGGCCGCCGACACGCCCAGCTCGGGGAGCGGCGCGGAAATGCTGGCCGGCGCCCGGACGCTCGTGGCGGAGAACGCGCGGCCCGGCAGCCGGTACTTCGGCCGGATCGACACCGCGCACATCGGCGCGACCGGGCACTCGCAGGGCGGCGGCGGGGCCATCGCCGCCGGCGCGGACCCGTTGATCACCACCACCGTCCCGCTCGAGCCGGGTCCGCTCGGATCCGTACCGGCGCTGCACGGCCCGGTGTTCTTCCTCGGCGGCCAGCTCGACGTGATCGTCGTGCCGGGACTGCTGGTCATCCCGCGCTACTACGCCGCGTCGCACGTCCCCGCGGTCTACGGCGAACTGGCCGGAGCCACCCACTTCACCGCGGTGGGCGACGCCGGTGGTTTCCGCGGCGCGATCACCGCGTGGTTCCGGTACTGGCTGGCGGGTGACACCCGGGCCAAGGGCGTCTTCTTCGGGCCGGGCTGCACGCTGTGCACCGACCCGGCGTGGTCGAAGGTGCTACGCAACGGGCTCGCGCTCCAGGTCTGACGACGGCTTGCGGACGGCGGCCGCGATCCCGGCCGCCGCGAGCAGGCCGCAGAGCCAGGCGAACCAGTCGCCGAAGCGGGCGTACGGCGTCTTCCCCGCGCCGCTCGGGACGTCCGCGACGACCACCGTGAACGGGCTGCCGCCGGTGTGCGCGTCGGCCAGGACGTGGCCCTGGGCGTCGGCGAGCATCGGGGTGCCGCGGGCCGCGCTCCACGCGACCGAGAAGCCGTTCTCGACGCCGCGAAGCAGCGCCGTGCGGCTGTGGGCCCAGCCGTCGACGTTCTCGTCGGAGGCCGGGACGAGGACCAGGCCGGTGCCCGCGTCGCCGTAACCGCGGCTCGGGTCGGCGAAGTTGACGTCCATGCACACCAGCAGGCCGATCCCGGCGAACCGGGTCAGCTCGGTGCCGGAGCGGAGGTTCGGCGAATCCCCGTTGTGCCACTTGCGGTATTCGACCGGCGCGCCGGACGGGGCCACGGCGAGTGCGGCGTTGAACCGGCCGTCCGGCGTGCTGTCGAGGACGCCGGTGACGACGTCGAGGTCTCTCGCGCGGGCCACTTCGGTGAGCGCCGTGACGAGGCTCGCGCGGCTGGTCCGGTCCACCGCGAAGGTGGCTTCGGGGAGCACGACGGCCTTGACGCCTTCCGGCAACCGGCCGATTTGGTCCACATAGGACTGGAGGAGCGCCTGGCCGTCGCGGGTGGCGACGTCGACCGCCCAGCGGTTCTGCCCGGGTGCGATCAGGGCGACCCGCGTCGACGGCCCGGTGAGCGGTGGCGTGCTCCAGAACGCGAGCCCGCCGGCGATCGCGGCCAGTGCGACGACGGGGACGAGCCGCGTCCGGCCGCGCAGCCCGGGTGCGAGCGCCGCGGCGACGGCGGCCGGGACGAACAGCACCAGGAACTCCACGCCCCAGCCGCCGGTGACCGCGGCGATCCGCACGATCGAGGGCCGGTCGGCCTGCGTCGTCATGAAGGTGCCCATCAGGCCGGTCGGGTTGAGCAGCGAGACGACGTAGAGCGCGACGGTCCACAACGCGGGTGCGGCGAGCGCGGCCAGGAATCCGTGGCCACGCCGGACCAGCAGCCCGAAGAGCGCGGCCGACAGCGCGAACAGCACCGCGCTGCCGCCGAGGATCGCGAGCGCGGCGGGCCGGGGGACCGACTGGGAGTGCCAGAAGTAGCTCCAGCTGCCGGCGCTGCCCGCGAGGTAGGCGGTGAAAGCGCTTGCCAGCGCGACCCCGCCGTGGACGCGGGGCGCCAGCAGCAGGATCGGCAACGGCGCCAGCCACGCCAGTTCGGGAAGCGGGTCCAGCCCGGTGCCGAAGAAGAACAGCACGGCCGACGCCAGTGTCGCCAGGATCGCTTTCATCGGTGCCCCTTTCGCCCGGTTCCAGGGTTTCAGGCGAGATCCGCGCGGGCACTGGGCCGGGCCACCGGGCTTTTGGTGGGGGTGGCCCCACCCCGGTTCATCGAGAGTTCAAGGAGCCGTCACGCGACAGGGATCGGCGGCGGTCTTGTGGATCAGTAGCGTTGCTGAAGAACAGCTACGGAGAGAGAGCCGGGCATGGACTTCTCGCTGATCGTGCTGGTGGTGATCGTGGCCGCGCTGGCCTTCGACTTCACCAACGGCTTCCACGACACCGCCAACGCGATGGCCACCTCCATCGCCACCGGGGCGCTCAAACCGCGGGTCGCCGTCGGCGTCTCCGCGGTGCTGAACCTCGTCGGCGCGTTCCTCTCGGTGGAGGTCGCGAAAACGATCTCCGGGGGCATCGTCGACGACACCAAGGTGACGCCGGTGATCATCTTCGCCGGGCTCGTCGGCGCCATCGTGTGGAACCTGCTGACCTGGCTGATCGGGCTGCCGTCGAGTTCGTCGCACGCCCTGTTCGGCGGGCTCATCGGCGCCACCTGGATCGCCTCGGGCTCCGACGCCGTCCACTTCGGGAAGGTCGTCGAGAAGGTCCTCATCCCCGCGCTCGCTTCGCCGATCGTCGCCGGGATCGTCGCGACGCTCGGCACCTTCCTCGTCTACCGGATCACCGCGCGGGCGAAGCAGGACACGGTGGGCCGGACGTTCAAGGCCGGCCAGATCGCCTCGGCTTCGCTGGTGTCGCTCGCGCACGGCACGAACGACGCCCAGAAGACCATGGGTGTCATCACGCTGACGCTGATCGCGTCCGGCTCGCTCGCACCGAACTCGGGACCGCCGCTCTGGGTGATCCTGACCGCGGGCACCGCGATCGCGCTCGGCACCTACCTCGGCGGCTGGCGGATCATCCAGACGATGGGCAAGAAGCTCACGGAAATCCAGACGCCGCAGGGCTTCGCGGCCGAGACGAGCGCCGCCGCGGTCATCCTCACCTCGGCGCACCTCGGGTTCGCGCTGTCCACCACGCACGTCTGCTCGGGCGGCATCATCGGCTCCGGGCTCGGCCGCAAGCTCGCAGAGGTCCGCTGGGGCGTCGCGGGCAAGATGGTGCTCGCCTGGGCGCTGACGCTGCCCGCCGCCGCGATCGTCGGCGCGATCGCCGCCGAGGTCTCCACGCTCGGCACCTGGGGCACCGTCTTGATCGGCCTCGCCGGGGTCGTCGTCGCGGTGGGCATCTACCTCGCGTCGAAGCGGAACCCGGTCAGCGCCGACTCCATTTCCGAGCCCGAGCCCGGCGTGCAGCCGGCCAACCTCTGAGGAGCGCCGTGCACATCGATGGGGGTTCCCTCGGTCTCGTCTTCGTCGTCGCGCTGGCCTCGGTCGTCGTGCTGACGAGCCTCTTCTCCTTCGGGGTGGTCGGGCTGTCCCAGCGCGACCAGGCCCGTGAAGCGGGTGGCTCGGGCAGCGGTCCGCTGGCCGGCGCGGTCATCTGCTTCGTGCTCTGCGCGGCGATCGTCGGCTACGGGATCTTCTTGATCGTCGCCTGAGCGCGTTCCCGGAACCCGTCCGGGAGCCCGCCGAGCATCGGGGCCAGCGTGCCCCGGCGCTCGGCGCTCAGGTGCGTCAGCAGGTCCAGCGCCGGGTCCCGGAGGTCCTCGTCGGTGCCCGCCGCGGTGATCAGCCGGCCGAGCCGGTGCGCGGGCAGCAGGCCGACGACGTGGTCGATGCGGCCCTTGTCGTCGAGCACGAACGCGATCCGCAGCAGGCCGGGGTCGTCGATCCGCTCCAGCGCCTGCCGCACGGTCGGGTCGGGCAGGTGCCCGACGAACCGGCCGAGGGTGATCCAGTCCTCGCGGCGCGCCAGCTCGGCGGCGACCGCGAGCACGGTGTCCAGCGGGATGCGCGAGATGATCGCGCTCGCCCGCCGCGGGTCGAGCTCGGCCGCGACCTCGGCGAGGAACCGCGGGTGCAGCCGCTTGGCGACGTCGACGCCGCGGGAGACGTCGACCAGCCCGGCGATCCGGGCGCACAGCAGCGGGCCGAACACCTTCTCGGCGATCTTGGCGAGCACCGCGCCGGGCAGCAGCCGCGCCGCCAGCGCCATCCGCTGCAGCACGGCGCTGTTCGCGTCGAACAGCGTGTCGGTCACCTGGCCGCGGAACGCCTTGAGGTCGTCGGCGTCGACGCGGGCGAGGTAGTCCAGCCGCGCCGGCTCGACGTCGAGGACGCGGGCCAGCTTCAGGATCTCCGCGCGCGAGGCGTAGTCCGCGGTCACAGGCCCACCGCCTTCCGCACCGCGCCGCGCAGCAGCGCCGGGACGTACCGGAGGCCCTCCTCGCCGGCTTCGGCGAGCGCTTTCGCCTGCCGGCGGCGCGCGTCGCGCAAGGCGTCGGCGAGGTCCTGGCGCTCGTGCGCTTCGAGGGCCTCGATGCCTTCGGGGAGGGAGCCGCCCAACTGATCGGCGAGTGTGCGCTCGGCCATGGTGGATCATCATGCATCATGCGGACATGACCTTCGAGACGTCCACCGTCCGTGTCGGCGAACTCTCCGCGTACCTGGCCAGGCCGGACGGCGGGTCGGCGTCGGGGATGCTGCTGCTGCCGATGATCACCGGGATCGGGGAGCAGGTCCGGGCCTGGGCCGACGAGCTCGCCGGCCGCGGGATCACCGCGCTGGCCTGGGACGTCTTCCACGGCGCGAGCACCGACAACACCTCCCGCGAGGACCTCGGCGCGAAGCTCGGCGACCTGCGTGACGAAACCGCGCTGGCGGAGCAGACCGCGCTGCTCGACCACCTGCTCGGCGAGCTGGGCTGCGCGTCCGCGGGGGTGATGGGCTGGTGCCTCGGCGGCCGGTTCGCGCTCCTGCTCGGGGCCCGTGACCAGCGGCTTTCCGGTGTCGTGGCCTACCACCCGACGATCCGCGTCCCGGCGCCGCCGAACCACGAACTCGACGCGGTCGCTTTGTCGACATCGATCACCGCGCCCGTGCTCGTCGCCTACCCGGAGGCCGACACCGTCGTCTCGCACGAGACGTTCGCCCGGCTCCAGACGGCGCTGCAGTCACGGCCGCGGGGCGCGACGTTCAGCCAGCACTTCCCGGGCGCCGAGCACGGCTTCACGGACTCCTCGCGGCACGGATCGGCGGTGAACGCCGACGCGTTCGCACTGTCCTGGCCGCAGACGCTGGCGTTCCTCGACACGCTGAAAGGTTGACTTTCGGCAGTGGTCGCCCGCGGGTGCGCCTTGTAGCTTCGATCCCGTGCAGGAGGTGACGAAGCGCAGGTGGCGGGTGGTGCTCGACGTCGGGCTCGGCCTGTTCCTCGGCTTCGTCGTCGTCGCGGGCACGATCGAGAGCCGGTCGTACTGGGAGCTGGCCGGCGGGCTCGCCGTCGTGGCGGGCACGGTCGCGACGTCCCGCCGCCACCCCGTCGTCTCGCTCGGGATCGCGCTGGCCGGGGCGCTCGCCGTGCCGTTCCCGTACGGCGACCGCGTGGCCGTCTGGGTCGTGTTCGTGCTGGTGGCGATGAGCTACCTCGCCGGGCTGCGGATGGACCGGGCGCGGCCGGGCCTGCTGATCGGCGCGGCCGTGACGGTGCTCGGCCTGCCGCTGGCGCTGCTCGTCGGGCCGGACGGGATCGGCGACTGGGCCGCGATGGTCGCGATCCTGGTGTTCGCCGGGCTGTCGCCGTGGCTGCTGGGCCGGTACGTCCGGGTGCGCGGCGAGCTCGCGCGCACCGGCTGGCGCCGGGCCGAGGAGATGGAGAGCAGGCAGCGGCTCGTCGCCGACCAGGCGCGGCTGCGCGAGCGCGCCCGGATCGCCAGCGACATGCACGACTCGCTCGGGCACGAGCTGAGCCTGATCGCCGTCCGCGCCGCCGCGCTCGAGGTCGCGGCCGGGCTCGACGGCACCCAGCGCGACGCGGCCACCCAGCTGCGGGCCGGCGCCGCGGCCGCGACCGAGCGGCTGCGCGAGATCATCGGCGTGCTGCGGGAGGACGCCGCGCCGGTCGAACCGGTGCAGGGCGACCTCGGTGAGCTGATCTCACGGGCGCGCGCGTCGGGACTGCTCATCGATGCGACGGTGGACTGCGCGCAGGCGCCGCCGATGGTCGCCCGCGCCGCCCACCGCGTGGTCCAGGAAGCGCTGACGAACGTGGCGAAGCACGCGCCGGGCGCCGCGGCCGTGGTCCGGGTGACGAGCTCCGGCGCCGTGACCGAGGTGAGCGTCGTCAACGCGCCGCCGCCGGCCGGGCCCCTGCCGGGCGCGGCGTCCGGGCGGCGCGGGCTGATCGGCCTGCGCGAGCGCGTCCGGCTGGTCGGCGGCACGCTGCGGGCGGGGCCGCACGAAGGCGGGTTCGCCGTCACCGCCACGCTGCCGCACGACGCCGCGCCGGTCGAGGAGACGCCGGAGCTGCGCGAGGCCGCCGACGACGAGGTCGGGCAGTCGACGTCGGCCCGGGCGCTGGAGCTGGCGCGCCGGGACGTGCGGCGCAGCCTCGTCCAGGCGGTCGTCGTGCCGCTCGCGTTGTTCGGGGTGGTGCTGGCGGTCGGCGGGATCGCGTTCCTCTACCAGTGGAACTCCTCCGAGCTGCCCGGCGGGACCTACGAACGACTGCGGATCGGGCAGTCGCGGGCCGAGCTGACGTTGCCCGAACGCCAGCGCTCGGCGCGGCCCACCCGGGGCGAGCCGCCGCCGGTGCCCGGGACCGCGTGCGAGTACTACGGTGCCGGGCGGTCGTGGCTGAACGACGACTACGCGGCCTACCGGCTGTGTTTCGCCGAGGGGAAACTGGTTTCGAAGGACTGGTTCGAAGAGGGGGCATCGTGATCAGGGTCGTGCTGGCCGACGACGAAGCGCTGATGCGGGCGGGGGTCGCGGCGATCCTCGGCGCGGACCCGGACATCGAGGTCGTCGCCGAAGCCGGCGACGGGCGCGAGGCGGTGTCGCAGGCGCTCGCCACGCACCCGGACGTCGTGCTGCTCGACATCCGGATGCCGGGCCTGGACGGCCTCGGCGCGGCCGCCGAGATCCGGAAGCTGCTGCCCTCGACCGGCGTGATCATGCTGACGACGTTCGGCGAGGACGAGTACATCGAACGTGCTCTGGGCCTCGGCGCGGGCGGGTTCCTGCTGAAGTCGGGCGACCCGCGCGAACTGCTGGCCGGGATCCACGCCGTCGCCGGCGGGGCCGCGTTCCTCTCGCCGAAGGTCGCCCAGCGGGTCATCGCGCGGCTGTCCGGCGGTCGGCTGACGCGCGCGGCCGCGGCCAGGGAACGGATCAGCGTGCTGACACCGCGTGAGCGGGAAGTGCTGACGTTGCTCGGCTCCGGACTGTCCAATGCGGACATCGCGGCGAAGATGTTCGTCGTCGAGGGCACGGTGAAGGCGCACGTGAGCACCATCCTGACCCGGCTCGGCGCGAAGAACCGGGTGCAGGCGGCGATCACGGCGTACGAGGCGGGGCTGGTCGGGGGAGACGCGGCGGCCGCCACCCCGTGATGCCCGCGCCGATCCGGACGGCCGCCTTCGCCGGGAGGAGCCTCGCCGCGGCGGTGCGCAGCTTCGTCGCGATCGGGTGGGTCAGCTGCGGTCCCAGCTTGCCCATCCGGACGGATTCCTTCGCGACCTTCTGGCTGCGTGGACGGCGTTCTTCGTCGTAGGTCTTAAGTCCTTTTAGGACGTCCGTTGTGGACATCGCGTGGGCGAGCACGACGGCGTCCTCGAGGGCCTGGCAGCCGCCCTGGCCGAGGAACGGCGGCATCGCGTGCGCGGCGTCGCCGAGCAGGGCGATCCGGCCGCGGACGTAGGTCGGCAGCGGCGTCCCGAGGTGGTGGAGGTCGTGGTGCAGCAACGCTTCCGGCGGGGTCGCGTCGATCAGGGCGGGGATGGGGTCGTGCCAGTCGCCGAAGTCCGGCTTGCCCGGGTGCCGGCCCGGCTCGGTGACGTAACAGATCCACCAGTAGACGTCGTCGCCGGTGAGGGGCAGGACGCCGACCTCGGTGCCGCGGTCGAAGCTCGTGCTGAGCCGGGTGTGCGGAAGTTTCGCGATACCGCGGAAGGCCGCGCTGCCGACGTAGACCGGCTCGGGGTGGTGCGGGAAGAGCGCGTGGCGGACCCGGCTGCGGATCCCGTCGGCGGCGACGACCAAATCGGCCTTGATTTCTCCGCCGTCGAAGCGGACGAGCCCGTCTTCGCGGACCTCGGTGACTTCGGTGCCCGTCCGGAGGCTGCCGGCGGGGACGGCGTCCTTGAGTGCTTTGATGAGGTCGCGCCGGTGGATGGCCCCGAGCGGGCGGCCGTGAAGGCGTTCGAACGCGGCCGAGTCCCAGCGGGTGAGCCGGCGGCCGCGACGGTCGCGGAACCCGCCGTCGCGCTGCGGGGCGAGGCGCTCGCCGAGGTCGACGCCGAGTTCGTCCAGGCAGCGCAGGGCGTTCGACCAGAGCGAGATTCCGGCGCCGACGTCGCCGAACTCCGGTGCTCGTTCGAGCACGGTGACCCGCCAGCCCACCCGGTGCAATCCGGCGGCCGCGGCCAGCCCGCCGATCCCGCCTCCGACGACCACTGCGTGCATGACGTCCTCCTCTACAGGTGTAGAGGACTCTACACCTGTAGAGTGAGGGGGTGGAACGTCTCGAGGTGATCGCCGACACGGCCATCGAGGTGATCGCGGCGGACGGCATGCGCGGCCTGACCCACCGGGCGGTCGACCGCGCGGCCGGCCTGCCGGTGGGCTCGACGTCGTACTACGCGCGCACGCGGGCGGCGCTGCTGTCGTTGGCCTTCGCGCGGATCGTCGAGCTGGACCAGGTTTCGGCGTCCTCGGGCGACCTGGCGGAGTTCATCGCGGGGTACGCGTTCGAGGCGATCACTTCGGGCCGGACGCGAATGCTGGCGCGGTACGAGTTCGCTTTGGAGGCCACGCGGCGGCCGGAGCTGCGCGCGGAGTACGACTCGGGCGGGGCGTTGATCCGGCGCCGGGCGGCGGAGGTGCTGGCTGCGGCGGGGTCTTCGGATCCGGTGCGGCATGCGGGAGTGGTGGTGGACTGGATGGAGGGGACGATCTTCGGCGCGCTGGCGGGGGCTTCGGCACCGGCGTCCCGAGAGTCGCTGGTGAAGAGTGCCCGGGAGATCCTGGCGGGGATCGGGGTGGGGTGAAGCGGCCGGCCGGCTGGGGTGGTGGCCGGCCGACTGCTGCGGGTGGCGGCTCGGCCGGATCGGGAGCTGGTTCGCGGCGCCGGTTCAGGTGGTGGCTTGCTGATCTGGCTCGGTGGTGGCGTGGTTGCCGGGCCGGGTGGTGGCTGACTGGCTGGCTCGCATGGCGGCTGGGGTGGTGGCCGGCCGACTGCTGCGGGTGGCGGCTCGGCCGGATCGGGAGCTGGTTCGCGGCGCCGGTTCAAATGGTGGCTCGCTGATCCGGCTTGGTGGTGGCGTGGTTGCTGGGCCGGGTGGTGGTTCGGGGTGCTGGCTCGGGTGGTGGCCCGCTGGCCGGCCCGGTGGTGGCGTCCTCACCGGCTCGGCTGGATGGGGCCACTGGGCCGGCTCGGTGGCGGTGGGAGGTCGCGAATGACTCATTCGGGACGTCCGAGGTCCCCCATGAGTCATCCGCGACCTTCGACTGAGCCGCCCCGCACCGCTCCGCTCCGATGCACTTGCCGCCCCCGTGACCGACTGGCTGAGGAAGCGGCGGCCGCAGGGCCACCTCGCTGTGGGACCGCCGGCAGGATGGTGCCAAGTGTCGTCAGCGGTGCCGAGCCGCCCGCTGACGCTTCACGCCGGTTTTTGTCGGTGGGCGCCGATAGGCTGGACAAGGGCACGCCCCCCAGGGAGGGCGGGGTTTCGGTTCAGGCGTCCCGGCGGCGCAGCACCGCCGTCCCCACCGCCAGTGCCGCCGCCGTCCAGCACGCGCACACCAGCAGGCCCACCCAAGGGGCGTACGGGGCCGGGGTCATCGTGATCGGGTTGGGGTGGCCCGCTTCCACCATCGCGTTCAGGCCGGCGATGCCCGGGAAGTACGGCACCAGCTCCGGCAGGCCCAGCGAAGCCACGATCAGCGGCAGCGGGATGAGCAGCACGATCACCGACACCAGCGTGCCCGCCGCGCTGCGCAGCGCCCAGCCGGCACCCGTGCACAGCAGGCCCAGCAGGGCGAAGTAGCCGCCCATGCCCGAGGCCGTCGTGAACGCTCCTTCGAACGACGTCGGCAGGCCGTAGCCGTCCTTCACCACACTGGCCAGCGCCATTCCCGCGCACGCCAGCACGACTCCGAAGCCGAACAGCACCGGGAGCAGGACCGCCGCCTTCGCCGCGACCACCCGCGGGCGGACCGGGGTCCACAGCAGCGTCGAACGGATGCCGCCGCCGGTGTATTCGCTCGTCACGAACAGCGTGGCCAAGGCGATCGCCGCGAACTGCGTCAGGTAGAAGCCGCCGCCGAGGGCGATCGTGTTCGCCCCCAGTGCGTCGTCGTTGTAGCGCTGGGCGATTCCCGACAGCGTGGCGTAGCCCAGCATCAGGGCCGTTCCCGAGACCAGGCACCACCACGTGGCCCGGACCGACCAGAACTTCGTCCACTCCGAAGCCACCGCGCCGCGCACCGCCGTCGTCATGCCGACACCCCGTATTCCACCGAAGAAGCGGTCAGTTCCATGTACGCCTGCTCGAGCGACGCCGTCCGTTCGGCGAGGCCGTGCAGGCGGATCCCCAGTTCGTGCGCCAGGTCGCCGACGCGGGTGACGTCGATGCCGTCCACCACCAGTTCGTCCGGCTCGCCGGGGTGGGTCAGGCCGCCCTCGGCGCGCAGCCGGGCGTCCAAGGTCGTGAGTTCGGCCGGGGCCGGGACGCGCACCGAGACCGTCGTGCGGGAGTTGCCCGCGATGAACTCCGCGACCGGGGCGTCGGCCAGCAGCTTGCCCTTGCCGATCACCACCAGGTGGTCCGCGGTCAGCTGCATCTCGCTCATCAGGTGGCTGGAGACGAACACCGTCCGCCCCTCGGCCGCCAGCGACCGCATCAGCTGCCGGACCCAGCGGACGCCGTCCGGGTCGAGGCCGTTGACCGGCTCGTCGAACAGCAGCACGCCGGGGTCGCCGAGCAGCGCGCCCGCGATGCCGAGCCGCTGCCCCATGCCGAGCGAGAACTGGCCGGCGCGCTTGCCCGCGACGTCCGACAACCCGACGGTCGCGAGCACCTCGTCGACCCGCGAAGCCGCGATCCCGTTGCTGCGCGCCATGGCCAGCAGGTGCTTCCCGGCGCTGCGGCCGGGGTGCAGGGCCTTGGCGTCGAGCAGCGCGCCGACCTCGCGCAGCGGGTGCCGCAGCTCGGCGTAGCGCCGCCCGCCGACGAGGGCTTCGCCCTGCTGCGGGTGGTCGAGCCCGACGGTCATCCGCATGGTCGTCGACTTCCCGGCGCCGTTGGGGCCGAGGAACCCCGTCACCCGCCCCGGTCCGACGTCGCACGTGAGCGCGTCGACGACGGTCTTTTCCCCGTAGCGCTTCGTGAGTGCGCGAAGCGTGATCATGGTTCCTCCCGGTGTTCGCCTGTACCGGGAGTCTGGGGTTTCCGGGGTGCCGGGAGCATCGGACGTCGGTCGCGCGCCGCCCCCGACTTTCGGCGGGGGTCAGGTCCGGGGCTTCTCCGCGGCCAGCTTGGCCCACGTCGGAAGTAGTTGTTCTGCCAGTGGAACACCGACCGCAGGCCCGACCCGACGACGAGCACCGGAAGGCCGGCGGACAAGGCGATCGTCGCCGCCTCGACCCGCCGGTACCACCGCCGCGAGTGGATGGCGTGCGAGCGGTACCAGTCGAACGGAGCGTCGGCCGGCGCCGGCCCTCAGCCCGGTCGTTACCGAAAGGAACCGTTTCGATGCATACCGGCAAACGAGGCCGGTGAAATGATCAGGCGGCCGAAGAGCGATTTCCGATTCGGTCCGTCAATTCTTCTTGCGGGAGGTGTGCCGGGTCGGGGCGGCGGTCGCGGGGTCCTCCGGCCAGGGGTGCTTCGGGTAGCGGCCGCGCAGGTCGGCGCGGACCGCCGGGTAGCCCGTCGTCCAGAAGCCGGCCAGGTCGGCCGTGATGGCCGCCGGGCGGCCGGCCGGGGAGAGCAGGTGCAGGACCACCGGGACGCCGGCGAGCGTGGGGGTCTCGGTCCAGCCGAACGTCTCCTGCAGCTTGACGGCCAGTACCGGCCGGTCTTCGCGGTAGTCGACGCGGATGTGGGAGCCCGACGGGACCTCCAGGCGGTCCGGGGCGAGGTCGTCCAGCTTCGCCGCCTCCGGCCAGGGGAGGAGAGCCTTGAGGGCGGTGCCGGCGTCGATGGTCGCGAGGTCCGCTTTCCGCCGGGCGGCGGAAAGGTCCAGCCAGCTGTCCACATCGGACAGCAGTGCGGCGTCGTCCACCGCGGGCCACGGCGGGCCGAGGACGTGGTGGAGGAACGCGAGCCGCTCGCGCAGGCGGGTCGCGTCCGGGCGCCACTTGAGCAGGCCGAGGCCTTCGGCGCGGAGGCCGGCGACGAGGGCGTCGTGGACGTTCGCGTCCTTCAACGGCTTCTCGGAAAGCGTGATCGCGCCGAGCTTGCGGACGCGGCGGGCGACGACGTCGCCGTCCCAGGTGATTTCGTCCACTTCGGACACCGAGCCGGCGCGGACGGCGAGGCGTTCGTCGGCGGCCGCGGCGAGGCGGATGGTGCCGTGGACGCGGCCGGGGTCGCGGGTGGCTTCGGCGACGGCCAGCCATTCGGCGTCGAGGCCGCTGCCCGGCGGGAGTTCGGCCGCGGTGCCGCCGGCCATCAGGTAGACGGGCGCACCGCCGGGTCGCCGCCGGGCGAGCCGCTCGGGGTGCGCGAGCGCGACGACCAGCGCCGGATCCGGTTTCCCGGCGCCGGTCACGAGCTTGGAAAGCCGTTGCACCTCCCGTTTCCAGCGGCGCGAGGCGTCGTCGTTCGCGCTTCGCAGCCGGCGCAGCTCGGCCTCGACGTCGGTCAGCGTGCCGCCCGAATCCAGCAGGGCCACCACTTCCGCCGCGTTCCGGGCGCCGACCGCCGAAGCACCGTCCAGCAATGCCCGGGCCAGCCGCGGGTGCAGGCCCAGCTCCGCCATCCGCCGCCCGCGCGGGGTCACGACGCCGTCGGCCGTCGCGCCCAGCGTCGCCAGCAGCGCCCGGCCCGCCGCCAGCGCGCCCTCGCCCGGCGGGTCCCACCAGGCCAGCCCGCTGCCGTCCGGCGTCGACCAGCACGCCAGCTCCAGCGCCAGCCGCGCCAGCTCGGCCGTGCGAATCTCCGGCTCCGGGTACGCGGGCAGCAGCGACTGTTCGTTCTCCGCCCAGCAGCGGTACGCCCGCCCGGGCCCTTCGCGGCCCGCGCGGCCCGAGCGCTGCGTCGCGACCGCCGCCGACACGCGGACCGTCGCCAGGCCGGGCAGCCCGCGCCGGTGGTCGACCCGCGGCACGCGCGCGAGTCCCGAGTCCACCACCGCGCGCACGCCCGGGACGGTCAGGCTCGACTCGGCCACCGCCGTCGCCAGCACCACCCGCCGGCGGCCACGCGGCCGCAGCGCGTCGTCCTGGTGGGCCGCCGACAAGCGGCCGTGCAGCGGAAGGACGTCCACAGTGTCCAATTCGGACAGCCGCAGGAGATTCGACGTCCGCGCGATTTCCCCCGCGCCGGGGAGGAACGCGAGCACGTCGCCCTCGCCCGACGACAACGCCGTCCGCACCGCCCGGGCGACGCAGGCCTCCACGCGCTCGCCCCGCGCCGGTGGCAGGTACTCGTACGAGATCGGGTAGGTCCGCGCTTCGGCCGTGACCACCGGCGCGTCCCCGAGCAGCGCCGCCAGCCGCCCGGCCGCGACCGTCGCCGACGTCGCCAGCAGGCGGAGGTCGTCGCGCAGCCCGGCGCGGACGTCCAGGAGCAGCGCCAGCAGCAGGTCCGCGTCCAGGTGCCGCTCGTGGCACTCGTCGAGCAGCACCGTCGACACGCCCGGCAGCTCCGGATCGCCCTGCACCCGCCGCACCAGCAGGCCCGACGTCACGACCTCGACGCGCGTGCGCGCGGACACCTTCCGGTCGCCGCGCACGGCGTAGCCGACGGTCTCGCCGACCGGTTCGCCCAGCAGCGCGGCCATCCGCGCGGCCGCGGCACGGGCCGCCAAGCGCCGCGGCTCCGCGACGACGACCCGGCCGCCCGATTCGGCCAGTGCGAGCGGGACCAGCGTCGTCTTCCCCGTGCCGGGCGGTGCGACGAGGACCGCGGTGCCGTGGGCGTCCAGTGCGGAAAGCACGTCGGGCAGGACCGCGCGGACCGGCAGGTCGGGCAGTTTCACTTCGCGGTGACCTCGGGGGGTGGGGGCAGCTGGTAACCGGACGGCCCGATGTTCGCGTTGAGCGAGCGGAGCCATTCGCCGGAGGAGATCATCTTGCGGATCGCGTCGTCGACCGCGTTGACGCCCTGGGTGTCGCCCTTGCGCAGGCCGACGCCGTAGTTCTCCGCCGAGAACGGCTTCCCGACGATCTTCAGCAGCTCCGGATCGCGGGTCACGTACCCGGCGAGGATCACCGCGTCCGTGGTGACCGCGTCGATCTGGCCGGCCAGCAGCGCCGTCACGCAGTCGGAGTACCGCGGGTACTCGACCAGCTGGACGGCCTGGGCGAACTTGTCCTTCACCTGCTGGGCCGGCGTCGACCCGGTGACCGAGCACAGCCGCCGCCCGTTGAGCGCCTCCGGCCCGGTGATGTCGGCCGACGTCCGGCGCACCAGCAGGTCCTGGCCGGTGGTGAAGTACGGCCCGGCGAACGAGACGACCTGCTTGCGCTTGTCGGTGATCGAATAGGTGGCCACGACCAGGTCGACCGCAGCGGAGGTGAGGTCCGTTTCCCGCGTCGCCGGGGTCGTTTCGCGCCAGGTGATGTCCTTCGCCGCGACCCCGAGTTCCGAGGCGACGAAAGTCGCGACGTCGACGTCGAACCCGACGAACCGGCCGTCCACGGTGTGCTCCGAGAGGCCCGGCGCGTCGAACCGGATGCCGATGGTCAGGTGATCCGTGGCACTCGCACGGGTGACCAGCGAGTCGCCGGGCGAAACGCTCGCCGGCCCGCACGCCGACGCCGTGACCAGCAACAACGCCGAAGCGAGGAGCGTGCGCCACCGCATCCAGCCGCTCCCTCCGCCGCTGCCCTGCCCTCACGAAGTTCTCAGGTCCTCCCGTTAGCCTAAGTGCGTGGTGCGACCGTCCCAACCCGTGCTGGACGCCGTCGGCACGCTCGCCCGGCTCGGGCTGGCTGCCGTCTGGCTCGTTTCGGGTGCGCTGAAGCTGGCGGATCCGGGGCAGACACTGATCGCCGTGCAGGCGTACGACCTGCTCCCGGACGCACTCGAAAACGTGGTGGCCATCGCGCTGCCGCTCGTCGAACTCGTGCTCGGGCTGTTCCTGCTCGCGGGCCTGGCGACCCGGTGGGCCGCGGGCGCCGCGCTGGTGCTGCTCGTCGTGCTCATCGCCGGCATCGCCCAGTCCTGGGCGCGCGGGCTGAGCATCGACTGCGGGTGCTTCGGCGGCGGCGGCCAGGTGGCGGCGGGGCAGACCGAGTACCCGCAGGAGATCCTCCGCGACTCCGGATTCGCGCTGCTCGCCGTGTGGCTGCTGGCGCGGCCGCGCACCTGGCTGTCGGTCGACAGCTGGCTGGCGCGAGGTCGCGGGAACTCCACCGAGCCCGGGTCCGACTACTCGGGTATCGCGGAAGGGAATTGATACACAGTGGGTGGAGCTGAGCGGACCGCTCGGAAGCGTCGTCAGGCCGCGCAGGCCGGGGGAGCCAAGGCGGTGGCCCAGGCCAGGGGCGCGTCCGGGGACAAGCGGAAGTGGATCATCGGGATCGCCGCCGTGGTCGTCGTGGCCGCGCTCGTGATCGGCGGCGTGATCTGGACGATCTCGGACCGGAACAAGACCAAGGGCCAGATCATCGGCGCCGGCGAGACGACCAGTTCGCTCGCCGCCGATGTCACCCAAAAGCGTGACGGTGTGGTCGTCACCGTCGGCAAGGCCGGCGCCAAAGCCTCGATCGACGTCTACGCCGACTTCCTCTGCCCGATCTGCGGCGAGTTCGAGAAGCAGTACAAGGGCCAGGTCGAGCAGGCCGTCAACGACGGCAAGCTGCAGGTCCGCTACCACATGGTGCCGCTGCTGAACCAGCGTTCGAGCCCGCCCGGCTACTCCCTCGACTCGGCGAACGCGGCGCTGGCCGCGGCCGACGCCGGCAAGTTCGTCCAGTTCCACGACGCCCTGTTCGCGAACCAGCCCGAGGAGGGCAAGCGCGGCTACGACAAGGCGCAGCTGATCGAGCTCGGCAAGAACGTCGGCATCACCGATCCGGCGTTCGCGCAGACGGTCAACGCGGGGACGTACGACGAGCAGCTCGACAGCGCGTTCCAGCAGATCGAGAAGGACCCGAAGCTGGCGCAGGACTTCGGCGGCGGCCAGAGCGGCTTCGGCACGCCGACGGTCACCGCGAACGGCTCGATCGTGTCCTGGCAGGACCCCGACTGGCTCAAGAAGGTCACCGGCTGACCCCGGGGCAATTCGCCCACGCGGGCACGGAACGTCGACTAGGCTGAATCCCGCACCATGGGGAACCGGGGGTCGCGTGCGCACGTCGCACCCCTGGTGACAGGGAGGGCCAGTGGACGGTTCGCATTCGGGGTTTCACGTCGACGACGGCGCGTACACGCGGTACGCGCGCGAAGTCGACCCGCTCGGTGATGACGTCAAAGGTGCGGCCGACAAGCACGTCGGCCCGCACGTGACGCTCGGCGGTCACGGCTTCTCGGAAATGGGCGGCGAGTCCGGGTTCTCCGGGGCCTACAGCGGCCGGATGCGCGCGCTGCAGGAGCGGATGCACCGCGTCGGCGGCGGCTGGCGCCAGGTCGGCGAGGCCGCCCGGCAGACCGATCGCAACTACGCGGCGGTCGAAGCCGAGCACGGCGACGTCGTGCGGCGACTCGGGACCGAGCTCGGGCAGGGCCCCGCGTGACCGAGCACCACGCCGACCAGCTCGTCCGGCACGGCCTGGACACCACGAACCAGTTCGCCGACAAGGTGCGCCACGACCCGGCCGCGATCGGCGGCGCCCGGGACGCGCACTACGCCCTGCAGACGTCGGTGGGCCGCACCCGCGACGTCGCGGGCGAGCAGCGCGTCAACCTGGCCTCGGCCAGCTCGGGCTCGACGACCGACCGGGCGACCGCGACGTCGCAGAGTCTCGAAAAAGAGGTCCAGGACCTCCTGGACGAGAGCGCCGAGATCGAGAAGGCCGTCACCGAGGCCGCCGAGGCGCTGCACGTCGGCGAGATCAAGAACGACCAGGTCCGCGACCAGATCATCAAGGAGATCTCGGCGTCGATGAAGGCGCTGGCGGCGGTGAAGTCGATCCAGCCGCCGGAAAGCCGCGCCGCCGCGTCGCGCGACGTCCTGATGAAGCTGCAGACGAAGATCAGCCAGCTCACCGGTCAGGCCGCGACCTTCAGCGAGCAGACGATCACCCAGCTGACCGACATCGGCACCCGGCTGGGCGGCGGCGAGCAGACGACGTCGTCGAGCAGCGCGTCGTCGACGAAGGTCGGCTCGTCGTTCAACAGCAACAGCGGCTACTCCGGCGGCGGCTCGGACGGCGGCGGTGGCGGCGGTGGGGGAGGCGGCGGCGGTGGCGGCGGCGCCGTGCACAAGCCCCGGCTGCCGGTCGCGATCCCGCCGCAGCCCGGCTCCGGCGTCGCGATCAACCTCCCCGGCGGCAAGCAGGTCATGGCGCCGAACGAGACGGCGGCGAAGGCCGTGCGCAACGCCCTTTCGCAGCTCGGCGTGCCGTACGTCTGGGGCGGCACCGCGCGCGGCCAGGGCCTCGACTGCAGCGGGCTGACCATGACGTCGTACCAGGACGCGGGCCTGCAGCTGCCGCGGACGGCGGCGCAGCAGACGGTCGGCGCCGAGGTGCCTTCGATCGACCAGCTCCTGCCCGGCGACCTCGTCGTGTGGTCCGGCCACGTGGCGATGGTGATCGGCGACGGCCAGATGGTCGAGGCGGGGGATCCGGTGCAGATCAGCAAGATCCGCACCACGAACGCGGGGCAGTCGTTCATCGGGTTCTACCGGCCGACGGGGTGAGTCGTGGCTGACTTCGACATCGACCTGGCGTCCGCGCGGATCGCCGAGCAGGCGGACCGCGCGGAGGCCGACGCTTCGGCGCGCTTCGCCCGCTCGGGCCCGGTGGTGGGCAAGGCGTCGTCCCCGGACGGCACCATCGAGGTCCAGGTGGCCCCCGGCGGGCTGCTGACCGGGCTGACGATCCACCGCTCGACGCTGCGGCACGGCTCGGCGGTGCTCGCCGACCAGATCCTCGAGCTGGCCCAGCGTGCGACCCGCCGCGCGGGCGACAAGATGTACCACGCGCTGGCGCCGGTGGTGGACGCGTCGCAGCTGGAAGTGCTGGGCTACGAGCCGATCCCGGACGACGACCCGGACGCCGAGACCTACACGTACGGGAGATGACGCGGTGATCACGACCCGCCAGCTGATCGCCCAGGCCCGGGCGCGCGAGGCGGCGATGTCCCAAGTGGACGAACTGATGGCCGCCGCTTCCGGGACCGCCCACGACGTCGACGGCCAGGTCGAGGCGACGGTCGACGCGCGCGGGAAGCTGCTTCGGTTGTGGCTGGCGCCTTCCGCGGTGAACCTGGGCGAGCAGCTGGCGCCGCGGGTGGTGGAGGTCGCGCGGGCCGCCATGCGCGAGGCGACCCAGGACGCCTACAACCGGGTCGCTTTGCTGCTGGGCGAAGACATGACGTACATGATCGAGCAGATGACGGGCATGCCCGCGCCGGCCCGGGCCGAGGACGACGACCCGGGCATGACGGTGGAGGAGTTCCAGCGGCTGCGGGCCGAGCGCCTCGGCGCGGCACCTTCGGAAGCAGCTCCGGCAGCTCCGGCGGCTTCGAACGTCGAGGACGAGGACGCGTATTGGGAGTCCTTCGACCCGGCTTCCCTGCGCTCGGACCGCTAACTCACGCCGGCGAGGAACTCGGCGAAGAGGCGGCCCGCGGCGGGGGAGGTGAACTGGCGCTCCAGCTCCGCGCGGGCGGTCCGCTGGCGGAATTCCCCCGCGTAGGAGGGATCTCCGGCGTCGTGCATGACGTCGGTGATCCACGCCGCGAAGGCCTGGTAGTTCCAGACGTGGCGCAGGCACGTCTCCGAATAGCCGTCGAGCAGGCTCGGGTCGTCCTCGTTCGCCCGGCGGACGACGGCGTTCGCGAAGACCTCGGCGTCGAAGAGCGCGAGGTGGATTCCCTTGGCGCTCATCGGCGGGACGATGTGGGCCGCGTCGCCGAGCAGGTACAGCGGGCCGTGGTGCATCGGGCTGTGGACCACGTTGCGCAGGGGCACCAGCCTCTTGTCGGCGATCCGGCCGGGCGTGACCGGCCGGCCGAAGCGGGCGCTCAGCTCGCTCCAGACGCGCTCGTCCGGCCAGTGCGCGAGTTCGTCGCCGGGCGGGCACTGGAGGTAGACGCGGCTGGCGTGCGCGCCGCGGGGGATCATCCCCGCCAGGCCGCGGGCGTGGATCGCCATGCCGGACGGGGCGGCGGCCACTTCGGCCAGGACGCTCAGCCAGGCGTAGCCGTATTCGCGGGAGTACCGGGTGAGGACGCCGTCGGGGAAGGCCGTCCGGCTGATCCCGCGATCGCCGTCGCAGCCGGCGATGTGGTCGCAGGGGAGGACGACGTCCGCGTACCGGACGGCGGGGCGTTCGAGGTCCAGGGTGATGTCGTCGGCTTCGAAGCGGAGATCCCCGCCCGCGCGCAGGAAGACGTCCGTGAGATTCCGGACGAGGACCTGCTGGGGGCAGAAAACGCTTTCGTCGTCCCCGGCGAAGTCGATCGAGAGTTCTTCGCCGTCGAGGAAGAAGCCGGCCTCGACGTCCGGCAAGGCGTCGTTCGCGAAGACCTCCTCGAGGCCCCACTCGCGGAACATGCGCACGCCGCGGCTGTCGATGGTCCCGGCCCGCTGCCGCCGCTCGACGTACTCGCGGCTGTGCTTTTCCAGGACGACGCAGCCGATCCCGCTGCGCAGCAGGAGGTTCCCGAGGGTGAGCCCGGCGACCCCGGCTCCGATGACGACGACGGTGGTGTGTTCGGTCATGACTCCACTGTGGCTCCAGCCGCGGGCGCGCCCCACCGGTGACGGGACAACGGATACCGGAAACCCGCCAACCTAGTGTCCTGAGTCGTTGATTCGTTGGCAGTATGCGGCGAGAGTGTCGAGGATCTGGTCGGGGTGCTGCAGCAGCCAGTTCTTGATCGCTGGGGTCTTGTGGGTGGCGTAGTTGTCGCAGACCAGGTGCTGGGCGATCACCGACCCGGTGGCCGGGTTCAGGGCGGCGAACAGGCTGGTGGTGCCGTGCCGCACGTAGTCGTGGGTCGGCATCACGGCACTTTAGGCACTGACCACGAGATTAAGACTCAGGACACTAGCGCCGCCGGTCCAGCCCGGCCTGGTAGCGGCCCGGCGTCTGGCCGACGACCTCGGTGAAGGCGTCGATGAAGCTCGACGGGTTGGACCAGCCGCACGCCATCGCGGTGGCGGTGACCGACCGGCCTTCGGTGAGGTGGACCAGGGCGTGGTGGATGCGCAGGATGGTGCGCCAGCGGAGGAAGCCCATCCCGAGCTCGGCCTGGAACAGGCGGCTGAGGGTGCGTTCGCTCGCCCCGGCCGTCCGGCCCAGTTCGGCCAGCGTCGTGGTTCGCGCGGGATCGGCGTGCAGGAGGCCCGTGACCGCGCGCAGCCGGTCGTCCCGCGGTTCCGGCAGGTGCAGGGCCAGCTCGGGCGGCCCGGCGAGCTCGTCGAGCACGACCGCGCGCAGCCGCCGGTGCGCGCCGGGGCGGCTTTCCCGCGGGTCGGTCAGCGCCAGGATGACCTCGCGCAGGAGCGGGCTCACGGCGAACACGTTGGGGTGCCCGGCGAGCTCACCGCACAGGTCGGCCGGGATGACGACGAGCCGGAAGTCGGTCCGGCCGTAGCAGCGGTGGGAGTGGTCGAACCCCGGCGGTGTCCACGCGACGCGGTTGGCCGGGGCGACCCAGGTCCCGCGTTCGGTCGTCGTGGCGAAGGCGCCGGCGGCCGCGTACACGAGCTGGCCGTCGGCGTGGCGGTGGGTGCCGAGGTGGAAGCCGTGCGGCAGCCAGCCCTTCCCCTCGGGGGTGTGGCCTTCGGGCCTGCGGTGGCGGGTTTCCGGCATCGGCCGCCAGCCTACGCCCGGCCGGTCACGCCAGCTGGGCCGTGGAGTTCGCGCCGTCCAGGGACTCCCGCAGGATGTCCGCGTGACCCGCGTGCTGGGCCGTCTCGTGGATGAGGTGCAGGACGATCCGCCGCGCCGACCAGAACTGGGGCTCCGGCGGGGACCACGGCGTCGCCGGCAACTGCACCTCGACGTCCAACGACGGCAGGGAAGCCACGTACGCGTCGGTCTCGGCGGCGGCCGTCGCGTACTCCTTCAGCCAGTAGGACAGCGTTTCGCTCATCGAGTACTGCGCCGTGTCCAGCATCCCCTCCGGCAGCTCGCCGTCACCCTTGCGCAGGATCTCGAGCCAGAGGCGTTCGCCCGTCGCCAGGTGGCGGATCAAGCCACCGAGGGTGAGGGTGCTGACCGTCGTGCGGCGGGCCGCGTCGGCGTCCGAGAGGTTCCGGACCGGGATCAGCAAGCGCTTGCGGACCTCGGCGAGGAGGGCGAGCAGTTCGTCGGTTTCGCGAGTCATGGGCACACCGTAGAAGCGAATTAGGTCAGGTACTGGCCGCAACTGACGATCCCGCTCAGCGGCACCCGAGTTCACTCAGAGGTCTGGACCAACCGCCAACGCCTATGCATTAATTCAAGGCGTGAATTTTGGTCTCTCGACGAGGAGGACCTGCATGGGCCTCGGACGCAGGCTGGGGATCGGCGCGCTCGCCGTCGGGCTGCTGCTGGCTTCGGAAACCACCGCTCTCGCCGGGAACGGCCCGGCGTACAAGGATTCCCGGCGACCGGTGAAGGTCCGCGTCGCCGATCTGATGTCCCGGATGAGCCTCGACGACAAGCTCGGCCAGATGATGCAGGCCGAACGCCTCGGGGTCAAAAGCCCCGAGGACGTCACCACCGGCCGGCTCGGTTCGCTGCTCTCCGGGGGCAGCTCGCAGCCGACGCCGAACACGCCCGTCAGCTGGGCCGACATGTACGACAGCTTCCAGAAAGCCGCGCTCGCCACGCCGCTGGGCATCCCGCTGATCTACGGCGTCGACGCCGTCCACGGCCACAACGGCCTCTACGGCGCCACCGTCTTCCCGCACAACATCGGCCTCGGCGCGACGCGCGATCCGCGGCTGGTCGAGAAGATCGGCCGCGCCACCGCGGAAGAGGTGTCCGGCACCGGCATCGACTGGGACTTCGCGCCCTGCCTGTGCGTCGCCCGCAACGACCGCTGGGGCCGCACCTACGAGTCCTTCGGCGAGGTCCCGCAGCTGGCCACCGAGATGACGTCGATCATCACCGGCCTGCAGGGCACGCGCCTGGACCGGCCGGGTTCGGTACTGGCCACCGCCAAGCACTACGTCGGCGACGGCGGCACCACCGGCGGCGTCAACGAGGGCAACACCGAGATCAGCGAACAAGAGCTGCGCGCGATCCACCTGCCGCCGTTCAAGGCCGCGGTCCAGCGCGGGGTCGGCTCGGTGATGATCTCCTACAGCAGCTGGAACGGCGTCAAGATGCACGCCGGCTCGTACCTGATCAACGACGTCCTGAAGAAGGAGCTCGGCTTCTCGGGCATCGTCGTTTCGGACTACAACGGCGTCGACAAGATCGACGGCAAGAGCGGGTTCACCCCCGAAGAGGTCGAGGCCTCGATCAACGCCGGCATCGACATGGTGATGGTGCCCTTCGAGTGGCAGAAGTTCATCGACACGCTGCGCACCCTCGTCCAGGACGGGCGCGTGCCGATGTCCCGGATCGACGACGCGAACAAGCGCATCCTCACCAAGAAGTTCGAGCTCGGCCTGTTCGAGCACCCGCTGACCGACCGGCGCTTCCTGGGCACCATCGGCAGCGAGCAGCACCGCGACCTCGCTCGCCAGGCGGTCCGGGAATCCCAGGTGCTGCTCAAGAACGAGGGCGGTGTGCTGCCGCTGGCCAAGCGGCACGAGAAGATCTTCGTGGCCGGCAAGAGCGCCGACGACATCGGCAACCAGTCCGGCGGCTGGACGGTCGGCTGGCAGGGGACCAGCGGCCCGGTCATCCCCGGCACCACGATCCTGCAGGGCATCGAGAGCAAGTCCTCGGCGGTCACCTACGCCAAGGACGGCACCGGGATCGACGGCAGCTACGACGTCGCCGTCGCGGTGATCGGCGAAACGCCCTACGCCGAAGGCAAGGGCGACCGTCCACAAGGGATGGGACTGGACGAGACCGATCTCGCCACGCTGCGCAAGCTGAAGGACTCCGGCGTGCCGACGGTGGCCGTGCTCGTGTCCGGGCGCCCGCTCGACATCGGTGCGCAGCTGCCGGACTGGGCCGGGCTCGTCGAGTCGTGGCTGCCGGGCAGTGAAGGACCAGGCGTCGCCGACGTGCTCTTCGGCGACTACAACCCGACCGGCAAGCTCCCGGTGACCTGGATGCGCAGCGCCGACCAGCAGCCGATCAACGTCGGTGACGGCAAGCCCGCGCTGTTCCCGTTCGGCTTCGGGCTGCGCTACCCGCACCGCCCCTGGTGATTCCCCGTCCCCCCACCGGAAAGGTCCCCGCATGCCGTCCAGAACCCGCCGCCCGCTGCTCCGGATATTGGCGTTCTTCGCCGCCTGCCTCGGGCTCAGCTTCGCCGGCCCGGCCGTGGAAGCCGCGACGCCGTTCAAGGTGCTCGCCTTCTACAGCGGCACCTACGACGCCGCGCACATCAGTTTCGAGAAGGAGGCCAACGTCTGGTTCCCGCAGCAGGCGGCGGCCAACGGCTTCACCTACACCGCGACGAACAACTGGAACCAGCTCACGACCATCACCCCGGGTCAGTACCAGGTCGTCATGTTCCTCGACGACCAGCCGCAGTCGCAGGCGCAGTTCCAGGGCTTCCAGCGGTACATGCAGGCCGGCGGCGCGTTCTACGGCTTCCACGTCACCGCCTACAACGACAGCTCGACGCCGTCGTACGCCGACTGGTTCCACAACGACTTCCTCGGCACCGGGCGCTTCACGTCGAACACGTGGGGCCCGACGCCGGAGACGCTGAAGATCGAGAACCGCACGCACCCGTCGACGGTGAACCTGCCGGCGACCATCAAGTCCTCGACGTCCGAGTGGTACGCGTGGCAGAACGACCTGCGCCAGAACCCGAACATCAGCATCCTGGCGTCGATGGACTCGTCCACGTTCCCGATCGGCACCGACCCGAACCAGACCTGGTACAGCGGGTACTACCCGATCTCGTGGACGAACAAGAGCTACAAGATGATCTACTCGAACTTCGGCCACAACGCGATGAACTACGACACGAACACCGCGCTGTCCTCGACGTTCGAGAGCGCCGACCAGAACCGGTTCCTGCTCGACGGCCTGAAGTGGCTCGGCGGCGGTGGCACGACCACCCCGCCGCCGGACGGCACGATCGACCCGGCGGCCTGGTACGCGGTGACGAACAAGGCGTCCGGCAAGTGCGTCGACGCGAAGGCCGCGGGCAGCACCAACGGCACCGTGATCCAGCAGTACACCTGCAACGGGACCACCGCGCAGCAGTACCAGTTCGCCCCGACCAGCGGTGGCTTCGACCGGATCAACAACCGCACCAACCCGGTCGAGGTCATCGACGTCACGAACGTGGCGACGACGGACAACGCCGGCCTGCAGCTGTGGTCCTACAGCGGCGGGAACAACCAGCAGTGGCAGCCGGTGCCGGAGGGCGGCGGGTACTACCACTTCGTCGCCCGCCACAGCGGCAAGTGCCTGACCGTGCCGGGCGCGTCCACCGCGGACGCCGTCCAGCTGGTCCAGTCGGCCTGTGACGGCGGCGCCGCGCAGTCGTTCAAGGTCGCCTAGCGCGGCGTGCGTGGGGCGCCCGCGGAAAGCGTTTCCGCGGGCGCCTCACGCCGGTCGTCGTCCGGGCCCCGCTCCTTTGCTCGCGTGTTCCGTCCATCGGGGGATGTGCGGTGCGTCACCCGCTAGCTAACATGAAGCTCTTTCATGAACGCTCGGAGGGTGCGATGCGGCGCGGAGTGGTTTTCGTGGTGGTGGCCCTGCTGGCGGGCCTGCTCGCCGGGGTGACGCCCGCGGTCGCGGCGCCGGCGTTCTTCTGGGGCGTCGCGACCTCGGGGTACCAGTCGGAAGGCTCGGCGCCCGACAGCAACTGGCGCCGCTACGAGCAGGCGAAGACGTCGTCGATCAAGGAGCCCTACCGCGACGCCGTCGACTTCCGGCACCGCTACGCCGAGGACATCGAGCGCGCGAAGCAGCTCGGCGTGAACGTGTTCCGCTTCAGCGTCGAGTGGGCGCGCATCGAACCCCGGCCCGGCCAGGTCGACCAGACCGAGCTGGCGTACTACGACGACGTCGTGCGCCGCGTCGTGGCCGCGGGGATGCGGCCGATGATCACCCTCGACCACTGGGTCTACCCGGGCTGGGTCGCCGACCAGGGCGGCTGGGACTCCGACCGCACCGTCGAGGCCTGGCTCGTCAACGCCCGCCGCGTCGTGGACCGGTACAAGGGGCTCGGCGCGATCTGGATCACGATCAACGAGCCGACCGTCTACCTGCAGAACGAAACCGCCAACGGCGGGCTCGCCGGGTGGAAGCTGCCGTGGGCGCAGGCGCGGCTGGTGACGGTGCACCGCGCGGCCTACGACCTGATCCACTCGCTGGACCCCGGTGCGCTCGTGTCCGGCAACACCGCCTACATCCCGGCCGCGCAGGGCATCCTGGACGCGTCGTTCCTCGACCGGGTGCGCGACAAGCTCGACTTCGCCGGCCTCGACTACTACTACGGCGCGAGCCTCGACAACCTCAGCGCCGTCCACGCGGCGAGCGGGGAGTTCTGGAAGGTGACGCCGCAGCCGGACGGCATCTACTACGCGCTGCGGTACTACGCGCGGAAGTTCCCGGACCTGCCGCTCTACGTCGTGGAAAACGGGATGCCGACCGACAACGGCAACGCGCGCCCCGACGGCTACACGCGCTCGGACCACCTGCGCGACCACATCTACTGGGTGCAGCGCGCGAAGGCCGACGGCATGAACGTCATCGGCTACAACTACTGGAGCCTCACCGACAACTACGAGTGGGGCAGTTACCAGCCGCGGTTCGGGCTGTACACAGTGGACGCTTCGAGCGACCCGGCGCTGACCCGCCGGCCCACCGACGCCGTCGCGGCCTACCGGCAGCTGATCGCCGGCCACGGCGTCCCGGCCGGGTACACGCCGGTGCGGCCGCCGGGCTTCTGCTCGGTCGTCGACGGCCTCGGCAGCTGCCTCGACCCGGCTCGCTACCCGGGTCCGGTCGCCCCCCTGGGCTAGCCCAAGCCGCACTTTCACGTGAAAGTGCGGGGGTGCGGTCGGGGGTTGATAAATACATGCCGGTCTGTATGTTTGTTGCATGGCGAACAGGGTGTACGTCGTCGGCGTCGGGATGACGAAGTTCGAGAAGCCCGGGCGGCGCGAAGGCTGGGACTACCCGCAGATGGCCCGGGAGGCGGGGACCAAGGCACTGGAGGACGCCGGGGTCGCGTTCGACGTCGTCGAGCAGGCCTACGTCGGCTACGTCTACGGCGAGTCGACGTCGGGGCAGCGCGCGGTCTACGAGCTGGGGATGACCGGGATCCCCGTGGTCAACGTCAACAACAACTGCTCCACCGGCTCGACCGCGCTGTACCTGGCCGCGGAGGCGATCCGCGGCGGGCGCGCGGACTGCGTGCTCGCGCTGGGCTTCGAGAAGATGCAGCCGGGCTCGCTCGCGTCGACCTACGACGACCGCGAACAGCCGCTGGGCAACCACCTCCAGGCGCTCGCCGAGATCTCCGAGGTGCTGTTCCCGCCGGCGCCGTGGATGTTCGGCGCCGCCGGCCGGGAGCACATGCGGAAGCACGGCACCACCGCCGAGCACTTCGCGAAGATCGGCGAGAAGAACCACCGGCACTCGGTGCACAACCCGTACGCCCAGTTCCAGGACGTCTACTCGCTCGAGGACATCCGCGCGTCGCGGATGATCTACGACCCGCTGACCAAGCTGCAGTGCTCGCCGACGTCGGACGGCTCCGGCGCGGCGATCCTGGCCAGCGAGTCCTTCGTGGCGGACCACGACCTCGCGGACCGGGCGGTCGAGATCGTCGGGCAGGCGCTGACCACCGACTTCCGCAGCACCTTCGACGGCAGCGCGAAGAACATCGTCGGCTACGACATGACCCGCCAAGCCGCGCTCCGCGTGTACGACCAGGCCGGGCTCGGGCCTGAGGACTTCCAGGTCGTGGAGCTACACGACTGCTTCTCCGCCAACGAACTGCTGACCTACGAAGCACTCGGGCTGTGCGAAGAGGGCGAGGGCGGGCACCTCGTCGACGCCGGCGACACGACGTACGGCGGGCGCTGGGTGGTCAACCCCTCCGGCGGGCTGATCTCGAAGGGACACCCGCTCGGCGCCACCGGGCTCGCCCAGTGCGCCGAACTCACCTGGCAGCTGCGCGGCGACGCGGAAAAGCGCCAGGTCCCGGACGTGCGCGCGGCTCTGCAGCACAACATCGGACTCGGTGGCGCCGCCGTCGTCACCGCCTACCAGCGAGCTTAGGAGAAGAAACCATGGGCCGGATCAGCGCGACCGTCGAACTGCCCGCCGCGCCGGACGAGGTGTGGGCGGAGTTCTCGAACCCGAACAACTTCGAGAAGTGGCTGACCATCCACACGAAGTGGAAGGGCGACGTCCCCGCGGAGTTCTCCCAGGGTTCGCAGGTGTCCGAGGTGGTCACCATGCTCGGGATGGCGAACACCATCACGTGGACCGTCGAGGAGTACGACGCTCCGAACCGCCTGGTCATCTCCGGCACGGGCATGGCCGGGGTGAAGATCAGCTTCTCGCTTTCGGTGGCGGCGGCCGGGGCCGGCTCGGCGGCGACCATCGACGCGGAGTTCGCCGGCCAGATGATCGTCGGCGCGCTCGGCAAGGCCGTGGAGAAGGACGGGAAGAAGAACCTCGACGAGTCGCTCGAGAAGTTCAAGGCGCTGGTCGCGTGAAGTTCGACCCGGCCGGGCTCGGCAAGTGGACCGAACCGGTGCGGTTCGACGTCACGCGCGAGCGGCTCGCCGAGTACGCGGCGGCGACGAACGACCCGATCCCGGCCCACCGCGCCGGCGACGTCGCGAGCCCGGTGTTCGCGATCGTGCCGGTGTTCCAGTCGCTGCTGGAGCCGGCGCTGGAGGTCGTGCCGCCGTCGCTGTTCGGGCGGGTGCTGCACGGCGAGCAGGACTTCCGCTTCCACCGCCCGATCCGGCCCGGCGATGCGCTGGTGTCGCGCGCCAAGATGACCGGCTACGAGGGCCTGCCGAAGGGCACGCGGGCGACCGTGTACCTCGAATGCCGGTCGGTATCCGGGGAGCTGGTCAACGAGCAGCACGTGACGTTCTTCGTGCGCGGCTTCGACACCGGCGAGCAGCGCGGCACCCTCGGGCCGGCGCACCGGTTCACCGACGCCCTGCGCTCGCAGGCGCCGGTGGCGAAGGTGAGCCAGCACGTCGACGACGACCAGACCTACCGCTACGGCCCGGCGGCCGGCGACCCGATGCCGATCCACCTCGACGAGGAGGTCGCGAAGGCGGCCGGGCTGCCGGGGATCATCGCGCACGGGCTGTGCACGATGGCGTTCACGTCGTGGGCGGTGCTGACCGAAGTCGCGGGCGCCGACGTGACCCGGCTGCGGCGGCTGGCCGTCCGGTTCGCCTCGCCGGTGCTGCCCGGCCGGGACCTGTCGACGGCGATCTGGGCGGCGGGTTCCGGTTCGTACGCCTTCGAAACGACCATGGGCGACACCTTGGTGATCAAGGACGGCCTCGCCGAGATCGGAGAGAACTGATGGGGTCACTGGACGGGCGCGTCGCGCTGATCACCGGCGCGGGCCGCGGGATCGGCCGCGAGCACGCACTGTTGTTCGCCCGGGAAGGCGCTTCCGTGGTCGTGAACGACCTCGGCGGCGGCAACGACGGGACCGGCTCTTCCGCCGGGCCTGCTGCTTCGGTGGTGTCCGAAATCCGGGAGCTGGGCGGTTCGGCGGTCGCCAACACCTCCAGCGTGACGTCGTGGGCGGGCGCGTCGGAGCTGGTCGAGCAGGCGGTGTCGGAGTTCGGGCGGCTGGACGTCGTGGTGAACAACGCGGGCATCCTGCGCGACGCGTTCGTCGCCGGCATCACCGAGCAGCAGTGGGACGACGTGATCGCGGTCCACCTCAAGGGCCACGCGGCGGTCCTGCACCACGCGGCGGCGTACTGGAAGTCCGCGTCGAAGGCGGGTTCGCCGGTGTCCGCGTCGGTGATCAACACGGCGTCGGCGTCCGGCGTGACCCTGCCGAACGCGGGCCAGCTCAACTACGGCGCGGCGAAGGCGGGCATCGCGGCGATGACCCTGGTGGCGGCGGCCGAGCTGGAGCGCTACGGGGTGCGCGTGAACGCGATCGCCCCGATCGCCCGCACGCGGCTGACACTGGCGACCCCGGGCATGGGGGCGATCTTCGCCGAACCGGTTTCCGAGGGGGAGTTCGACGCGTTCTCGCCGGCGAACATCTCGCCGCTGGTGGCCTACCTGGCTGCCGAGAAGTGCGCGCTGACGGGCAAGGTGTTCGCGGTCCAGGGCGGCGCGATCTCGGAGCTGGCGGGCTGGCACGACGTCAAGGTGATCGAGACGGACGGCCCGTGGGAGATCGACGACATCGCGGCGAGGCTGCCGTGATCGAGTGGTCGGAGACGGACCTGCCGGTCCGCGATTCGATCCGGGACTTCATCGCGAAGGAGATCCGGCTGGACGACGGTTCGCCGGCCCGCGACCGGCCGGTGCTGACGTTCGTGCTGGACCGCGGGATGCCGGGTTTCGTGCGGGGCAAGCCGTTCAAGAAGAGGGGGATGATCAACGAGTGCCTGCGGCTGTGCGTCGAGTGCGCGAAGAGCCGCCGGTTGTGGGGCCGGGAGATCGGCCGGTTCCAGTTGATCCAGCTGAAGCCGGCGAAGATGGAGGAGGCGTCGGCGATGAAGCTGTATTCGTCGGAGGCGGCGACCGAGGTGGCGATGGAGGCGGTGCAGTTGTTCGGGAGCAACGAGATCCAGGTGACCCACATCGCGAAGGCACTGCTGGCCTGAGGTGGCTGGGCCGTCCGGCGTAGTCAGCGCGCGGGTGGCTCCGGAGCGCCCGAAGATGGACGGGTGGAGACGCGAGGGGGAGCGCGGCGAGCCTGGGCACTCGGACTGCTGACCGGCGGGTTGTTCGCCGCCGGGCTGGCGCTGCTCGGCGTGACGGTGGTGTGGCCGGACGGTCCGTGGTGGGCCTCGGTGCTGACCGGCCTCTGCGCCGGCACGGTGTTCGGCGCGGTGCTGGGGCCGGCGATAACGCGCACGGAACGCGAGATGTGGCGCGCCTGCGCGGAAGACCTGACCTGGCCCGAGTTCCGGGCCGCCGCCCGGGCCAGCCGTTCGGGGCGGGTCCCCCCGGACTCCCGGCTGCACGCGGCGGCGACGCGCCTCGCGGTCTACCAGCTGGCCCAGCACCGCCGCCGTCGCCGCAGCACGGTCATCGCCTGCGCGCTGGCCGCGGGGGTCAGCGCGCTGAACGCGGTGCTCGGCAACGTGGTCGGCCTGTTCGGCGCGGGCGGGGTCGTCATCGTGGCCGGGGTGTTCCTCCACGAACGCGTCCGGCTGAGCAGAGCTTTGCTTCGCCTGCGGGAGGACTCGCCGGCATGAAAGGCGTGGACGTCGAGGCGATCAAGCGCCGCGGCTACGTGCGCACCCTGGTGTGGTGGCCGTTCCTGCTGCTCCAGGCCATCGTGTTCGGCGCCGACCTGCTCGTGAAGGCCGGTCTGCACCACTGGAGCTTCTCCGCGGAGAACATCATCAGCGCGGCCGCGCGTGCCGTGCTGACGTGGCTCTTCTTCGCGGCCCTCTGGCGTTACCTGATCCGCCGCGAGCAGAAGAAGCGTTCCCGGCCCGGCTCGTGAGTGGGAAACAGGGTGCTAACCCTGTTTCCCACTCACGAGCGGGTGTCAGCTTCGTTCGATCAGGTGGCCCACCACGTCCGGGCCCGGGTGGGCGTGGCCGGAGCCGTCGCGGCGGACGTCGGTCTCCGGGAGTTCCACCGGGTCGCCGTTGCGGGCCGCCGCTGCCGGGCGGGGGCCGATCCAGGCGACCTGCACCGCTGTTTCGCCCTTCAGGAAGCGGTGGGCTCGGACGCCGCCCGTCGCCCGGCCCTTCGGCGGGTACTCGCTGAACGGCGTCACCTTCACGCTCTGGCCCGTCGCCGTGATCACCAGGGGCTCGCCGTGTTCGTCGTCGTCCGTGCGGACCGCGCCGAAGAAGACCACCGAGCCCGCGCCCACGTTGATGCCCGCCATGCCGCCGCCCTTCAGGCCTTGCGGGCGGACCAACGAGGCCGCGTACTTCAGCAGCGACGCTTCCGAGGACACGAACGCCAGCGTCTCCGTGCCGTCCTTCAGCCACGTGGCTCCGACGACCTCGTCGCCGTCCTTGAGGCTGATCACCTCGAACTCGTCCGAGCGGACCGGCCACTCCGGGGAGCAGATCTTCACCACGCCCGCGCGGGTGCCCAGTGCGAGGCCGGGGGAGCCCGCCGCCTGGTCGCCGAGGGGGGCGATGCCGATGACCGTCTCGCCCTTCTCCAGCGGGACCAGCTCGCGGGCCGCCATGCCGCCGCGCAGGGAGACCGTGCCCGCCTGTTCCGGGAGGACCGGCAACGGGAGCACGTCCGTCTTGAACGCGCGGCCGCGGCTGGTCACCAGCAGAACCTGGCCGCGGGCCGTGGTGTGGACCACCGCCGAGACGGCGTCGTGCTTCACGCGGCCGTTGCGGCGACGCGTCTCCGTCGCTTCCTCGGACTCGGCCGCCGTGCGGGCCACCAGGCCCGTCGCCGACAGGATGACCTGGCACGGGTCGTCCGCGACCTCCAGCGGGCCCGAAGGCTTCGACGCCGCCAGGACCTCCTTCAGGTCGCCGTCGATCAGGGACGTCCGGCGCTCGGTCGGGAAGTCCTTCGCGATCTTCGCCAGCTCCGCCGAGACGAGCTTTTTCAGCACCGACTCGTCGTCGAGGATCTTGCTCAGCTCCGCGATCTCCTCGCGCAGCTGGTCCTGCTCCGACTCCAGCTCGAGGCGGTCGTACTTGGTGAGGCGGCGCAGCGGCGTGTCCAGGATGTAGGTCGCCTGGATCTCCGACAGCTTGAACCGCTGCATCAGGCCGTCCTTCGCGGCCGCGGCGTTCTCGCTCTCGCGGATCAGCCGGATCACCTTGTCGATGTTCAGCAGGGCGACCAGCAGACCCTCGACCAGGTGCAGCCGCTCTTCGCGCTTGCGGCGGCGGTACTTCGTGCGCCGCGTGACGACGTCGTAGCGGTGGCGGAGGAAGACCTCCAGCAGTTCCTTCAGCCCCAGCGTCTGCGGCTGGCCGTCGACGAGCACCAGGTTGTTGATGCCGAACGACTGCTCCAGCGGCGTCAGCCGGTACAGGTCCGCGAGCAGCGCCTGCGGGTTGACGCCGACCTTGCACTCGATGACCAGCCGCGTGCCGTTCTCGCGGTCGGTGAGGTCCTTGACGTCGGCGATGCCGGTGAGCCGCTTGGACTTGTTGACCTCGTCGGTGATCTTCTCGATCACCTTCTCCGGCCCGACGCCGTAGGGCAGCTCGGTGACGGTGATCGCCTGCCGCCCGCGGCTGCCTTCGAGGGGCCCCGTCTCGCAGTTCGCGCGCATCCGGACCACGCCGCGGCCGGTCTCGTAGGCGCGGCGGACCTCGTCCAGGCCGAGCAGGCTGCCGCCGGTCGGGAGGTCGGGGCCCGGCACGAACTCCATCAGCTTGTCGAGCGTCGCGCTCGGGTGCGTGATCAGCCACCGCGCCGCCGCGACGACCTCGCCGAGGTTGTGCGGGATCATGTTGGTCGCCATCCCGACCGCGATCCCGGACGTGCCGTTGACCAGCAGGTTCGGGAAGGCCGCGGGCAGCACGGACGGCTCCTGCAGCGAACCGTCGTAGTTGGGCCGGAAGTCGACGGTCTCTTCGCCGAGCTCGCCGACCAGCTGCATCGCCTCGGGCGACATCCGCGCTTCGGTGTACCGCGAAGCGGCCGGGCCGTCATCCGGGCTACCGAAGTTGCCGTGGCCGTCGATCAGCGGGACGTTCAGCGAGAAGTCCTGGGCCAGCCGGACCATCGCGTCGTAGATCGCGACGTCGCCGTGCGGGTGGTACTTGCCCATCACGTCGCCGACCACGCGGGACGACTTCACGTACGCGTGCGTCGGGCGGTAGCCGTTCTCGTTCATCGAGTACAGGATGCGGCGGTGGACCGGCTTCAACCCGTCGCGCGCGTCCGGCAGGGCGCGCGAGTGGATGACCGAATACGCGTATTCCAGGTACGAGTCTTCGATCTCCGTCTTCAGCGAGTTGTCGAAGACGTTCGCGCCGGCGGAGTCGAACGCGCTGGGATCGACCTTGGTGGTGGTGCCCTTGCGGCGTGCCACGGCAGAACTCCTTGGTAGCTGAGAAAACTTAAGCGTCGATGGCGTCGCGGTCGATCCGGTCCGAGGAGGCGACCAGCCAGTTCCGCCGGGGCTCGACCTTCTCGCCCATCAGCAGCTCCAGCGCGCCCTCGGCGGCCTCGGCGTCGTCCATGGTGATCCGGCGGACCGAGCGGCTGGCCGGGTTCATCGTGGTGTCCCACAGCTCGTCGGCGTCCATCTCGCCGAGGCCCTTGAACCGCGGCACCGGCGTGACGATGCTCTTGCCCGCCCGCTCCAGCTCCGCGTACTTGGACTCCATCTCCTGCTGGGTGAAGGTGAAGTGCGTCTCCGGGTTGCGGCCCTTCGTGACGAGCTTGTGCAGCGGCGGCATCGCCGCGTACAGCCGGCCGTCCTCGATCACCGGGCGCATGTACTTGGCGAACAGCGTGATCAGCAGGGTGCGGATGTGCGAGCCGTCGACGTCCGCGTCCGCCATCAGGATCACACGGCCGTAGCGCATGGTCGTGAGGTCGAAC
Organism: Amycolatopsis sp. cmx-4-83; assembly: GCF_046548815.1. Taxonomy (NCBI): domain Bacteria; kingdom Bacillati; phylum Actinomycetota; class Actinomycetes; order Pseudonocardiales; family Pseudonocardiaceae; genus Amycolatopsis; species Amycolatopsis sp. cmx-4-83. The sequence goes on along the minus strand of NZ_JAEBEF010000015.1, from coordinate 160,808 downwards.
GTGCGGCCGGTGCCCGCACCGAGCACCTGCACGATCGACGCGATCTCGGCGTTCTTCAGCGTGTCGCCCAGCGACGCCTTCTGCACGTTCAGGATCTTGCCCCGCAGCGGCAGCAGCGCCTGGTACTCCGACACGCGCGCCATCCGCGCCGACCCCAGCGCGCTGTCGCCCTCGACCAGGAACAGCTCGCTGCGGGCGACGCCGGTGGTGCGGCAGTCGACCAGCTTGGGCGGCATGGCCGCGCCTTCGAGGGCGGTCTTGCGCCGGGCCGCGTCCTTCTGCTGCTTCTGGGTCAGCCGGACGCGGGAGGCGTCGACGACCTTCTGCAGCACGACCTTGGCCTCGGACTTGGTCTTGCGGTCCTCGGTCCACGCCTTGACGTGCTTGTCGACGATGCCCTGCAGCACCCGGGTGATGCCGGCGGTGGACAGCTCGTCCTTGGTCTGCGAGGTGAACTGCGGCTCCGGCAGCCGGACGTGCACCACGGCGGTCATGCCCTCGAGGACGTCCTCGATCGTCGGCATGTCCTCCTTGGGCTTGAGCAGCCCGCGGGTCTTGGAGATGGCCTCCTGCAACGCCTTCGCGACCGCGCGGTCGAACCCGCGGCGGTGGGTGCCGCCGTGGACGTTGCGGATCGTGTTGGTGAAGCACTCGACCGTGCGCTCGTAGCCGGTGCCCCAGCGCAGCGCCACCTCGACCTCGGCGTGGCGCTCCACATTGGACTGCATGACGCCCGCGGCGTCGGCCGCGTTCTCCTTGTACGTGCCTTCGCCGGTGATCAGCAGGGTGCCGCAGACCGGCTTCTCGCCCGACGGCGTCAGGAAGTCGACCATGTCGACCAGGCCGTGCGGGAAGTGGAACGTCTCTTCGTTGATCGTGTCTTCGATCGCGGTGCGCAGCACGTACGTGACGCCCGGGACGAGGAACGCGGTGTTGCGCAGCTTGGTCCGCACGCCCTCGACGTCCAGCGCCGCGCCGGACTCGAAGTAGCGCGCGTCGTACCAGTAGCGGATGGACGTGCCGCCGCGCTCGCCGCGCTTCATCTTGCCGACGAGGTTCAGCCCGGAGCGGCGGGTGAACTTCGCCTTCGGGCCGGGTGCGTCGAAGGTGCCGGGGATGCCGTGCTTGAACGACATCTGGTGGACCTTGCCGTCCTGCTTCACCGTGACGTCGAAGCGGTGGGACAGCGCGTTGACCGCCGAAGCGCCGACGCCGTGCAGGCCGCCGGAGGTCTTGTAGCCGGAGCCGCCGAACTTGCCGCCGGCGTGCAGCCGGGTCAGCACCAGCTCGACGCCGGACAAACCGGACTTCGCGTGGGTGCCGGTCGGGATGCCGCGGCCGTCGTCGTCGACCTGGACGCTGCCGTCGGCGTGCAGCGTGACGACGATCTTCGTCGCGTACCCGGCCACGCCTTCGTCGGTCGAGTTGTCCACCACCTCGGAGAAGAGGTGGTTGATGCCCCGGCTGTCGGTGGAGCCGATGTACATCCCGGGTCGTTTGCGGACGGCTTCGAGACCCTCGAGATGCGTCAGGTCGTCGGCCCCGTACAAGGTCTCGGCAGTCACAGGGTCGTTCTCCCGGATCGTGGCTCGCGAAAAGTGCTGGTGGTGGTGCGGACTCGCCTGCACCGTAGTGCAGGATATCCGCCCACCCCGACAACTTCCGCGCGCTCCCGGTCCCGGAGTGGCGGGGGCGGCCCGCTAGCGGGGGTCGTAGCCCAGGTCGGGCCACAGGCCCAGCAGGGCTTCGATCTTCCGCGGGACCTGGAAGCTGTTGCGGAAATTCGGCTTCTCGCCGATCGCGACGAGGGCCTTGCGCAGGTCGCCGAACGCCGGTCGCGCCGACGACTCGCGGGTCAGGATGTAGCAGTACGTGCGCCGGGGGTAGGCGAACTCGTCGGCGTAGGCGTGCAGGACCAGGCCGGGGGCCTCGATCCGCGACCCGACCAGCGCACGGCCCTGTTTCTGGCTGTAGACGCGGATCACGTGCACGCCGGCGCGGAGGGTGCGCGGCGGGTCCTGGCCCTGGCCGTCGTCGGCCCAGAACAGTTCGACGCGGAAGGGGGATTCGCCGTTCTCGCCGGGGTGGGTGTAGTCGCGGGCGAGTTCTTCGAGCCGGTACTCGGCTTCGGCGGACGGCTCGCCGCCTTCGACGAGGCTGACCAGGTAGAGCTCGGCCGGGCGCGGCCAGTTCGGCCGGTCGACGTCGGCCGGGGTCTCCGGAGTCTCCGCGGTGTCCGGCGTGTCGGCGGTCTCGCCGGGCTCGACGGCCGGTGCCGCAACCGGTTCCGCGGCCGGCTCGGCCGGAGCCGGGGACGGCGGCGCGACCTCGGCGACCGGAGCGGGCGCGGCGGGGCGGACCGGCGACGGCGCCGGCGGGGCCGGCCGGACCGGGGACGGCGGCGGGGTCGGGGCGGCGGGCCGGACGGGGGTCGCCGGGCGGCTCGTCACGACGGGCCGGGCGGCCGGCGCCGGACGGCTCGGGGCGGTGCGGGGCGCGGTGACGAGCTTGCCGGCGCCGTACTGCTCCAGCAGCGGCTCCAGGTCACCCGCCGTCAGCGCCGGTCCCGCGAGGTCGCACCAGTCGAGCCAGGCTTCCTGGGCTTCCTCGACGGTGTGCTTTTCGTGCGAGAGCGTGACCGCCTCGAACAGCTGCCGGGGCCCGGCCGCGGTGACGTCGGCCGAGCCGACCACCACGAACGAGGGGTCGTCCTCCGCGATCACCAGCTTGGCGTTCAGCCCGCGCAGCGAGTGCACGATCACGCCCGCCTTGACCCAGTGCAGCAGCGCGTGCGGGCTCGTCGCGCCGGACAGCACCGTGTCCAGGCTGGCGTCCGTGATCAGGGTGTCGCCGGGTTCCAGCGGCAGCAACGCCGCCGCGCCGGGCCCGACGTGGCCGAAGGCCGCCACCAGGTTCCGCCGGGGCGCGAGCAGTGGGGTGATCGAACCCCAGATGTCGCGGCCCGTGAGAAGGCGTACCGAACGTTCTGCCAGACCCAGCCGACCGAGCTCCGCGTCCATGTCGTTGACCTTACTTGGTGCCCCCTGCGGCATTGACGGGCGGAATATGTCTTGCTTGGAAGTAGTTGAACGCGCATGTAAGATGGTGCTCGCGAAGGGAGCAGGTCATGCAGTTCGGAATCTTCACGGTGGGCGACGTCACGACCGATCCCACGAACGGCAGCACGCCGACGGAACACGAGCGGATCAAGGCGATGGTCCGGATCGCGCTCAAGGCGGAGGAAGTCGGGCTCGACGTCTTCGCGACCGGCGAGCACCACAACCCGCCGTTCGTGCCGTCCTCGCCCACGACGATGCTGGGCCACATCGCGGCGCAGACGTCCAAGATCGTCCTCTCGACGTCGACGACGCTGATCACCACGAACGACCCGGTGAAGATCGCCGAGGACTTCGCGATGCTGCAGCACCTCGCCGACGGCCGCGTCGACCTCATGATGGGCCGCGGCAACACCGGCCCGGTCTACCCGTGGTTCGGCCAGGACATCCGCCAGGGCATCCCGCTGGCCATCGAGAACTACGCGCTGCTGCACAAGCTCTGGCGCGAGGACGTCGTGGACTGGCAGGGCAAGTTCCGCACGCCGCTGCAGGGCTTCACCTCGACGCCGCGCCCGCTCGACGACGTCCCGCCGTTCGTCTGGCACGGTTCGATCCGCAGCCCGGAGATCGCCGAGCAGGCCGCGTACTACGGCGACGGCTTCTTCGCCAACCACATCTTCTGGCCCAAGGAGCACTTCCAGCAGCTGATCGCCTTCTACCGGCAGCGCTTCGAGCACTACGGCCACGGCCAGGCCGACCAGGCCATCGTCGGCCTCGGCGGCCAGGCGTTCATCCGGCCGAAGTCGCAGGACGCGTGGAACGAGTTCCGGCCGTACTTCGACAACGCGCCGGTGTACGGGCACGGCCCGTCGCTGGAGGAGTTCACCGACCAGACGCCGCTGACCGTCGGCAGCCCGCAGGAGGTCATCGACAAGACGCTGACCTTCCGCGAGCACTTCGGCGACTACCAGCGCCAGCTGTTCCTGATGGACCACGCCGGCCTGCCGCTGAAGACCGTCCTGGAGCAGCTCGACCTGCTCGGCGAGCACGTCGTCCCGGTGCTGCGCAAGGAACTCGACGCGCTGCGCCCGGCCCACGTCCCGGACGCGCCGACCCACGAGTCCCTGAAGGCCGCGGCGCTGGTCGGGAGCGAGGCATGAAGCTCGCGGTGGTGACGGCGGGGCTTTCGGTGCCCTCGTCGACCCGGTTGCTGGCCGACCGGCTGGCCGCGGCGACCGTCGCCGCGGCCGGCGAACCGGTCTCCGTGACCGTCGTGGAGCTGCGCGACATCGCGCTCGACGTCACGAAGAACCTGCTCACCGGCTTCCCGGGCCCGGAGCTGCGCACCGCGATCGACGCGGTGACCGGCGCGGACGCGCTGATCGCGGTGACGCCGGTGTTCACGGCCGGCTACAGCGGCCTGTTCAAGTCCTTCTTCGACGTGCTCGACGCGGATTCGCTGGTGGGCAAGCCGGTGCTGCTCGGCGCGACCGGCGGCACCGAGCGGCACTCGCTGGTGCTCGACTACCAGCTGCGCCCGCTGTTCGGGTACCTGAAGGCGGACCCGGTCGCGACGGGCGTGTACGCGGCTTCGTCCGACTGGGGCGGCGGCGAAGGCGCGCTGCAGCGGCGGGTCGAGAAGGCCGGCGCGGAGCTGGCTTCGCTGGCCGCGGGGCGCCCCGCGGCCGTCGCCGAACCCGGCTTCGTGCCCTTCGAGCAGCTGCTGGCGGAAGTGTCCACTCAGGACGGGTAGTGCACCCGGTACCGCAGGTGGGTGACGCCGTCGCCGGCGACGACCTCGACGCGTTCGAGTTCGGCGCCGGTGCCGCCGAGGTCGTCGAAGTAGCGCACGCCCTCGCCGAGGAACACCGGGACGAGGTCGATCCGCACCTCGTCCAGCAGGCCCAGGCGCAGGCACTGCCGGGCGATGTCCGGCCCGGAGACGCCGACGTCGCCGTTCCCGGCCGCTTTCGCCCGCTCGACCGCCGTGGCGACGTCGCCGACGAACGTGAACGGCGCCAGGTTCTCCGCGGACCAGTCCGGCGGTGGCGGCCGGTGCGTGACGACGAACGCCTTCCCGCCGCCGGGCGGGTTGCCGCCCCAGCCGTGGGTGTGGTCGAACACCCGGCGGCCGCAGACGAAAGCGCTGTGGCGCGCCGAATCCAGCAGTTCCCGCAGGTAGCCCGCGCTCGACGCCGTGACGCGGAACGTGATCGGGTAGCCGGCCATCGGCAGCTCGACGTCGCCGGCGGTGTACCAGTCGAAGAGCGGGCCGACGCTGTCGTCCGGCCGCGCCACGAAGCCGTCGAGCGACGTGCAGAAGCTCGCGACCGTCGTCACGCCAGCACCTCGTCGAGGCGCTCGTACGACTGCGTGATCCCGGTGCTCATGCCGCTTTCCACGGCCGCGTCGCGGGCCTCGACCGACGGGAACACCGAACGGCTCTCGAGCCGCGTGCGGCCGCCGAGGTCGATCAGGGACAGCGACTCCAGGCAGACCTCGCCGGGCGCGCCCTCGAACTCGAAGGTCTGGATGATCCGGTCGGCGCTCACCGTGTGGAAGACGCCGCGGAAGCGGTACTCGCCGCGGTCGTCGCGGTGGACGTAGTGGTAGCCGCCGCCCGAGCGGGCGTCGAACTCGAGGAGCTCCATCTCCATGCCCCGCGGGCCCAGCCAGCGGACGACGAGCTCCGGGTCGGTGTGGGCGCGCAGGACCTTGTCCGGTGAGGCCGCGAACTCGCGGGTGAGCTCGATGAACGGGGTGCCGGGCTGCGCGGTGATGGTGGTGCTCATTCTGCTTCCTCCAGGGTTTCCAGGACGGCGTCGAGCCGCCGGTAGGTGCGTTCGGTGGCCAGCCGGTAGGTGTCGATCCAGCCGGTGAGGGCTTCGAGGGCGGCCGGGACGAGGTGGCACGGCCGGCGCTGGCCGTCGCGGCTTCGCGTGATCAAGCCGGCCTGTTCGAGCACCTGGATGTGCCGCGAGATCGCCTGCTTGGTGATCTCGAAGGGCTCGGCCAGCTCGTTGACCGTCGCTTCGCCGCGGGAGAGCCGGGCGACGAGCGCCCGGCGCACCGGGTCGCCGAGCGCGGTGAACGCCCGGTCCAGTCCCTCCTCATCAAGCGCCATCTTTATCAACCAATCTGTTTATCAACCGATAAATTGACTATGGCAGGGTGGGTGCAGGCCGTCAAGGAGGTGCCGAAAGTAGGGGGTCGCCGACGTCGTCCGGCAGCGGTGGCCGGCCGGCGGGATCCCTAGTTTTACCGGCATGACCAGGCTTTTCCTCCTGCTGGCGGCCCTGCTGCTGGCCACCGCGACCCCGGCCGCCGCGGCGCCGGCCCCGGACGTCGACGGTTATGTCCGCGCCTACCTCGACCACACCGGCCTGCCCGGGGCCGCGGTCGCCGTCACCCGCGGTGGCGACGTCGTGCGCGTCGCGGGCTACGGCCACGACGCCGCGGGCGCGCCGGTGTCCGCGGCGACCCGGCTGCCGATCGCGTCGGTGGGCAAGTCCATGACGGCGTTCGCGGTGCTCCAGCTGGCCGAAGCCGGCCGGATCGGGCTCGACGAGCCGGTCACGCGGTACCTCCCGGACTTCCGGCTCGCCGACCCGCGGGGCACCCGGATCACCGTCCGGATGCTGCTGGACCAGACGTCCGGGATGGCCGACTCCGCGTTCCCCGACCTCAAGCTCGCGCAGCCGCGCACCCTGGCCGAAGCGGTGACGCGGCTGCGTGCGGCGCCGCTGGCGAGCGAGCCGGGAGCCGAATTCCACTACCACAACCCGAACTACGAGGTGGCCGCCCGGATCGTCGAGGTGGTGGCCGGGCAGCCGTTCGCGGAGTACCTGCGCACGCGGGTGTTCGGGCCGCTCGGGATGACGGCGAGCACCACCGTCGACACGCCGCCGGCCGGCACCGAGGGGTACGTCCGCGCCTTCGGGATCGAGGTCCCGGCAGCCGAACCGGACTGGTTCACCGGCGGCAGCCACGGCGTCCTGAGCACCGCCGAGGACCTGGCGAAGTGGCTGCTCGCCCAGCGCGACGGCGGTGGCGTCCTCTCGCCGGCTTCGAACGCGCTCGCGCACACCCCGGCTCCCGGCCGCGGCTACGCGCTGGGCTGGACGGTCCGGGACGGGCGGGTCTCGCACACCGGCGACTGGTTCTCCCACACCGCGGCGCAGGTCCTGCTGCCCGGCGGCTACGGCATCGCCGTCGTGACGAACATGGGCATGGCCCTGGACAACGAGGCCGAGCTGCTGGCCCAGGGCCTCGCTGACCTGCTGACCGGTGGCGCGCCCGCGGTGTCGTCGCCCGCCGGGGTGACCGCCGACCGGGTGCTCGGCGCACTGGCGCTGCTCGCGGTGGGACTGGCCGTGCTCGGTGTCCGGCGGGCCCGGCGCAAGCCCCGGTGGTGGCGCGTGGCACCGCCGCTGGTGCCGCTCGTGGTGCTCGCGTTCCTGCCCCGGTTGCTGGGCGTGGTCTTCGCGGGACGGCAGGGGACCTACGCCCAGGTGCTCTACGTCTGGCCCGGTCTGGTGGTCGCGCTCGGACTGGTGGCCGCGGCGGGCTTTGCGGTCGCCCTCGCGCGGGTACACGCGCTCATGAGTGGCAGGCGGCGCCCGCGACGGGAAGAATCGGGCGAAACGACGGGAGTGGTGGCGTGGGCATCGGGAAACAGGCCAAGCGCGTCCTGATCGCGACGGCGGGCGCGGTCCTGCTGGTGGTCGGGGTGCTGCTGCTCGTCCTGCCCGGGCCGGGGTTGCTGCTCGTGCTCGCCGGGCTGCTGCTGCTCGCCTCCGAGTTCCCGGCACTGGAGAAGTACGTCGACCCGGTCCGCGACCGCGCGATGAAGGCGGCCGAGGACAGCGTGTCCTCGCCGCTGCGGATCGCCGGCTCGGTGCTGGCCGGGCTGGCGCTGCTGGCCGCGGGGATCGTCTGGGGCCTGGTGAAGTCGCTGCCGTTCGGCGGCTGGAGCACCGGGTCGAGCCTGATCCTGTCGTCGGTGATCCTGTTCGCGCTGCTGATCTGGAGCTACCGCCGGGTCAAGTCGCGCCGCGCGGAACCGGCCGCCCACCGCGACTGAGCGGTACCGTCGGCGCCATGAGCGCCGGATTCCAGCGCGCCCGCCGTCCCGAGCAGGTCGCGGCGCGCCGCACCGCGATCCTCGCCGCCGCCCGGGAACTGCTCGCGCAGCGGCCGGTCGCCGAGACCAGCCTGCGGGAGCTGGCCTGCCGCGTCGGGCTCGCGAAGTCCAATGTGCTCCGCTACTTCGACAGCCGCGAAGCGATCTTCCTCGAGGTGCTCGACGGCTTGTGGACGGCGTGGCTCGACGAGCTCGCGTTCGGGGAGCTGCCGGGCCCGCCGTTCGCGCGCGAGGAGCGGATCGCCGGGACGGTCGCCGCGACGCTGGCCGAGCGGCCGCTGCTGTGCGAGCTGATCAGCGCGATGGCCCCGGTGCTGGAACGCAACATCTCCGTGGACTTCGCCCGCGGCTTCAAGCAGCGCGCGGCCGCGAACCTCGACCGGCTGGCGTCCCTGGTGCGCGCCGAGGTCCCCGAACTGTCGGCGGAAGCGGCCCGGGTGTTCGCCCGCGCGGTCGTGGTCGTCGTGTCCGGGGCGTGGCCCTGCGCGAACCCGACGGAGGCGGTGGCGCTGGCGACGGCCGAGGCCGGGGGCGCGCCGGGGTTCGAAGCGGTGGTGGCGGAGAGCCTCACGAACCTGCTGGCCGGTCTCGTCGCGCGAGGGCGGTGATGTCGGCGTTCTCCAGGACCGGCTTCTCGTACCCCGACGCGGCCACCGCCAGCATCGCGAGCCCGATGTCCTCCGTGGTCGTCACCGCGCGCGGGAACAGCCGCTTCAGCACCGGGTAGAGCGGCATCGCGACCCGGTAGAGCACCCGGTACAGCGGGGTCTTCGACGTGATGCCGTGCAGCGGCTGGATGTAGCCGGGGCGGAAGGCGAACGTCCGCAGCGGCAGCCGCGCCAGCGCGTTCTCCGTCGCTCCTTTGACGCGGGCCCAGCGCACGCGGCCGCGTTCGGTGCTGTCGGTGCTCGCGCCCGAGACGTACACGAAAGTGGTGCCGTCCGGGAGCTTCCGGGCCACCGAAAGGGTGAGCTGGTAGGTGATCCGCTCGTACTCCTCCGGCGCCACGCCCACCGACGACACCCCGAGGCAGAAGAAGCAGGTGTCGTACCCGGTGATCGGCTCCAGCGCGAACAGATCCTTCTCGACGACTTCGCGCAGCTTCGGGTGGCTGGTGCCGACCGGGGACCGGCCGACCACCAGCACCGCCTCGACCCGTTCGTCGCGCAGGCATTCCCGCAGCACGCCCTGGCCGACCATGCCGGTCGCGCCGAACAGGACCACCCTCATGCGCTCGTCACCGGCAGCAGCCCCCTCTCGGCGAAGACCTTCTTGGCCGTGAAGGTCGCGTTCAGCGCCTTCGGGAATCCACAGTAGACCGCGGAGTGCAGGAGCGCTTCGACGATCTCCGCCGGCGTGAGCCCGACGTTGAGCGACGCGTTGACGTGCACCTCCAGCTGCGGCTCGCAGCCACCCAGCGCGGTGAGCATGCCGAGCGTCACCAGCTGGCGGTCGCGCGGCGCGAGTCCGGGCCGCGCGTAGATCTCGCCGAACCCCCACGACACCACGGCTTCCGCCAGCGCGGGGGAGACGTCGGCGAGGTTGTCGAGCACGCGCTGCCCGCTCTCGCCGTCGATGGCGGACAGGGTCTTCAGGCCGAGTTCGAAGCGCTCGTCGGTCATGGCGGGTTCCTTCCCCAGCAGGTCGTTGCGTGCACGACGCTAGGGGCTGGAGCGCGCTCCAGGTCAAACGTGACGGCCACCACGGCGGGTGGCCGTCACGTCCGGTTCAGACCGCCTTGGTGCCGCGGGCGGCCGCGGTTTCGTCCACCCAGTACGCGGTGTACGACGTGTCGGTGCGCAGCCCGGCCGCGTTGGCGCTCCAGGCCTCCAGCCGCAGCACGTACTGGGTCCGGTCCGCCGGGACCGTGAACTCGAACGCCGCGGTGCCGTCGGCGCCCGGCTGGACCGGCACCGCCGGACCGGAGTCCACGCTGTAGCCGTAGGACACCAGGCCCGGCTGCACCGGCGTCAGCGTGCAGTGGACCACCTGGCCGGGCCGCAGGGACCCGGTACCGTCACAGGTGAGCGGCGGGGCGGCCGACCGCGGGGAGAACCAGTAGTAGCTGCCCGCCGACACCGTCCCGTCGGCGAACGTCGTGGTCGTTTCCAGGTACTGCGAGCTCGCGCTGAGCGGGGTCAGGACGGCGCTCGCCGTCCCGTCCGCGCCCGCCGGGATCGTGGCCGGCTCCGCGCCCTGGAGGCGGTAGGTGAAGCTCACCGCGCCCGGCAACGGCGACGAGAACGTGAAGGTGCCCCGGCGTCGTGACGTAGCCGCCGACCGCGTACTCCGGGTACTCCACGCTCGTCACCTTCGGCCCGTTCGTGACGGCGGTGACGTTGACCTCGTCCTGCGCCGACACCAGCCCGGCCGCGGTCGTCGTGTGCGCGTGCAGCCAGTGCTGGCCCTGCTCGGCCGGGGTGATGGTGACCTGGGCCGTGCCGTCCGGGCCGACCGGGATCGTGACCGGGGTGCCGTAGTCCCAGTCGTAGGTGAAGGTCGCCGAACCCGGCAGCGTGGCGTGCAGGGTGAACACCGCGGGCTGCCCGACCATCAGGCTCGGCGGCGCGTCGATCACCGGCAGGCCGCGGTCGACCGCGATCTGCGTGGTCCGGTCGGCGGAGAGGTTCCCGTTGGTCATCCGCGCCCGGACCTCGACGCGGTAGCCCTTGGCGGCGTCGGTCGGCGTGATGGTGAACGAGGCGGTGCCGTCCGAGCCGGCGGGCACGGTGACTTCGGGCTGGTCGTCGATCCGGTACAGGTACTCGGTGGCGCCGTCGGTGCCGTGCGGGCTGAACGTGCACTGCCGCGTCTCGCCGAGGAACGCCTGGGCCGGGGCGCAGGCCATCGACGGGCCGTTGCTGCCCACCCAGAACCGGTAGGTCGTGCTGGGCGTGCTGTTGCCGCCGGCGTCGACCCCGCGCACGAGCAGCCGTTGCGGGCCGTCGGTCCGCGGGGTGAACGTGTAGGTCGCCGTGCCGCCCGGCTTGTCCGCGGTCACGTACTGCGGCGGGACGGACTCGCCGACGGCGAAGCGGACGACGTCCTGGTCGCCCCGGGCGTCGAAGGTGAAGACGCCGGGTACGCCGACCCCGCCGGCCGGCGCGGTGTCGCCCGGGAAGTCCGTCGACGTCACCTGAGGCGCCGTCGTGGGCGGGGTGAAGTCGGTGGTGAAGCGGCAGGTGCCGCTCCACGGCCCGGCGGTCAGCTCGTCGGTCCCGCGGACCTGCCAGTCGTAGGTGACGCCGTCGGCGAGGCGGTCCTGGCCGAGATCGGTCCACAGCGGGTAGCCCGGCGTCCAGTACTTGCCGAGTTCGGTGGTCTGCCGCTGGTCCGGGTGACCGGCGGGCCACCAGGCGAACTCCGCGCCGACCTGGTAGCTGTCCGGGTCGGTGACGACCGCGGAAAGCCGCGTGTCGCCGAGGCCGACGGTGGGACTTTCCGCGCAGGCCTTGCCGCGCGTGGTCAGGTTGGTGGCCGCGGCGGGTGCCTGGTTCTTCTCGAGGCTGATGGTCAGCGACGGCTGCTGGGTCCGGCCGAACCGCGGGTTGTGCTGCTGCCCGTCGGGCAGGCGCAACACCAGCGTCAGCGAGGTCCGGCCGGCGTCGATCGCCTGCTGCAGCGTCGGCGCGGCGGCCCAGTCGAGGTAGTCCGACGGGCAGACGTCGAGGGAGCCCGGGCCGGGGACCTTGCTCAGCTCCGCGGGCTGGTTCTCCCACGTCGGCGGCTTCGCCGACGGCGCCGTCACCCACAGCTCGGTCGCCCGGGGCGCCGAGCAGTCGGCGACCGTGGCTTCGCGGCCCCACAGCTCCGCGGAAAGCACCTTCGCGCCGCGCAGCCCGGTGAGGTCGAACGTGAAGTAGGACTTCGACACGTGCTTCTTGCCGTCGGCCGTGACCTTCGCGCCGACCGGCGCGTTGCCGGCCGGGTTCACGAAGCTCTTCTTCGGCTGGGCCGAGTCGGTGTACGACCACGACGTCGAGCTGATCGACGTGAGGATCGTCGCCGACGCCGGCGCCGCGGTGACCACGGTGGTGCCCGCGACCAACAGCGCCGCCGTGATCCCCGCTCTCGCGGTTCTCGTCATCCTGGAGCCCAAAAGGCTCACCCCCTGCTTTCCTCCCCTGAGCCGCCGGGGACGGCGGCTTCGGCAACCACACGCGCGAAGGGGCCGGATGGTTGGGCCGGGAACGGAAAAATCCGGGGAGGCCGGGCGACCGGCCTCCCCGGATCCGAGGGAACTGCTTACTTCCCGCTGCCGTACAACGCGCTCACGTCCGCGTCGGACAGCGCCCGGTCGTAGACGTGCACCTGGTCGACCGCGCCGTTGAGGAAGTCGACCGGGCCGCCGCCGTACTTGCCGCGGCCGATCACCGTGTGGCCCGTCGAAGCGTCGCCGAGGCAGACGCTCTTCGTGGCCACCAGCTGCCCGTCCACGTACAGCTTCAGCGTGCCCGCGGCCGCGTCGCGGACGCCGGCCACGTGGTACCAGCGGTTCGCTTCCGGGGCCGTGGGCGCCAGGGCCCGCGTGCCGACGAAGCTCATCGCCAGGCGGTGGTCCTGGCCCGAGTACTGCAGGAAGAACGCGCTGGTGCTGTCGCCGTCCTGGCTCACCACAGTCTGGAAGCCGTCGCCGACCGCGTTGAACTTCACCCACGCCGCCGCGCTGTAGCTGCCTTCGGTGTTCACCAGCGCGGCACCCGTGTCGGCGTACTGGCCCGACCCGTTCACCGCGAGCGCCGAGCCGCTCTTGCCCGCCGTCCAGGACGCGCCGCCGACGAGCGTGGCGTCGTGGTCGCCGACCGAGTCCGCCGCCGTCGTGCCGGTGTTCTCGTCGAACCCGTACGCCGCGATGCCGTCGATCCCCGGCATGCCAGCGGGCACCGACGGACCGGACGTCACCGGAGCGCCCGTCGCGCCCTTGATGACGGCCAGGTTCGCCGCGCGGACCGCCGCGAAGTCCATCTTCTTCACCTGCCGGTCGTAGGTGAAGAAGCCGTTGACCTCCTTCTCGACGTCGGTGGTCTGCGTGTAGACGCCGGCCGAAACGCCGCAGCGCTGGGCGACCAGCAGCAGGCGCTGCTGGAGTTCGCCGTAGCGCCGGGTCAGCGTCGCGCTGTCGGGCTCCATCTCGTAGGCGAAGCTGCCCGCCGGGTCGAACTCGTGGCCGGCGACCTTGAGGCCGAGCCCGCCGTACTCGCCGTCGACCGCCGCCCGGGTGCCGGTCTGCACCGGTGTTCCGGGCCCGGTGTAGGTGTGGTCGTCGTAGATGTCACCGCGACCGCTGTCCGGTTCGGACCTGCAGCAGTTGACGCCGGATTCCGCGTTCACCAGCCGCGAGGGATCCCACGACTTGACCTCGTCGGCGATCCGGCCGACTTCGTAGTCGCCCCAGCCCTCGTTGAACGGCACCCACGTGACGATCGACGGGAAGCTGCGGTGCTGGTCGATCATCCGCTTCATCTCGGACTCGTAGTTGACGCGCGACGCCGCCGACGGCTCGACGTCGTCCTTCATCGCCGGCATGTCCTGCCAGACCAGCAAACCGAGCTTGTCGGCGTAGTAGTACCAGCGGTCCGGCTCCACCTTGATGTGCTTGCGCACCATGTTGAAGCCGAGCGCCTTCTCCTGCTGCAGGTCGAACTTCAGCGCGGCGTCGGTCGGCGCGGTGTAGATGCCGTCCGGCCAGAAGCCCTGGTCGAGCGGGCCGACCTGCATGACGAACTTCCCGTTGAGCAGCATCCGCTGCTTGCCGTCGGCGGTCTTGCCGACGCTGATCGACCGGATGCCGAAGTACGAACCGACCTCGTCCCCGCCCGAGAGCTTGACGCGCAGGTCGTAGAGGAACGGGTCGTCCGGCGACCACAGGTGCGGCCGGTCCACCTTGAGCTTCAACGGCTTGTTCGCGTCGCCGGACACGCGCCCGACCGGGCGGCCGTGGTCGTAGGCGACGGCTTCGACGCGCTGCTTGACCGGGCCGCCGACCACGGCGTTCACCGTGACCGAGCCACTCGCCACATCGGGCGTGACGTCGAGGCGGTCGATGCGCGCGGAGGCCACCGGCTCCAGCCAGACGGTCTGCCAGATGCCGGAGGACGGCGTGTAGAAGATGCCGTCGCCGGGCTGGCGCTGCTTGCCGATCGGCTGCCCGCCCTGGTCGTTCGGGTCGGCGACGCCGACGACGACCTCCTGCGACCTACCCGTGGTGATCGCGTCGGTGACGTCCACGGACCAGGCGTCGTAGCCGCCGGTGTGGCGGCCGACCGTCTTGCCGTTGACGATCACCGTGGTGTCGTAGTCGACGGCCTGGAAGTGCAGCAGCAGCCGCTGCCCGCCCTTGCCGACCTGCCAGTTCTTCGGGACCTCGAACGTGCGGCGGTACCACATGTTCGTTTCGTGGCGCATGATCCCGGACAGCGCGGACTCGACCGGGTACGGCACGAGGATGCGCTCGCCGAGCGTCTTGCCGACCGGCGCGGCCTCACCCGGGGTCGCCTTGGCGAACTCCCAGACACCGTTGAGGTTCTGCCACTTGTCGCGGGTCAGCTGCGGCCGGGGGTAGTCGGGCAGGGCGTTGGCGGGGGAGACGTCCTGCGTCCAGGGCGTCGACAGCGGCGGGGTGAGCCGTTGCCACTGCGGCGCGTCCGCGGCACTGGCCGCCGGCACCGTGCCGAGGCCGGCCACCGCGACCGCGAACGCGGCGGCCGCGGTCAGCCATCTCCGGGTTTTTCGGGCAGGGCTGAACATCGTTGAGACCTCCTGGTGAGGGGGAAGGGGCTCAGCGGGTTCGGGAACGCGCCAGCAGGCGCTGGATCACCACGACGACGAGCAGGAAGGCCCCGCTCACCACCGTCTGGTAGTTGGAGTCGAGGGTGCCGATCTGGTTGATGACGTTCTGGATCAGCGTGCGCAGCAGCACGCCGACGAGCGTGCCGATGATCGTCCCGGCGCCCCCGGTGAGCAGCGTGCCGCCGATGACGACGACCGAGATGGCGTCCAGTTCGGTGCCGACGCCGATCACCGTGACGCCGGACTGCAGGTACGCGGCGGTGAGGACGCCGGCGAACCCGGCGAGCGCGCCGCTGAGCGTGTAGAGGCTGATCTTGGTGCGGGCCACCGGAAGCCCCATCAGCAGCGCGGACTGCTCGGCGCCGCCGATGGCGAACACCGACTGGCCGAACCGGGTGCGGCGCAGCAGCAGGCCGCCGAGCGCGAACAGGACCAGCGTCAGGTACACCGGCACGCCGACGCCGAAGATCGTGCCCTGGCCCAGCCAGAGGAACGCCGAGCCGGGGTCCACCTTGTACGTCGTCGCGCCTTCGGAGGTCAGCGCGAGCAGGAGTCCCCTGGCGAACAGCAGGGACGCCAGCGTCACGATGAACGGCGCCATCCCGGTGCGGGCGATGAGCAGGCCGTTGACCAGCCCGATCAGCGAACACACCGCCAGCGGCAGCAGGATCGCGACGACCAGCCCGTACTGCGCGCCGTACGCGGCGAGGACGCCGCCGAGCGCGTAGTTCGAGCCGACCGACAGGTCGATGCCGCCGGAGATGATCACGAACGTCATGCCGAGCGCGATCACCGCGAGGAACGAGCCCTGCAGCACGAGGCTGCGCAGGTTGTCCGCCGTGCCGAAGTGCGGGAAGGCGAACCACGCGGCGGCCACGCCGAGCACGAGCACGACGGCCGCGCCCTGCCGCTGCAGGACACCGGCGAAGGCCGCGTTGCGGGCCTGGGTCTGGGTGGCTGTCATCGGCTGCTCCGCTCGCGCGCGACGTAGACCGCGACGACGATGATGGCCGCCTGGACCATCTGCGCGGTCGAGTCCGGCAGGTTGTGCTTGATCAGGGTGGCCTGGACGAGCTGCATGAGCAGCGCGCCGAACACGGTGCCGAGCACGCGGACCCGGCCGCCGGTCAGCGGCGTGCCGCCGACGACGACCGCGGTGATCGCGGACAGCTCCATGAGCAGGCCGACGTCGCTCGGGTCGCTCGCGCCCAGCCGGGACGTCGCCAGCACGCCGGCGATCGCCGCCAGCGCCCCGGAGATGACGTAAACGCTGATGAGCACGCGCTTCACCGGCAGCCCGGCCAGGGTGCTCGCGGCGCGGTTGCCGCCGACCGCGACCAGGTGCCGCCCGAACGTCGTGCGCTGCACGACCAGCCCGGCCAGCACCGCGAGCACGCCCGCGACGATGACCATGACCGGCACGCCGAGCAGGTCGCCGGTGCCCAGCTCCAGGAAGTCCTGGTTGCGCACCTGGATCAGCTGGCCGTGGGCGATCACCAGCGCGAGCCCGCGCCCGCCGACCAGCAGCGCCAGCGTCGCGATGATCGGCTGGATGCCGAGGTACGCAACGAGGTAGCCGCTGAACAGGCCGGACACGATCCCGGCGATGACCGCGACGATGATCGCCGTCAGCGGGCCCGCGCCGAGGTAGAGCGGGATGAGCGCGGCGGCGATCGCCATCACCGAGCCGACCGACAGGTCGATGCCCTCGGTGCCGATCACCAGCGCCATCCCGAGCGCGACGATGCAGACCGGCGCCGCCTGCACCAGCTGGGTGCGGAAGTTGGCCGCGGAGAGGAAGTTCTCGGTGAAGACCACGTTGAACAGCAGCAGCACGACGACGGCCAGGTAGACGCCGTAGTTCTGCAGCCACGCGGTGACCTTCGCGCGGTCGGGTGTCTTCGTGAGAGTGGCGCTAGACATCGTTGTCAGCCTCGGCTGCGATCGCGGTCAACACGTTCTCCTCGGTGATGCCGTCGCCGGTGAGCTCGCCGACGACCGAGCCGTCGCGCAGCACGACCACGCGGTCGGAGCCGTCGATCAGCTCTTCCAGTTCGGACGAGATGAGCAGCACGCCGAGCCCTTCCTGCGCGAGTTCGTCGATCAGCGCCTGGACCTCGGCCTTGGCGCCGACGTCGATGCCGCGCGTCGGTTCGTCGAGCAGGAGGATCTTCGGGCCGGTGGCGAGCCAGCGGGCGAGCAGCACCTTCTGCTGGTTGCCGCCCGAGAGCTCGGACACCTTCTGCTCCGGGCTCGCCGCCTTGATCCGCAGGCGCTCCATGAAGATCTTGACGACCTTGTCCTGTTTGGACTTGCTGACCATGCCGAACGGCGAGAGCGTCGGCAGCGCGGCCAGCACGATGTTCTCGCGCACGGACAGGTTCGGGATGATCCCGTCGGTCTTGCGGTCTTCGGCCAGCAGCGCGATCCCGGCGCGCATGGCGGCCTTGATCTTGCCCTTCTTGAGCGGTTTCCCGGCCAGCAGCACGGATCCGCCGTCGAGCGGGAACGCGCCGACGATGGCGCGCGCGGTCTCGCTGCGGCCGGAGCCGAGCAGGCCGGCGAGGCCGACGACCTCGCCGGGCCGGATGCTCACCGAGACGTCGTGCAGCTTCCGCATGCCGGACAGGTTTTCCGCCTTGAGGAGCGGCTCGCGGTCGACGTCGTGTTCCTCGCCGAACGCCGTGACCCCTTCCTCGCGGATCTGCTTGATCTCCCGGCCGAGCATTTTGGACACGAGCTCGATCCGCGGCAGGTCCTTGAGCGGTCCACTGTGGACGACCCGGCCGTCGCGCAGCACGGTGACGCTTTCGCAGACCCGGTACAGCTCGTCCATGCGGTGGCTGACGTAGACGATCGCGATGCCTTCGGCGTGCAAGCGGTTCAGCACCTCGAAGAGCGTCTCGACCTCGCGCGGCTCGAGCGACGACGTCGGTTCGTCCATGATGACGACCTTCGCGTCGGTCGAGACCGCGCGGGCGAGCGCGACCATCTGCTGCGCGCCGACGCCCAGGGTGTGCAGCGGGCGCTTGACGTCGTCGTCGATGCCGTAGCCCTTGAGCAGCTCGCGGGCGTCGGCGTACATCTTCGACCAGTCGACGAGGCCGGCCTTCGTGCGCGGCTCGCGGCCGAGGAAGACGTTGCCCGCGATGCTCATCAGCGGGACGAGGTTGACCTCCTGGTAGATCGTGGAGATCCCGGCGCGCTGCGCGTCGATCGGGCGTTTGAACGACACCGGCTCGCCGAGGTGGCGCACCTCGCCCTCGTCGGGCTGGTAGACGCCGGTGAGCACCTTGATCAGCGTGGACTTGCCGGCGCCGTTCTCGCCGACCAGCGCGTGCACCTCGCCCGGCCGCAGCGCGAAGCTGACGTCGTCGAGCGCGAGGGTGCCGGGGAACCGCTTGGTCACCCCGGCGACCTCGAGCACCGGTGCGGTCGTCATGGCGACGTCCTCTTCGGTGGCTGCCGTCATCAGTACGCGTTCCCGACCTTCTGGGCCGCGTTGGTCTCGTCGTACTGGTCGTCGGTGATGACGATGCTCGCCGGGATGGCCTCGCCGCCCTCGAACTTCTGCAGCGTCTGGAAGGCCAGCGGGCCGAAGCGCGGGTTGGACTCGATCACGGCGTTGTAGCTGCCGTCGGCGATGAGCTGCACGGCGTTGCGGGTGCCGTCGATCGAGACGACCTTCACGTCCTTGCCCGGGGTCTTGCCGGCGGTCTTGAGCGCGTTGACCGCGCCGACGCCCATCTCGTCGTTCTCGGCGTAGACGGCGGTGATGTCCGGGTGGCTCTGGATGAGCTGTTCCATCACGGCCTGGCCCTTGGAGCGGTCGAACTCGCCGGTCTGCTCGGCGACCACGGACAGCCCGGCCGTCTTGGCCAGCTCGTCCTTGAAGCCGGAGGTGCGGTCGGTGGTGACGTTGTTGCCGGACGCGCCGAGCAGGATCGCGACCTTGCCGGTGCCGCCGGTGACCCGCGCCATCTCCTGCGCCGCGCGCTTGCCCTGCTCGACGAAGTTGGAGCCGATGAAGGTCAGGTAGTCGGTGCAGGGCTGCGAGGTCACCTTGCGGTCGATGGTGACGACCGGGACCTTCTTGGCCTTGGCGGCGTCGAGCGCGGGCTGGAGGCCGTCGGAGTTCAGCGGCGCGACGACGAGCAGCTGGGCGCCGCGGTCGAGCATCGACTTGATGTCGCTGATCTGCTTGTTCAGGTCGCTCTGGGCGTTGGTGACCAGCAGCTTGTCGCTCGCGATGCCGAGCTTGGCGGCTTCGTCCTTGATGGACTGCGTCTCGGCGATCCGGAAGGGGTTGGCTTCCTTTTCGGACTGTGAGAAACCGACCACCGCCGTCTTGAGGTCGACCTTGGGGTAACCGGTCTTCTCCAGCGTGCAGCCGTCGGCGCTCGGTGCGACGGACTGGGCGCTGGCGGCGGGGCCACCGCCGTTGGACGGGGCGGCGGGGGTCTCTTCCCGGCTGGTGCAGGAGGTGAGCGCGAGTGCGGCGGCGGCCGCGGTGGCGGCGATCAGGAGGGGACGGGTGGACAGCGGCACGGTGACTCCTCGGGCAGCGACGGTGGGGCCCGCTCACCGGGGTGATCGGAGTCACCGCGGGAGCCTTGAGGTACTTTTTACATCGTTGGAACAACGTTGTAAACCGGCAAATCCTCGCTATGCTGCGTGCTCACCACCTGAGAAGGAGCCGCCCGTGACCGTGACGCTCAAAGACGTCGCCACGCTCGCCGGAGTGTCGGTGAAGACGGTGTCGAACGTGGTGAACGGTTACGCGTTCGTGAAGCCGGAGAACCGCAGGCGGGTCGAGGAAGCCCTGGCGGCGACCGGGTACCGGCCCAACGTCGGGGCGCGCAACCTGCGTCGCGGCCGCACGGGGTTCCTGGCGCTGATGGTGCCGGAGCTGTCGATCCCGTACTTCGGCGAACTGGCCGGCCTGGTCATCACGGCGGCCCAGAAGCGCGGGTGGAGCGTCCTCATCGAACAGACGCAGGGCACCCGGTCCCGGGAGCGCGAGACGCTGTCGTCGCTGGGACCGCACCTGGTCGACGGCGCGCTGGTGCACCCGGAAGCCCTGGAGGCGGCGGACTTCCCGTCCCCGGGCGAGATCCCGCTGGTGATGCTGGGCGAGCACGCGGTGGACGTCTCGATCGACCACGTGGCGATCGACAACGTCCTGGCCGCCCGCACGGCGGTGTCCCACCTGGCCTCGCTGGGGCGCACGCGGATCGCGGCCATCGGCCGGAACCCCGCCCGTGGCACGTCTTCGCAGCGCCTGGCGGGCTACGAGGCGGCGCTCTCGGACGCGGGACTGTCCTATTCGGACGCGCTGGTGGCCCCGGCGGAGAAGTGGCACCGCTCGGTGGGTTCGGCGGCGATGAAGGCGCTGCTGGCGTTGCCATCTCCGCCCGACGCGGTGTTCTGCTTCAACGACCTGCTGGCGATCGGCGCGATGCGCGCGGTGGCGGAGCTGGGGCTGCGGGTCCCGGAGGACGTGGCCATCGTGGGCTTCGACAACAACGAAGAGAGCGCGTTCTCCCTGCCGTCGTTGACGACGATCGCCCCGGACAAGGCGGCGCTGGCGGAGGCGGCGATCGACCTGGTCCACCGCCGCATCACGGGCGACAAGGCGGTGCCGGCGCAGGACATCCAGACGCCGTTCGCGCTGGAGATCCGGGAAAGCACCCGCGGCCGGTGACGTGGGAGCTGCTCACCCCGGAGGACTTCGACTGGCGTGATTGGCTGCTGGCAGCCGACCGTGGCGTGGTGCTGCACGCCCAGCTGGCGCACGGCGACCGGCGTTTCCCGATGATGCTGTTCGACTCGACGCGGATCGTCCAGGTCGTCGAGGACGAGCCGCGGCACTACTACTACGACGCGAACGTGGTGGTGGTCCCGGAGGTGACCCGCTCGGCGGCGGAGGAGGAGATCGGCCGGCTGGGGGCCGAGGGCCGGTTCGACTGGCTGCTTTCGGCGGGGCCGGGGCCCGCGGGTGCGTGGTCGTACTCGGACGGCGTTCTGTCCCGCGGCGACCGGCGGTTTCCGTTGCGGGTGTTCTCACCGGAGGAGCTGGCGGTGACGCTGGGATGGGCGGACCTCGAGACCACGCACTGGTCCGGCAACCAGCCGCGGCCCACGCGGTTCTACGCGGAGAACTTGCTGGTGCTGCCGTCGTCCGACCCGGACTCGGTGGCGGAAGCGGTCTCGGCGATGGCCGCCGACGGCTCGCTGGCCTGGCTGCTGGAGTGATCAGCAGGGCGCGACAGCCCCGGTCACGCCGGCCGCGCACCAGCCGGGGTGGGTGGCGAGCCAGGCGTCCCGGTCACGCAGGACTTGCTCCTGGGTGAGCCCGCGCGCGGCGTTGAGGCAGCTGCCCGTCCGGCAGTCCTCGGCCTCGGGACGCGTGGTCGGCGCTTTGCGCGCCGGCGCGGTGGTGGTCGTGGTGACCGTGGCCGTGGCCGCGGTGGTCACGGTGACGGTCACGGGCTCCGCGGTGACCGTGGTCGGCACGGGTCGCGGAGTCTGCGCGGCGGGCGTCGCGGAACAGGCACCGACCAGGGCGGCGGCGGCCAGGAGTCCGGTGGCGAGAGCGGGAAACCGCATGATCGGCAGCTTTCGGGCCGGGGAACGTGCCCGTCCACGATCGGGCTCGGCTCGCCGGGGGGAGTAGGGCCGTTGGGCCCGCCTTCACCGGCGGTCGGGGCGGGTGGCGAGCCGAGCTGCCGGGGCCTCGGGCAACCCCGGCCGCGCGCTGCGACGTCATGAACGACTCGTTCATGACATCGGCGGCACCCCCTCAGCGGGCCGGCCAGTGCCACGACGGCCGGTCCAACCGTCCCTGCCCCAGCAGCTTCGTCTCCCCGTACTCCTTCTCCAGCTCCACCATCCCGACCTCCGCCACCTCGGACAGCGCCCGGATCAACGCCGACGCGTGCGAAACCACCACCACCTGCGTCTCCTTCGCCGCCGTAGCGATCAACGCCGCCAGCGCCGGCAGCAAGTCCGGGTGCAGGCTCGTCTCCGGCTCGTTCAGGACCAGCAGCTCCGGCGGGCGCGGGGTCAGCAGGGCCGCCATCCACAGCAGGTACCGCAGCGTCCCGTCCGACAGCTCCGCCGCCGACAACGGCCGCAGCAGCCCGTGCTGGTGGAACCGGACCGACAGCGAACCGTCCGTGGACACCACCGAGAGCCGGGACCCCGGGAAGGCCGCGTCCACCAGGGAAGCCAGCTCGGAGGCGCGGCCCACCTCGATGATCGTCTGCAGGGCCGCCGCCAGGTCCGCGCCGTCGTGGGACAACACGAACGTGCGCGTTCCCACACGAGATTGGCGGGCCGGGGCCGAAGCGTCCGTGCGGAAGTGGTCGTAGAAGCGCCACGACCGGATGCGCTCGCGCACGACCAGCAGCTCCGGGCACGCGCGCGGGTCCGCGAACTCGCTCAGCATGCTGTCCGAAAGCCGGATCTTGAACTGCTCCGGACCCCAGCCACCCGAAGCGACGCGCGTGCGGACCGTGGGACCGGCCCGGTCCGCCAGCAGGGAAGCGGGCCGTAGGACGGGCCCGGACCAGACCGCTTCGCGCTTGAACTCCGGGTCCAGGTTGAACACCGTCTCGCCCGGGACCGGCAGGCCGAGGTCGAGGGCGTAGCCGAATTCGTCGCCCGCGAAGCCCAGGCGAAGGCCGACCGCCTTCGAACGGACCGTGCCCTGGACCGGGGCGCGGCCTTCGCGCACCGCGCGGCCGACCGTCTCCGGGCCCGCCCACAGCGTCGACGGCAGGCCGCCTTCGCGGGCCAGCGCCGCCACCGCGCCGTTGCGGGACGCGTCCGCCAGCAGGCGCAGCGCCCGGTAGAGGCTCGACTTGCCGCTGCCGTTCGGACCGGTGACCACCGTCAGCCCGGACAGCGGCAGCACGAGATCGCGCAACGAGCGGTAGTTCGCGACGGCCAGCGTGGTGAGCATGCCCCGAACCTAGCCGCCACCCCCGACAGTTCCGGCCGGGCGGACGATCGCGGGCCGACGCACGAAGGCCGCACCGGGCGTACCCGGTGCGGCCTCCCCCGACGACGTCAGATGCTGGTCACTTGACCGGCATCGTCACCTCGTAGACGCGGGTCGGCGCCTTGCGCGCGCCGGCGAAGCCGCTGGCCCACAGGGATTCCACCTGCGAGGACTCCTCCGAGTTGGGGTTCGCGTTCGTGCAGGACGGGCCGGGGCCGCCGCCCGACATCAGTTCCGAGCACGGGCCCTCGTAGTGGTCCGGGAGGCCCAGCGCGTGGCCGGTCTCGTGGGCCGCGATGCGGGTCTGGTTGTACTGCTCGGCCTGGGTGTAGTCGATGAAGATCGTGCCGCTGCCGTGGCCGTCGGTCTGGGCGTACGAGCCCTGCGGGTCGTTGCCCTCGGTGTAGTGCAGCGTGGCGCCCGAAGAGCTCTCCTCGAGCTTGACGTTCGACACCGCCGCGTTCCAGTTCGCCGCGCCCGCGTTGATCACGTCGCGGAAGGTGGGGGCGTCCGAGGTGTCGTAGTAGACGACCGTGGCCGCTTCCGGAGCAGCGAAGGCCGGGCCGGCCGTCAGCGGGGTCGCGATCATCGCCAGCGCGACGGCGGCGCCGGGCAGCAGGTACTTCCTGGACATCGGGACGACTCCTTGCCGTGGGGAATTTGCCGGGTTTGCGCGCGCTGGGTGTCGAACTTACAAAACCGCCCGGCTCTTGTGACCCGACTTTCGTACTGCGTGGCGAACGGTGATTTACCAACCACGGCGGAGTCTTGACATGCATGAACGCGCATACGAGGATGCGCCGATCGGCTCAGCCGACGGGATCCGCCAGTGGGATCTCGCCCTCGCTCAGCCATGAGCCGCGCCACGCCAGGTCGTCCCTGACCAGCGGTTTTCCACAGGCGTCGCACGTCGCGCCCGGCCGGGTGAGCTGCCCGCAGCCGGCGTGGACCAGCTTCATCGGGCCGTACGCGCTCGTCGTCGAAGTGTGCGCGTCACCCCATGCACCGAGGGCGTGCAGCACCGGCAACGCGTCCGAACCGGCCTGGGTGAGCCGGTACTCGTGGCGGGTGCGGCCGCCGTCGCGGTAGGGGAGCTTCGTCAGCAGGCCGCGTTCGACGAGCTTGGCCAGCCGCGTCGTCAGGACGTTGTCGGCGATGCCGAGCTGGCTCCGGAAGTCCTCGAACCGGGTGGTGCCTGCGGTCGCATTGCGCAGGATCAGCAACGTCCACGGTTCGCCGAGGATGTCGGCGGCGCGGGCGATGGGGCAGGCGTTGTCCTCCCACGTGGTGCGGCGGCTCATGCTGTGATCCCTCCTACCTGGCTTGCTCCGAGCAAGTTTACGCCGTAGGGTCGGGTTCAGCTAGCTTGCAAAAAGCAAGTCAGGTGCGAGAGGAGCTCGTCATGGACATCAAGGGTGCGGTCGTGCTGGTCACCGGGGCGAACCGCGGGCTCGGCCGCAAGTTCGCCGAAGCGCTGCTGGCGCGGGGCGCGGCCAAGGTCTACGCCGCCGCGCGGAACCCCGAGTCGGTCGACCTGCCGGGCGTGGTGCCGCTGCGCCTGGACGTGACCGACCCGGCGTCGATCCGGGAAGCGGCCGCGAGCGCGGGCGACGTCACGCTGCTGGTGAACAACGCCGGCTCGTCCACCGGGTCGACGCTGCTCGGCGGGAGGCTGGAAGACATCCGGCTGGAGATGGACACGCACTACTTCGGCACGCTGGCCGTGACGCGCGAGTTCGCGCCGATCCTCGAGCGCAACGGCGGCGGCGCGGTCCTCAATGTCCTGTCGGTGCTTTCCTGGTTCACCGCACCGCAGGTCGCGGCCTACTCCGCGGCGAAGTCGGCGGCCTGGTCGCTGACCAACGCGCTGCGCCTGGAGCTGGCGTCGCAGAAGACGCAGGTGACCGCGCTGCACGTCGGCTACATGGACACCGACATGGCCAAGCACGTCGACGGTCCGAAGGTCGACCCGGCGGTCGTGGCCGGCCTCGCGCTCGACGGCGTCGAAGCGGGCCGGTTCGAGGTGCTCGCCGACGACGTCACCCGGAACGTGCGCGCCGGGCTGTCCGGTGAGCTCCCCGGCCTCTACCCCGCGCTGGTTTCCTGACCATTCGGAATGCGGTTTCCGGCACCCCGGAATACGGCCCCGGTTCACCCGGGCGTATGAATGTGCGGGTGCCGGAGAACGTCGCGGCCGGAATCGGCCGAACGAGGAACCGCTGGGGCGAAGGCGAACGGCTGCGCGGGGAAATCCTCGAAGCGGCGGGCCGGTTGCTGGCCGAGCTCGGCGGCGAGGACGGGCTGACGATCCGCGGTGTGGCGCGGGCGGTCGGCATCGCACCGGCGAGCATCTACCAGCATTTCTCCGATCGTGCGGAATTGGTGCGCGGGCTCCTCGACCACGAATACGCGCGGCTGGCCGAATCGATGCGCGTCGCCGAGGAGTCGCTCGGCGAAACCGACGTCATCGGCCGCATCCGCGCACAGATTCACGCCTACTGCGCCTTCGCGATGCGGAATCCGGGGCACTACCGCCTGATGCTGGCGAACGGCGCGTCCGAGCTGGAACCGGGATCCCGCCCGAAAGGCCCGTTGCTGGACGTGATCGACCGGCTGACGGCGGGGTTCGTGCGCTGCGTCGAGGCGGGGCACGAACTGCGCGTCACCCCCGGCCGCGCGGCGGCGGTGGTGTTCGTCGGCGCGCACGGGCGGGTGGCGTTGTTCCACAGCGCGCTGAACCGGACGGGGGCCGAGCTGGTGGAGCCGTTCGTCGACGAGCTGGTGTCGCTGGTGTTCGCCTGACCCCCGGCTTTCGGGGGTTCCGGGTGGCGGCGCCCCCGGCTCGGGGCGAACGCCCCGGATGGCGCATCGGAGTGGCGGGGCTGCCGGAAGATGCTTAGCATGGCTATGTAAATTTCCGGCAGCTCCGGGAGGTAACCGGTGGACGGTGTGCCCGCGTTTCCGATGACCCGGCGGTGTCCCTTCGACCCGCCCGCCGAACTGGGCGAGCTGCCGCCGGT
The DNA here is from genome assembly GCF_046548815.1 of Amycolatopsis sp. cmx-4-83. Lineage (NCBI taxonomy): Bacteria > Bacillati > Actinomycetota > Actinomycetes > Pseudonocardiales > Pseudonocardiaceae > Amycolatopsis > Amycolatopsis sp. cmx-4-83. The sequence continues at coordinate 134,795 of NZ_JAEBEF010000015.1, read as the reverse complement.
TTCCCGGGTGCGGCTGTGGAACGGCGAGACGCCGTGGCTGGTCACCCGCTACGACGACGTCCGCTCGGTGCTGCGCGACACGCGGGTCAGCGCCGACTCGGACCGGCCCGGCTATCCGCACCAGAGCGCGGCGTCGGCGGCCCGGCGGCATCGCGCGAAGTCGTTCATCACCATGGACGGCGCCGAGCACGCGGCCCAGCGCAAGCTGCTGACCGGCGACTTCCTGGTCAAGAAGATGGAGGCGCTGCGCCCGGCGATCCAGCGCATCGTCGACGACCTGGTCGACGGGCTGCTGGCCGGCCCGAAGCCGGTCGACCTGGTGCCCGCGTTCGCGCTGCCGGTGCCGTCGCTCGTCATCTGCGAGCTGCTCGGCGTGCCGTACGAGGACCGGGAACTGTTCCAGGACATCACGAAGGTGATGGTCTCGCGGACGGCGACCCCGGCGGAAGCCGTGCAGGCCACCGAAGAACTGCTGGGGTACCTCGGCGGGCTCGTCGAGCGGAAGGCCGCGGCGCCGGGTGACGACGTGCTGAGCAAGCTGGCGACGACGCAGTACGCGACCGGCCGGATGACCGCCGAAGAGGTCGCGTCCATGGGGCAGCTGCTGCTGGTCGCGGGTCACGAGACGACGGCGAACATGATCGCCCTCGGCACCGTCGCGCTGCTGGAGCACCCGGACCAGCTGGCGCTGGTGCGCGACGGCGACGCCGGCCTGCTGCGCCGCGCGGTCGAAGAGCTGTTGCGCTACTTGAACATCACGCACACCGGACGCCGCCGCGTCGCGACCGAAGACATCGAAGTCGGCGGCGAGGTCATCCGCGCGGGGGAGGGCATCATCGCGGCGGGCGACGTGGCGAACCGCGACGAAGCGGTGTTCGAGCACGCCGACCGCCTCGACGTGACCCGCGAGGCCCGCCACCACGTCGCCTTCGGCTACGGCGTGCACCAGTGCCTCGGCCAGACGCTGGCGCGGGTGGAGCTGCAGGTGGTCTACGGCACGCTGTACCGCCGCATCCCGGACCTGCGGCTCGCCGTGCCGGTGGCGGACCTGGCGTTCAAGGACGACATGCTCGTGTACGGGGTGCACAGCCTGCCGGTCACCTGGTGACGCGACTCAGCCACCGAGCTTTTCCCGCGCGTCGGCCAGATCCTCCGGGGTCGGGGCGTCGTCCTGGGTCAGCTTGCGCCGCCAGTAACCCGTGAACTCGATCGCGGTCTTGTCGAGGCCGCGCTCGACGAGGTGCCGTCGCAGGGCGCGGACCGTCGACGCCTCGCCGGCCAGCCACGCCGCCGAGCCCGCCGGCAATGCCGTGTCGCGCACCGCTTCCAGCAAGCGGCTGCCGTGCTCGGCGCCGTCCCGGTGCAGCCACCGGACGTGCGGCAGCGGCTGCTCTTCGGCCGCGTCCGCGACTTCCACGAACGCCGCCGCGTTGTCCACTTCGGACAGCAGGGTGGCGATCGCGGGCAACGCCGTCTCGTCGCCCGCGAGCAGCACCGTGCCGGCCGCCGGGACCGGACGGCGGTAGGCCGCGTCCGGCCCGTAGCGGCCGAGGACCTGACCCGGTGCCGCCGTCCGGGCCCACGCCGTGGCCGGGCCGTCCGCGCCGGGGTGCAGGACGAATTCGACGTCGATCGTGGCGGGCGCCCGGTCGCGGACCGTGTAGCTGCGCATCACCGGCCGCTCCGCCTCGGGGATCTCGAGGTACGCCTGGTACCAGCGCAGGACGTCGCCGTCGACCGCGGGCAGCCGGACCGGGCGGCCCGGCGGCGGGAACAGGAGCTTGAGCTGCTGGTCGGGCCACGCTTCCAGCTCTTCGAGGCCGTCCCCGGTGAAGGTGACGCGGACCGTGCGCGGCGTCGGGCAGCGCACCGCGGTCACTTCGAGCAGCCCGGTCGCGGTCACGGCTTCCCCAGGTATTCACGCAGGTGGCGGGCGGTGAGGGTGGACGCGTCCGCGACCAGCTCGGCCGGTGTCCCGGTGAAGACCACGCGCCCGCCGTCGTGGCCGGCGCCCGGGCCGAGGTCGATCAGCCAGTCGGCGTGGGCCATCACGGCCTGGTGGTGCTCGATCACGATCACCGTGTTGCCCGCGTCGACGATCCGGTCCAGCAGCGCGAGCAGCTGGTCGACGTCGGCGAGGTGCAGGCCGGTCGTCGGCTCGTCGAGGATGTACGTCGAGCCCTTTTCGGCCATCCGGATCGCCAGCTTGAGCCGCTGCCGCTCGCCGCCGGAGAGCGTGGTCAGCGGCTGGCCGAGCCGCAGGTAGCCGAGGCCGACGTCGGCGAGGCGGTCGAGCACCGTCCGCGCGGTGCCGGTGGCGAAGAACTCGCGCGCCTCGGCGACGGACATCCCGAAGACCTCGCTGATGTTCTTGCCCCGCAGCTCGTACGTCAGCACCTGCGGCGTGAACCGGCGGCCCTCGCACTCTTCGCACACCGACGCGACGCCGGCCATCATCGCCAGGTCCGTGTAGATCACGCCGAGCCCCTTGCACTTCGGGCAGGCGCCTTCGGAATTCGCGCTGAACAGGCTCGCCTTGACGCCGTTGGCCTTGGCGAAGGCGGTGCGGATCGGGTCGAGCAGGCCGGTGTAGGTGGCCGGGTTGGAGCGGCGCGACCCGCGGATCGCGGACTGGTCGACCACGACGACGTCGTCGCGGTGGGCCAGCGAGCCGTGGATCAGCGAGCTCTTCCCGGACCCGGCCACGCCGGTCACGACGGTCAGCACGCCGAGCGGGACGTCCACGCTGACGTCACGCAAGTTGTGCAGCTTCGCACCGGTGATCCGCAGGTGGCCCGCCGGCTCGCGCACGTGCTCGCGAAGGGTGACGCGGTGGTCGAGGTGGCGCCCGGTGAGCGTGCCGGACGCGCGCAGGCCGTCGAGGTCACCGGTGTAGCAGAGCCGCCCGCCGTCGGTGCCGGCGCCGGGCCCGAGGTCGACGACGTGGTCGGCGATCCGGATCGTCTCCGGCTTGTGCTCGACGACCAGGATCGTGTTCCCCTTGTCCCGCAGGCAGAGCAGCAGGTTGTTCATCCGCTCGATGTCGTGCGGGTGCAGCCCGACGGTCGGCTCGTCGAAGACGTAGGTGATGTCGGTGAGGCTGGAACCGAGGTGGCGCACCATCTTCACGCGCTGCGCCTCGCCGCCGGAGAGCGTCGCGGACTCGCGGTCGAGCGAGAGGTAGCCGAGGCCGATCTCGACCAGCGAGTCGAGCGTGTCGCGCAGGTTGCCCAGCAGCGGCCGGATCGACGGCGCGTCGAGGTCCCGGACGAAGTCGGCGAGGTCGCTGATCTGCAGGGCGGCGCAGTCGGCGATGTTCTTGCCGTCGATCTTCGCCGAGAGCGCGGCCTGGCTCAGCCGCGCGCCGCCGCACTCGCCGCAGGTCTTGAAGGTGGCGGCCCGTTCGATGAACGCGCGCAGCTTCGGCTGCAGCGACTCGACGTCCTTGTGCAGGTAGAGCCGCCGGACCTTCACCGCGAGACCCTCGTAGGTGACGTTGGTCTTGCCGACCTTCACCTTGCAGGAGTCCTTGTGCAGCAAGGCGTCGAGCTGCTCCGGCGTGAAGTCGCGGAGCTTGGCGTCGGGGTCGTAGAAGCCGGAGGAGAGGTAGGTCTGCACGTACCAGGTGTCCGGGGTGAAGCCCGGCACCTGGATCGCGCCTTCGTTGAGGGAGAGGTCGAAGTCCAGGAGCGCGCCGACGTCGAGGTCGGACACCCGGCCGAGGCCCTCGCAGGCCGGGCACATGCCCTCGGGCAGGTTGAAGCTGAACGCGCCGGACGTGCCGACGTACGGTTCGCCGAGCCGCGAGAAGGCGATCCGCAGCATCGCGTAGGCGTCGGTCGCGGTGCCGACTGTGGAGCGCGAGTTGGCGCCCATCCGCTCCTGGTCGACGACGATGGCCGCGCTGAGGTTCTCCAGCAGGTCGACGTCCGGGCGCGACATGTTCGGCATGAACGACTGGAGGAAGGCGCTGTAGGTCTCGTTGATCAGCCGCTGGGACTCGGCCGCGATGGTGCCGAAGACCAGGGACGACTTGCCGGAGCCGGACACGCCGGTGAACACCGTGAGCCGTCGCTTCGGGATGTCCAGGTCGATGCCGGTCAGGTTGTTCTCCCGGGCCCCCCGGACCTCGATCACGTCGTGGGTGTCGGCGGCCCGCCTGGGTGAAGTCATACCGTCCTTCTTGATACTTTAGGCTGTAAAGTGATTCTCGATCGTACATTACTTTAGGGTGTAAGGAGTCGGCAAGGTGGTCGTCTTCGCGGGTCAGGGCGACGCCCGCCGTTCCATGGAGCTGCTGTGGGGACCGCGGGTGGGTGCCCCGCGCACGGGCCCCGGGCCCAAACCGGGCCTGTCCGTCGAGGCGATCGTGTCGGCGGCGATCGAGATCGCCGACGCCGACGGCATGCCGGCCCTGTCGATGCGCGCGGTCGGCGAGCGCCTCGGCCGCACGGCGATGGCGCTGTACACGTATGTGCCGGGCAAGACGGAGCTGGTCGACCTCATGTACGACCGCACACTGGCGGAGCTCCCGTCGTCGTACCCGGCCGACGACGGCTGGCGCCCGGCGGCGGTGTCACTGGCCGACGAGCTGTGGGCGTTACACCTGAGGCACCCGTGGCTGCTGCAGGTGTCCCCGGCCCGCCCGGTACTGGGCCCGGGCGAGTTCCACGTCCAGGAGACGCTGCTGTCGGTACTGGCATCGACGGGCCTCCCTCTCCCGAGGGTCCGCTGGGTGGTCTCGGCCCTGTTCAACATCGTCCGCGGCTCGGTCCAGGCGGCAGCGGAATCCCGCCAGGCGGCGACCGAGACGGGACAGTCCGAAGAGGACTGGTGGTACGCGCGTTCGGCGCTGCTGGGGGAGTTGGTGCCGGACTTGACGGCGCGGTTCCCGACGGTGGCTCGGTTGGGTGCTTCGGTCTCGGGGGAGCCTTCCGGGGAGCCGTATTTGGAGCGGGAGGCGCGGTTGTCGTTCGAGGCTGGGGTGGAGCTGCTGCTGGACGGCGTCGAGGCGGCGATCGTCCGGGCGCGTTGACGGCTGGTGGTGCCACGAGGGGCCGGCGTGTTCACCGGCTGACGGCTCTGCGGGGGCGGGCCGGAGTTCGGTGAGGATGCGGCTTTGTTGTTCGGCGGCTGATGGGGACTTTGGCCGGGTGGTTGCGGAGGCGGGGAAGGTCTGGCGGGCGGCGTTCGGGCCGGTCGAGTGATGCGAGGGGTGGCTCGGTTGGGCGCCGGACGGAATGTGGTGTAGGTCTGGAGCCGGCGGCGGCCCCTCGGCGGCGGGGCGGTGTTGGGCTCGGAATCGGGTGGGCGCCGGACGGAAGGTGGTGTGGGTCTGGAGTCGGCTGGCCTTCGGCGGCGGGGCGGGTGTTGGAAGCGGAAGCGGCAGGCGCAGGCGCATGGAGGCCCGGCGGGCGGAGGCGGAGAGATGCGCGGGGGCGAGGCGGAAGCGAAGCGGCAGGCGCAGGCGCATGGAGGCCCGGCGGGCAGGCGCGGTGGGGAGCGCGGGGACGAGGCGGAAGCGGAACCAAGCCGTTGGGGAGGCTGAGGGAGGTTTGGGGCGGGGGCGAAGGCGAAGGCAGAGGTGTGGGGGTGCAGGCGGAGACAGAGGCGTGGGGATGTGGGGGCGAGGGCGAAGGTGAAGGCAGAGGTGTGGGGGCGTAGGCGGGGAGGTGGGTGCGCGGAGATGTAGATGCGTGGAGGCGGAGGAGGTGTGGGGGAGGCGGCGGTGTGCGTGCGCGCGGAGGCGAAGACGGAGGAAGGTGGGGCGGCGGAGATGTGTGTGCTGAGGCGTGGAGGCGGCGGCAGAGGTGTTGGGGCGTGAGGCGGAGGCGTGGGAGCGCAGGCGGAGACATGGGGGTAGGCCCGTAGCCGGTGGCTGCGGGCCTTTCCCATATTCGGTTGTCTCAGGCCGCGAAGGGCAGTGGTTGGTGCAGGTTGTTGCGCCTGGGTTTTCGGCGTTTGTCCAGGAACCGCGGAGGTAGGAACTCGGGGTGGCCGTCGGCCGCGAGGCGGACCTGCCAGCCGGAGCGGTGCATCAGCCGGTGGTGATGCGCGCACAACAAGACCAGGTTCGCGAGATCGGTGGGGCCGCCGTCGGCCCAGTGGCGGATGTGGTGGCCTTGGCAGTGCCGGGGTGGGCGGTGGCAGCCGGGGAAGGCGCAGCCTCGGTCACGGAGGAACAGGGCTCGGCGGAGGCCGGGTGAAATTAGGCGGCGGGCTCGGCCCAGGTCCAGGGGTTCGCTGGTGGCGCCGAGGACGGTGGGGATCAGTTTGCAGTCGCAGGCGTGGATCCGGGCCTCGACGGCCGAGATCAGGCCGGTGTCGCCCAATGTCGCGTGGCCGACACCGGATCTCAGGTCCGACAGGGACACCGCGACCATCACGTGGGCGCGTTCACCAGCCTGCGTCGGCAACTCCGGGGAGTTCAACGCCAGATCGATCGCGTCGGAGAAGGCGTCGCCGTAACGTTCCTGCGGGGAACGGAAGTCTCCGCCGTCGTCGGCGGTCCGGCGTTCGGCCAACGCGTCGAGCAGGGCACTCGCGCGAGTACCGGTCTCGTCGTCGAACCGGCCCGACAGCTCCCAGATCCCGGTTCTTTTGCGGCGCAACGACAGTTCCCGGGCCGGGGCGACGGGTTCGGCGTCCTCGGGCTCGGCGCCGTCAGGATCGAGGTGGGCCAGGATTCGGGTGCCCAGGGCGGCGACTTGTTTGTGGCCTGCGTAGGCGGCGAAGGCGAGCAGGTCCTGTTCGGCGGTGTCGCGGTGCTCGAGGGGGATCCGCGACACGGCCCCGATGATGGTGTCGATCATCGGGGTGCTGAGGGAGCCCGTCAAAGCGGCAGTGCCGGTGGCGGGGGCGACAGCGGGAGCCCCGTCGAGGGTGTGAGCAGAGGTGAGAGCGTGAGCTCGGGCCACCGTCCGCTGGGCAGCCGTATGGGGAATGTCGGCGAGGTGCTCAAGTAACCGGGCAACCGAGCGGTACCCGAACAGTTCCATAACCCCGCGGGATTCGATCTCCACCAGCAGAGTCCCGATTTCCGCCTCGGCAGACCGCACGACGGTGAGCAGCCCACGGAGACGGTCGGCCAAGGCCTCCGCGTCCGCTTGCCACACCGCTTCTCTGTCCACGCACCAAGATTACCGGCGCTCGAACGTCCGTTCATCACTCGATCAGGTGGGCTTCGATCAAGAACCGGGTCGTGTGCGCCACGAACGGGCCGTCCCGCTCGATCAGCTCGTGCAGCTCCCGCAGTTTCGGCAGGTACTGCTCCACCGTGAAGCCCGGCACCATCCAGATCACCTTGCGCAGGAAGTAAACCACCGCGCCGATGTCGAAGAACTCCGTGCGCAGGGACTCCGAGCGCAGGTCGACCACCTCCAGGCCCGCCGCCGTCGCTGCCGCGGTCGCGTGGTCCGGGTGGCGGCTGGTGCGGGCCTCGAGCGGTTGCGGGCCCAGGAAGAACTCCACCAGCTCGAACACGCTCGCCGGGCCGACCTGCTGGGAAAAGTACGTGCCGCCCGGGCGGAGGACGCGGGCGATCTCCGGCCACGGCGTCGTCACCGGGTGGCGGCTCGACACCAGGTCGAACACGTTGTCGGCGAACGGAAAGTCCGATGTGGACACCACCGTGACCCCGCGGGGTGCGAGCCGGGCCGAGGCTCGGGTGACGTTCGGGGGCCACGACTCGGTCGCGATCGTCAGCGGTGGCAGCGAAGGGCAGCCGTCGAGGACTTCGCCGCCGCCGGTTTCGAGGTCCAGGGCCGATCGGACCGCCGCGAGACGCGAGCCCAGCAGGCGCTGGTAGCCCCACGACGGGCGGGCCTCGGTGGCGCGGCCGTCGAGCCACGAGAAGTCCCAGCCGTCGACCGGCACCGCGGCGGCTTCGGCCACCAGTTCGTCGAAGCGGGAGCGCCGCACCGGGGGCGGTGGGACGGGTTTCGCGAGGGTGACCGCGGCGAACTCCACCACGACCGGACCGCGGCGGGTGTCCACAGTGCACGTCGTGGAGTCGCGCGCCACCAGCTCGCCGAGTGCGTCGGTGAGCCCGCCCTCGATCCGGTAGCGCACCACGACCCGCGTGCCCAGCGGCACTTCCCGCAGCAGCTTCACAGGCGCGCGCTCAGCTCGTCGTCGGACGGCTCGACCAGGAAGCTGCCGTCGTCCCAGACGATCGTGGGGATCCGGCGCGCGCCGTCCTGCAGCTCGCGGACGCGGGCTTCGGCGGCCGCGTCGGCCTCGACGTCCACATAGGAATACTCGACGCCGAGCCCGTCGAGCAGCGCGCGGCTGCGCTTGACGTCCGGGCACCAGGAAGCGCCGTACACCGTCAGACTCACGAAACGACCTCCGAAACAGCGGTGGGAACGGGGGCGGGGTGACCCAGGTCCGTGAGCCACCCCCGGAACACCCGGTGCAGGGCCTCGGCCCCGACGACCGCACCGGGAAAACCGAGCTCGCGCGGGTACACGACGAAGCCGCGTTGCTGCGGTCCGCCGAGCCCGCCGTGCGAGCCCACGTGCGTCTCGAACGGGGACGCCTGGTCCGAGTCCGGGTCGTAGCGGCTGTTGATCATGACGTCCGCGCAGTGCGGGAACGTGTCGACGCGCCGGACCAGGTCCGCCGCGTGCGGGCCGTACGGCAGCAGCGGGTCCTCGCCGATCACGACGCCCGTCGCGAGCCGGTGCAGGCCGTCGCGGCCCAGCACCACCGGGCCGAATTCGCGGCTGCGCACCAGCAGGAACCCGACGCCGGGGTGGTCCACCAGCGAGGGCAGCAGGTCGGGGAACTCGCGCTCGATCGTCTCCAGCTCGACGCGGCCCTCGTGCTCGGTGAACGACACCATCGCCACGTGCCCGGACACGACCGCGACCACGCCCGGCGCGACCCGGGTGACCGCGCCGGGGGAACCGGACGTCGTGCGCGGCCGGTCGTCGGCGCACTCCGCGTCCTCGACGCGGGCCCGCAGCCGGCGCGCGATCAGGCCGCCGCTCTTCGTCGCCTCCGCCAGCGCGGCGTTGATCTGCCAGCTCTCGGCCTGGCGTCGTTTGCCGGCGAGAGCGGACGGCGAACCGCCGCACAGCCGTCCGACGTACGCCTCGATCGTCTCGCCGAACCGCTGTGAGAACGCCTGGCCCTGGGTCTGGCCGTGGTCCGACAGCGCGACGACGTGGTAGCGGCGCGGGGCGAGCCGCGAAGCCCGGTGCAGCCGCGCGATCTGCTGGTCGATCGAGCGCAGCACGGAAAGGGTGTCGAAGCGCTCGATGCCGGAGTGGTGGGCGACCTCGTCGTAGCCGAGGAAGTCCGCGTACACCACCGGCCGCCCGGCGAGCATGTCGCCGAGGATCGCCGACACGACGACGTCGCGCGCGATCACCGTCGTGCCCGGGCGGGCCAGCGGGTACCAGCCGCCGCGCGGGACCCGCGGCACGACGCCGGCGCGGCGCTGGCGGACCGCGGCGGTGATCTCGCGGAAGACGTCGGCCAAGGCGACGACGAACGTGCGCAACGCGTTGACCGGGTTCGCGAAGTAGGCGTAGTAGCCCGCGCCGAACCGGTCGCGGTGGCGGCGCAGCAGCTTCTTCGGCACCAGCACCGGGATCGAGCTCATGGTGAGGCTGACGTGGTCGGCGTCGCCGGAGAACAGGTTGCCGCGGCTCGCGCCGTCGCCGGACAGCAGGCCCCGGCCGTCGGAGTGGCGCCGCTCGATCTCGGCCGCGTCGGTCGGGTGCGCGCACGCCATCACGTGGTCGCGGTCCTTTTCGTACCAGCGGAAGCCGAGGATGTCGTGGTTGGAGCCGTGCAGGATGCCGCAGACGCTCGCGCCGGTCTGGGAGCTCCAGTCGGTGTGCCACGGCGTCAGCGCGTGGCTGCCCTCGGCGAGCCACGCGGCGAACGTCGGCATGTCGCCGTCGCGGATCGCGCGGCGGACGGTGTCGAACCCGAGGCCGTCGATCTGCAGGAACACCACGCCCGGCGGCTGGCCGGCGGCGCCGGGCGCGGCGGCGTGGCGACGGCGGCGACGGTTCGCGCGGCGGAAGAAGATCTCGTCCTCGTCGATCGCGAGGAGGCTGGAGATCACGGCCCCGACGCCGGCCATCGCCACCGTGACGATGACCGCCGTCCGGAAGTCGGCGATCTCGACGCCGGGCACGGTCTTGAACACGGCCAGCGTGCCCGCGCCCAGCAGCAGGAACCCGAAGAGGCCGAAGGTGAAGAACGCCAGCGGGTAGGCGATCCGCATGACGAGCGGCCAGCCGACGCCGGCGAGCAGGCCGAGCAGCAGCGCGCAGACCGTCGGCTGCCACCAGTGCGTCATGCGGAAGCCGGGCAGCAGGACGTCGAGCAGCCGCAGCGCGCCGGTCACGGCGGCCCAGACCAGCAGGATCCGGGCGACGGCGCGGCCGCCGCGCAGCAGCCTGCCCTTCGGCGCGGTCGTCGTCACACTCGCTCCTTGGTCTTGCGCCGCCACCGGGAGATCAGGTTCAGCGCCACGGTGACCAGCAGGACCAGCACCGTCGCCAGCAGGGTCGCGACGAGGGGGGAGTCGAAGATGCCGCCGCTGAGGATGCCGAGCAGGCTGTACGCGGTCGCCCAGAGCACGCACGCGACGAGCGCGGCCGGCAGCAGGCGCCGCCACGGGTAGCTCAACGCGGCCGCCGCGAGCAGCACCGGGATCCGGCCGGCCGGGACGAGCCTGCCGATCACGATCAGCTGCCAGCCGCGGCGGGTGAACTGGTCGCGGGCCTTCTCCAGCCGTTCGGCGGGCTGGCGGCGGCTGATCCAGCGGAACGCGGCTTCGCTGCCCAGGCGCGGGATCCCGAACGTCACGACGTCCCCGAGGTAGGCGCCGAGCACGGACAGGACGATCACCAGCGGCAGCGAGAGGTGGTCGGTGGTGGTGGCGACGGCGGCCGCGGCGCCGACCACGGCCCCGGTGGGCACGATCGGGATGATCGAGCCGAGCAGCACACCGCCGAACACGGCCGGGTAGCCGAGCGCGGCCGGGTCGGTCCAGTTCACGTGCGGTCCTCACGCGCGGGGAGCGCGACTTCGGCGCCCGGTTCGGTGAACAGGACCTCGGTGGCGATGCCGTGCTTGCGCACTTCGGCGGCGAACACCCGCGGCGGGTCGGCGAGCAGCCGGCGCATCCGGGCGGTCCGCCGCAGGCCGGGCACGGCGAGGGTGCCCCAGTGCACGGGCACGGCGGCGCGGGCCCGCACGCGTTCGGCGGCCTTCGCGGCGCGGGCCGGGTCGAGGTGGCCGGGTCCGAGGTTCGGCCCCCAGCCCCAGACGGGCAGCAGAGCGACGTCGACCGGGCCGAAGCCCGCCATGCCGTCGAAGAGGTCGGTGTCGCCGGCGTTGTAGACCGTCGTCTCCGCGGTCTTGATCAGGTGCCCGACGGCGGGGCTCTGCGGCCCGTGGGTGAGCCGCGGCCCCCACCGGTGCCCGGAGTGGACGGCTTCGGTGGCGGTGACGGTCAGCCCGCCTTCGGTCAGGGTCTCGCCGGGCGCGATCTCTTCGACGTGGTCGAAGCCCTTCTTGGTGAGCCAGGCCCCGGCCCCGCGCGGGACGACGATCCGGGTGCCACGGCCGAGCAGCTTGAGGGAGGGCGGGTGGAGGTGGTCGCCGTGCAGGTGGGAGAGCAGCACGAGGTCGACGTCCGCGTAGGTCTCCGGTGGCGGCGGCGGGACGACCCGGGTGAGCCCGCCGACGCGGGCGGTGAGCACGGGATCGGTCAGCACGACCCGGCCGCCGAGTTCCAGCCGGACGGTCGAATGGCCGAGGAATCGCAGGTTGAAGCCGCTCACGGTGTCGAGTATCGCCTTCGGGTGGCGCGGACGCCCGGCGGAGTGGCGCGAACAACGCTGCCCGGTGACGGCTCGCTAGCGCCGGGCGAGCTGACGGCGCTTGGCCCACCGCAGGCGGAGGCGCCGGCGCGCTCGGCGCCACCTCGCGCGGAGGTCCGTGCGCAGCGCCTGTTCGGCTTCGCGGTGCATGCCGATCTCGTGCAGCAGCTCGGCGACGCGGACCTGCTTGTCGGTCGGCACGTCAGCGGCCCGCGGGGAGCAGGGACGAGATGCGCAGCGCCGACGTGCCGAGCCCGGTCGGCTGCCCGAGCCGGGGGTGGTGGCCGAGTTCGGTGTCGGTGTACCGGCCGACGCTTTCGTGCCAGTGCGCGATCCCGGCCATCCAGTTCCGGAAGTGCTCGACGTACGCGTCGAGCGTGTCCGGGGCGAGGCCGCGGCCGGCGAGCAGCACGGGCAGTTCGACGTCCGCCGTGTGGCGGAACTCGGCGAGCCGGGCCCGGACCAGGTCGCCGACCACGGCGAAGGCGCGGTCCTCGGTGCAGTCCAGGAAGTTCCGGACCACCAGGACGCCGTTGTGCAGCTCGCCCTCGAACCGGATCTCCTTCCGGTAGGAGTACAGGTCGTTCAGCAGGGCGGCGTAGTCGCCGGCGCTGTTTTCGAGCGTGTGCACCGGCCGGGTCCCGGCCAGCTCGGCCGGTACGGCGCCCCGGCGCGCGAGAGCCGCGGTGAGGTCCGAGCCGAAGGTCCGGCGCCGCATCTCGATGTAGTCGATCGGGTCCGGGATGCGGTTCTGCGCCTGGTTCGCCAGCTCCCAGAGCCAGCTCGACGTCATCGTGTCGACCGCGCGCCGCACCGGAAGCCGGTCGGCCGGTGCCGTTCGCGCCCACAGGTCGGCCAGTCCCGACTCGAGCGCGTTCAGCGGAGCGGGCGCCGGCGAGCCGTCCAGCGGCATGCACGCCGACAGGCGCAGGTTGGCCGCCTTCGCCGCCGCGAGGTCGCGGGTCGGGCCGAACACCACCGGGTAGTAGTCGTCGGCGTAGGTGCCCCAGGTGAGCCAGTCACTGGTGACGTCCAGCTCGTCCGCCGTCGCGTCCGGGTGGATGCCCGCCGCGCACAGCGGCAGGTCCGCGGCGCGCAGCTTCCGCTCGTCCCAGACGACGCCGTCGAGGAAGCCGGTCCGTCGCGCCCAGTCGACGTTGCGGCGGCGGCAGGACTCCAGGTGCGGGCTGAGCCGCAGCGGGAACGGCGCTTCGAGAAGCGGCGGCGCGGAAACTTCGCCGAACGGGGTGTGGGAGTACGCGCGCAGCCGCTGCGGCGCGGTCGCGAGCACCGACGCGAAGATGCGCGCCGCGGACGTCCCGAGCCCGGTCACGGCACCCGGCTCCGGGCCGGTCAGCGCCCCTTCGTTCATGTACCGGCTGGAGCGCAGGTGCCACTCGTGCCCGCCGGCCTGCCAGTCCTGCAGCCCCTTGACGTAGGCGAACGTCGCCGCGCGGGCGGCCGGGTCGACGCCGTGCTCGTCGAACAGCGCGGGGACCTCGGTGAGCGCGGTGTGCTCGAACTGGTGCAGCCGCGAGGTGATCAGGTCGTTGACGGCGTCGGCCGCCTGCTGGGTCGGGATGCCGAGGAACTCCTCGAGCACGAGCACGCCGTTGGACAGCTCGCCTTCGTCCTGCACCTCGCGCTGGTAGGAGAAGAGGTCGTTGCGCAGGTGGACGCTGTCGGCGAAGCAGTCGCGCAGCACTTCCAGCGGCCGCGTCGCGGCGATCCGGTCCGGCACCTCGGCGTGCAGCGAGTGCTCGATCAGGTTCGCCGACCACGGCGCGCCGCCGACCTTCCGCCGCATCTCGACGTACTCGATCGGGTTGGCGAGCCGGCCCTCGTTGATGTTCGCGAGTTCCCACAGCGACTCGTCCAGCAGCGCCTTCGTGCTGTCGATGAACCGCTTCCGCCAGCCGGCCGACCGGTGCGGCACGGTCCGGGCCCACAGATCGGCGAGCCCGCGTTCGACGGGGTTCTCCGGCTTCGCGGTGATTTCGCCGTCGGCGGGCATGAACCGCTCGAGCCGGTCGAGGTGGGTGCGCGCGCTGTCGATGTCGCCGGTGCGCTTGTACAGCTCGACGAAGTGGTCGTCGAAGTAGAAGACCCAGACGTACCAGTCGGTGATCAGGTCGAGCTCTTCGGCGCCGGCGTCCGGGTGGGTGTAGGCGCAGAGGAGGGCGTAGTCGTGGGAATCGAGGTCGTGCTCGGTCCAGATCACGGTGCCGTGCTGCGGCACGTCGATCATGTCGAGCCCGGCCGCCCACGCCTTGCTGTGCACGCGCGCGCCTTCGAGGTGCGGGTTCAGCCGGGCGGGGTGGGGGAGGTAGAACTCGGGGAGGACGAAGGGCTGCTCAGGCACCCTGTGAGGCAACCAAAGGACGCCGGTGCCCGCCAAGGCCCGCGGCCGGGTTGCACACGAACGGGCCGGACGCGTCCCCCGGCCGGCCCAGCGGGGGTCACGACCCGGTCAGCACCGGCCGGGCGGCCATCGCACGATGGGGGACGAACCCCGAGCGAGGAGAGCGCATGACCGAGGAAACCCGAGTGACCCACAACCCGGACGAAAGCCGCTACGAGGTGTGGGTCGGCGACAAGCTCGCGGGGATGGCGTTCTACGACCGGCGCGGCGAGTTGACGGTGTTCACGCACACGGAGATCGACGACGCGTTCGCCGGGAAGGGGCTGGGCAGGGTGCTGGCGGCGGGCGCGCTGGACGACGTCGTGGCGGCGGGTCGGACGATCGTGCCGGTGTGCCCGTTCATCGCGGGGTACCTGCGGAAGAACCCGGGGTACGAGGACCACGTGCGCTGGCCGAAGGGCTGAGGACGGGCCCGGCGGGAGGGGCGGGCGGTCCGGGTGCCCTGAACGGCTCGTGTGGGATGTCGCCGCGGCGGCGGGTGAGCGGGGAGCGGGCGTGGGTCGAGAGCTGCACTCGGCTACTGGGATGCCCTGAAGGACTCGTTCAGGGCGTCGGGCGCGGTGAACGACTCGTTCATGACGTTCCGGGGGAACCCGGCCGCCGCGTCGCTCGCCCACTGACCGTCGCGAAGGGCCGCCGGCTGGGCCGAAAGCGTGAGTGGCGCTGGGCCGTACGGGTCCAGAAGGAGAGGTATGTCCGGTTCCATTGGTTATTAACCAACCTTCGTCGGTGTTGCGTTGGTTGCTCGGCAACGAAAGTGACCGGCGCAGGCTTCGAACCGGCAAACTGGAGGAAGTTGATGACTCCCCGGAAGACCGCTCTCAAGACCTTCGCCGTCTTGTCGGCAGTGGCGCTGACGAGCGGCGTGTGCGCGTCGGCGGCCACCGCGTCCCCACTGGCCTTCGCCGAGATGCAGGCCCACGCCATCACCAACGCCACCCAGGTCGCGCAGACGCTGGGCGCCGCCTCCGGGGGTGTCTACCTGGAGAAAGGCAAGGCCGTCGTGAACGTCGTCGACGACGCCGCGCTGCAGAAGGTGCAGGAGGCCGGGCTCAGCGCCAAGAAGGTCAAGCACACCTTCGCCGCGCTCACCGGCGTCAAGAACCAGCTGGACGCGGTGAAGAACGTGCCGCAGACCGCGTGGGGCATCGACACCAAGACCAACCAGGTCGTGGTGAAGGTCTACGACGCGGCCAGCAAGGAGACCGCCGACAAGGTGTCCGCGGCCGCCGCGAAGTACGGCGACAGCGTCCGCGTCGAGCACCGGACCGGCAAGCTCGAGCTGCACATCCAGGACGGCGACGCCATCCAGAACAGCCAGGGCCGCTGCTCGCTCGGCTTCAACGTGACCAAGGGCGGCGAGCCGTTCCTGCTCACCGCCGGGCACTGCACCAACCTCGGCGGCACCTGGTCCGGCGGCGACGTCTCCGGGGCCGAGGTCGTCGAGAGCGACTGCCCCGGTGCCGACTCCGGCCTGTTGACCCGCCCGAACGGCTCCGGCCCCGGCGAGATCAACACCGGCCAGAAGATCACCTCCGCGGCCGAGCCGACCGTCGGTGAGCAGATCGAGAAGCAGGGCTCGACCACCGGTGGCGGCAGCGGCGAGGTCACCTCGGTCGACGAGTCGGTCAACTTCGACGTCGGCGTGCTCAACCACGAGTTCGGCACCACCGCGCACACCGACCACGGCGACTCCGGCGGCCCGGCGTACGACGGTGAGAAGGGCCTCGGCACGCTGTCCGGCGGCGACACCGTGACCAGCTACTTCTACCCGCTCACCCTGGAGCTGCAGGCGTACGGCCTCGAGCTCGCCTGACAAGAAGCCGGAAGGCCCCCTTTCACACGCGTCGAGGGCGCGTGAAAGGGGGCCTTTCTCATGCCTCCAGCCGCTTCGCGCGGTAGACGGCGTCGGTGTGGTGCCCTTCGCCGCGCGTCTCGCACGTCTCGACGACCCACTGCCACGGGTCGCCCAGGAACGTCGTGATCTCCTCCGGCTCGAAGTACAGCTCCTCGGGCGGCTTCTGGCCGTCGAACTCGCGCATGGCCTTCGGCGAGTGGCCGACGACCAGCAGCGACCCGCCCGGCTTGATCGCCGCCGCGGCCGCGGTGAAGACGTCGCGGCGCAGGGCCGGCGGCAGGTGCATGTACTGCGCCGAGATCAGGTCGTACTGCTCTTCCGGCTGCCACTTCAGGATGTCGCGGTGCAGCCAGCGGACGGTCACGCCCGCCTCCTTCGCCGCTTCTTCCGCGCGGGCGAGCGCGACGGTCGAGATGTCGGCGCCGTCGACCGTCCAGCCCGCCTTGGCCAGCCAGATCGCGTCGCCGCCCTCGCCGCAGCCGAGGTCGAGGGCGTGCCCGGGGGTCAGCCCGGCGACCTCGGAGCTGAGGTTCGCGTTGACGTTCCCGCTCCAGATCCGGTGCTCGTCGCGCTGGTACATCTCCTCCCAGAACTCCTGCTTGAGCATGTTCTCGACGATCATCGGCTGGTCGTGCGCGTGGGCCATGGTTCCTCCTCGGTGACGTCCCCAGCATGCGGAGGACGTCACCGAAGAGGCAAATCGTGTTGCCGATCCGGCAACTCAGGCCGTGCCGTACACCTGCATCTCGTACAGCGAGTAGCCGTACGCCGTGCCGCGCGTGACGCCGTTCATCCGCACGTACCGGCCGGTGCCCGAGAGCCCGGTGAGGTCGTCCGCGCCGCCGTTGCCGGTGGTCGTGCTGTAGATCGTCGTCCAGGTGGTGCCGTCGGCGGAGGTCTGGATGCTGTACGCCTTCCCGTACGCGGCTTCCCAGCTCAGCTTGACGTGCGAGATCGCCTTCGCGGCGCCGAGGTCGACGCGCAGCCACTCCGACGCCGACCCTTCCTTGGAGGCCCAGCGCGTGCTCGTCAGGTTGCCGTCGAAGGCCGCGCTCGCCGGGTAGGACGCCGACTCGGTCGACGACGCCGTCGCGGTTTTGCCCTGCGAGAGCAGGGTTTCGGTGCCGCCGCCCCCGGTGACGGTGACGCCCAGCGAAGCGGTGTTCGTCCCGCCGGTGATCGTGACGGTCGCCGAGCCGGGTGCGGCGTTCGCGGCGGCGGCCACCGTGACCGTCGAGCTCCCGCCGGCCGGCACCGACGCCGGGGCGAAGGACACGGTAACGCCGGCGGGGGCGCCGCTCGCGGACAGCGCGACGGCGTCCGTGGCCGTCACGGTGGCCGTCGCCGACGCGCCCGGCGCGACCGACACCGACGACGGCGCCACGCTCAGGCCCGAGGTGCTGCCCGCCGCGGTGAACGTCCACCGCGCCTGCGTCCCGGAGCAGCTGCCCGCGGTGAGCGTGGTGCCCGAGGCGCGGAAGCACTTCTTGCTCGTCTGGATGTCGGAGATCGTGCCGTCGGGGTTGATCGACCACTGCTGGGCCGGCCCGCCGCTGCACGTCTGCAGGACGATCGAGCTGCCCGAGATGCCCGCGCACTTGTCGTTGATCACGAGGAAAGCGCCGTGGAAGGTGAACCGCTGGGCGGCGCTTCCGGTGCAGGCGGCCACCTTCAGCGTCGAGCCGCTGCTCGGGGCTTCGAGGCAGGTGCCCGTGGAGTTGTTCTTGTACTGCCCGACCGTGGTGTTCGGCTGCGCGCCGCCCCAGCACTCACCGGTGCCGGTGTTGAAGATCGGCGTCGCGTCGTACGGCTTGTTCGACGGCGGGTCGACGACGACCGGCTCCATCACCGGCGTGTTGTCGGGGTTGTAGTGCGTGAGCGCGTCCTCGCAGTCGATCGCGTCGAAGGCGCTGCCGCCCTGGCCGCCGAGCCAGAGGTCGATGTGGCGCAGCCCGGGTCCGCCGTTCGGGCCCTGGCTGTTCCAATCGTCGGAACACTCGTCGCAGCCGTCCTCCATGATGAAGTACTTCTTGACCCGCGGCACCCAGACCTTGGTGCCGGGCTTGAGTTCGTCGCTGCTGGTGGCGAAGGTGATCGGGTCGGCGTAGCTGCCCTTGCCGCCCGCGGTGTCGTGGATCTGCGGGTAGGAGATGTCGCCGCCGGGCGGTGTGTTGTCCCACCAGCCGTAGAAGGTGAGGAAGGTCGGTTGCGTGGTGGCCGCGTTCGCCGTGCCACCGGTGGTGAGCGCGGTGGCCAGGGCGAGGAACAGGGTCACGACGAGCACGAGCGCGCGCCGGGTCATGCTGCCTCCGGGAGGACTGGACGGACGATGACTGCGGCGTGGCTCCCAGGTTCGCCGGGCGGTGGCGGCGCGTCAACCCCCTTCGTAAACTTTCCTGACGAACACGCGTTCCGTGTCCCGGTCGCTGGGAACCCGGTGGTGGGTAAGCGCTTTCCTCGGTGAAGATGGCGGCATGAGCGAACAGCGGGAAATCGTGGTCACCGGCGGCGGCACCGGCATCGGGCTGGCGATCGCCGCCCGGTTCGCGGCGGCGGGCGAGCGGGTGACCGTCACCGGGCGGCGCAAGGACGTGCTCGAAGCCGCGGCGGAGCGGATCGGCGCGCGGGCAGTGGTCTTCGACGCGAGCGACCCGGCGGCGGTGCAGGCCGCCTTGGCCGAGCTGCCGGAGCGGATCGACGTCCTGGTCAACAACGCCGGCGGCAACACCGACCGGGTCCGCGAGGCGCCGGCGCCCGGCGACCTGGCCGGGCTGGCCGACGCGTGGCGCGCGAACTTCGAGGCCAACGTCGTCTCCGCGGTCCTCGTCACGACGGCGTTGAAGCCGCGCTTCGCGGACGGCGTGCGCGTGGTGACCCTCGGCTCGATCGCGGCGAAGCAGGGCTCCGGCTCCTACGGCGCGGCGAAAGCGGCGATCGAGGCGTGGAACACCGACCTCGCGCGGCAGCTCGGCGCCGCCGGCTCGGCCAACGTCGTGGCGCCGGGCGTCACCCTCGACACGGAGTTCTTCCACGGCACGGTTTCCGAAGAATGGGTGAACGCGCGCGTCTCCGTCGCCTTCGACAAGCGGGCCGGCACCCCGGACGAAGTCGCCGAAACGGTGGTGTTCCTGGCCGCGCCGGGCGCCGGGCACATCACCGGGCAGGTCGTGCACGTGAACGGGGGCGCGTACGGGGCCCGCTAGGCCATCCGGGTCGCAAGCCGGCCTGAACCCCCACAGGGGCGCCGGTTCTCTCCATGGTGGAAGGGAGACCAGTCCACCGGCAGAGAGGTGTGATCCGCCGTGACGGCAGCATCCGCAACCCCGGCCCTCCCGACGACGCGACCGGCCGGATGCCCGTTCGACCCGCCCGGGAGCTACGCCGAGCTGCGGGAAACCGACCCGACGTCGCAGGTCCGCTGCCCGGCGGGCATGGACGCCTGGCTGGTGACGCGCTACCAGGACGTCCGCGCGGTGCTCGCCGACCGCGCGCTGAGCTCCCGCGGCGCGTCTTCGGTGCACGTCAACCCGAACGCCGACCTCGACGAGGAGGTCAGCCCGGGGTCGATCATCCAGCTCGACGGCGCCGCGCATTCGCGGCTGCGCAAGAAGGTGATCGCGGAGTTCACCGTGCGGCGCGTGGAGGCGCTGCGCGGGTACGTCCAGGAACTGGTCGAGAGCCACCTCGACGCGATGCTCGCGAAGCCGGGACGGGCGGACCTGGTGGCGGACTTCGCGCTGCCGATCCCGTCGCTGGTGATCTGCGAGCTGCTCGGCGTGCCGTACGCGGACCGCTCGCGGTTCCAGCGGCAGAGCGGCTTGCTGGTCAGCACCGACGCCACCCCGGAGGAAGGGAAGCAGGCGTACGACGAGCTTTCCGCCTTCCTGGCCGAGCTGTTCACCGATAAGCGGCGGAATCCGCAGGACGACCTGTTCAGCCGGCTGATTTCCCGCGGCGAGTCGGACGGCGACCCGCTGTCGATGGAGGAGCTCGTCGTGCTCGGGCTCAGCCTGCTGGTGGCGGGGCACGAGACGACGGCGAACATGATCGCGCTCGGCGCGCTGGTCCTGATGGAGCAGCCCGAGGGGCGGGACGTCGTGCTGGCGAAGCCGGAACGCGCGGTCGAGGAGCTGCTGCGGTACCTCTCGGTCGTGCAGTTCGGGGTGCTGCGGTACGCGACTTCCGACGTCGAGGTCGGCGGGCGCGCGGTGAAGGCGGGGGAGTGGCTGGTCGCCGCGTTGAACTCCGCGAACCGCGACGAGGAGCTGTTCCCCGGCGCGGACAAGCTCGACTTCGATCGCGAATCGCCGCGCACGCACGTCGCGTTCGGCTTCGGCGCACACCAGTGCGTCGGCCAGCAGCTGGCGCGCGTCGAGCTGCAGGAGGCGTTGACGCGGTTGTTCCGCCGCGTCCCCGACCTGCGGCCGGCGGTGCCGCGGGAGTCGTTGTCGTTCAAGCACAACACGCTCGTGTACGGGGTGCGGGAGCTGCCGGTGGCGTGGGGCTGAAAATCGGACGCGGTCGTCGCGCGGGCGGGTTGCCGTTTCCGGCAACGCGCTGATGGAGCCGAGTAACCCCGGGAGCGCACGGGTCCAGAGAGCCGCCGGCAGCTGGCGGTCCCGTGTCCCGGGGTGAAGACCCTCCGGAGTGCGGGGAGGAACGGCGCCCGCGCTCCCCAAGGTTCCGCGTCGGGAGGGTGATGAGTCCCGTATCTTGACCGCCGAACTGGACCTCTACCGGACCGTCGTCACCGCTTCGCTGCCGACGATCCTCGACCACGCGCCGGTCGCGTTGCGGCACCCGGCGCTGAAGGCGAGGTTCGCCGCGGCCGCGGCCGCCGTGCGCGGGTTCCGGTCCACAGTGGACAGCGAGGCGCACACGCCCGAGATCGTGGCGTCGGCGACCGAATCCGGGGCGAACGTCTTCGGCATCGACCACTTCGGCCGGCCCGCCTACCTCGCGCAGTACACCAGCCTGGACGCCGAACTGGGCTTCGTCCGTGACCACCACGACGTCATGGCGGTGCTGCGGGACGTGCTCGCGGGGATGGCGGGCGACCTCGTCACCGTCCCCGCCGAAATCCGGAGATCCACTTCGCCGAGGCGCCGGACTTCCTCGGCGTGCCGGCCGACGAGCCGGACCTCGCGCCCGCGGGAGCACGGCTCGGAGTTCCTGTTCGCTCACCGGCTACCCGATGGCGAAACGGCCGTTCTCCACGCACCCGGAACCGGCCCGGCTACTCGAACAGCTTCGACCTGCTGTTCCGCGGCCTGGAGCTGGTGACCGGCGGCCAGCGGCCGCACCGGCACGCCGACCACCTCCAGGCGTTCGCGCACGGCGTGCCGCCCCACGGCGGGTTCGCGATCGGTCTGGAACGCTGGACCGCGCGCCTCTTCGGCGCCGCGAACGTCCGGGAGGTCACGCTGTTCCCGCGTGACCTGCACCGGCTGACCCCGTGAGGAGCAGCATGACCGCACGCCGGCTCTGGGCGGCCGTGGAACCGTTGCACGCCGTCGTCTACTTCGCGCCCGAGACCGCGGCGGCGGCCAAGGCCGCCGGCCTGCGCGGGTACTGGATGGGGTACTTCGCGGGCCGCCTGGCGCCGCTGGGGCCGATCGGCCCGGAACCGGCGGCGGCGGTGTTGTTCGGCTTCGCGCCGGCGATGGTGGCGCGGGCCTTGCCGGACGCGTGGTCGTTCGCCTCGCCCGCGGCGGTTCTCGAGTCGCGGATCGACGCGGTCTCGACGGCGGTGCCCGCGGCGCCAGAACTGGCTTCGCTGCTGTGGCGCGCGGTCGACGCCTGCGATTTCGGCGGCCGTCCGCTGGCGGCGGCGTGGGCGGCGGTACCGAAGCCCGCGGACCCGGCGGCGGCGCTCTGGCTGGCGACGACGATCCTGCGCGAGCACCGCGGCGACGGCCACGTCCTGGCGGCGGTGCACGCGGGGTTGAGCGGGCTGGAGACGACGCTCACCCACATCGGTGATGGCGGGCTCGGCCGGGCGGACGTCCAGCCGCACCGGGGGTGGTCGGACGAGCAGTGGGACGCGGCGGTGGACCGGCTGCGGGCTCGCGGGGTGCTCGACGGGGCCGGCCGGCTGACCGACGCGGGCCGGGACCTGCGCCGCCGTGTCGAGGAAGACACGGATCGGCTGGCGGCCGCGCCGGTGGCGGCGCTGGGGGACGACTTCGAGCGGGCGCTGGAGCTGGCGGTCCCGCTGAGCCGAGCGGTGATCGACAGCGGCGTGGTCCCGGTGCCGAACCCGATGGGCGTACCCCGTCCCTGACGTCCGGCGTCAGCATCCCGGCAAAGTCGGTGTTGGAGGTCGCCGAAGGGAAGCCCAAGACGTTGGTCGGGCCGCCGTTGACCACGCCGGTCCGGCGGTTCGCAACGTCATGAACGGGTCGTTCACCGCGTCGGACGCGGTGAAAGGGGCGTTCATGACGTCCCGCAACCCGGGATCAGGGCGAACGACCCGGTCGGGCCCTTCGGCTCATGTCCGGCCGGAGGGGGCGTGACGGGTGTGACGGGCTGGGTCTGGTGCTGCGAGCCCGGGCGTATCCGCACGTCGGCCGCCGAACCCGCCCGCCACCGCGACTTGCCGGAACCCTGACGGCCGGCGAGGTGAACGAGTCGTTCATGACACCGGCGGCGGCCGCGGACCTGGCTTTCGACGTCACCCGGGCCGGCGGGTAGCCCTCCCGCCGGCCCGGGTCCCCGGGTTCCCCCGAGGTCATTCCTCCGCGCGGCCCGCCTGGCGCCGCAGGAGGTCGTACTGGCAGCTCAGCTCGTGGGCCTGGTCCTCGTACTCGCGCTTCGCCGTGAGGAACGGCCGCACGCTGTCGCTGTAGTGGCGCAGGTCGTCCTGCTCCAGCGAGCCGTCGCGGAAGGCCGTCCAGAACACCAGCGTCGCCGACACCACCATCACCAGCGCGACCAGCACCGCCATCAGCACGGCGAGGTCGTTCATGCCGGACAGCACGCCCTCCGTGTAGACCCGGACGAACATCACCACGCCCATCAGCCCGACCAGCAGGCCCACCGTGACGAGGCTGAGCTTCGACCCCATCGACAGCTTCGGCCAGTCCAGCTGCCGCTTGGCGTTCTTGTGCTGGCGCTGGTTGTGGCCGAGGTGGTGCAACGCCGTCGCCGCGCCGCCGGTGGCCAGCACCGAGATCACGATGCTGATCGCCAGCGGCAGGCCGAGCGGGTCGCTCCAGTCGACGTTGAACACGGAACTGGCCAGCCACAACATGATCGGCAGGTCGACCACCGTCACCGTGAGCAGCGTCAGCACCCGTGTCACGCGGCCGACGCGGCGGTGGCGCAGGCTGCCGCGCAGCTGCTCCAGCTCGATGAGCCGGTCGATCAGCTCGGCGCGGGCCTGCGCCTCGCCGACGGTCAGGTTCTGCCCGTGCGGGCCCACCACGTGGCCGTCCATGGCCCGGGTGGACCGGTAGGTCAGCTCCTGCACGCGGGCGAGGAGCAGGTCGCCGGCCGGCGTCTCGGCGCGGGGCCGCGGCTGGGGCAGCGGCAGGTTTCTCGTCTGGTCGGTGCTGGTCATGGCCGTGCCTCCTGGTCGGTCTACGTGCTCGGGCCGGGGCCCTGGTACGTGATCTCCACCCGCCTCATCCGGGCCGCCGCCGCTTCGTCGAACCGCCCGCCGGTCATCGCGGTGACCCCGGGTTCGGTGCCGGTGCCGGTGGCGTCGACCCGCTGGGTCACCCCGGCCCCGGTGAGCGCGCCGGCGACGGCACGCGCTCGCTGTTCCGCCAGTTCCCGCCGCCCCGCGTCGGTCGACCCGGGCGGGTCGGCCGCGAAGCCGCGGACGGTGACCGGCGCGCTCGTGCGGCCGGCCGTGATGCTGCCCGCCAGCGACCGCAGCAGGTCGCCGGCGGATTCGGAGAGCACCGCGGAGTCCCCGGCGAAGCCGAGCGCGGCGTCCGAAACCGTGGTGGTGACCTCGCCCCGCGGGCCGGTCACCGACGTCACCCCGGGCACGGGCACGACCGGCGTCGCCGCGGTGGCCCGCGACGGCTCGGCCGGCACCCGGCTCTGGCCGACGTCGCAGGCGGCCGCACCGGCCGCCCGGCAGATCGCCTGCCAGTACGCCGCGAGCCGCTCGCGCGCCGGTGTGGGCAGCGGCGGCTGCGGCCCGGCGACCGACCCGAGCCCGGTGAAGACGACGTGCCAGCCGCCCAGCCCCGGCAATTGCCGGGCGGCGGTCAGCTGCCCGGCGACGGCCGCGGGGTCGGCCGCCCAGCCGACCTGCCGGAGGTCGAACGCCCCGCCGGTGCTCAGGCCGCTGCTGTCGACGACCAGGGTCCCGGCGGCCACCCCGCGGACGGCGTCGGCGATGCCGGTGAGCAGGTCGAGCCCGCTCTTGCGGGCCGCGGTGGCGCCGATCGCGTCGACGGCGCTCGCCACGTTCCGGTCGATCAGCGACGGCCGCGAAAGGCCGTGTTCCAGGGAACCGTCGGCGCGCCGCGGGGTCAGCACGACCGAGCGCCGGTCCCCGCCGTCGGCGGCCGAGACCAGCACGACGCTGCTCTTGCCCGAGCCCTGCTGCGAGACGTTCCCGCTGTTCGCGGCGTCACGCAGCACGGCGAGAACGGCATCGCCGACAGCGGCCCGCGGCTCGTTCGCCGTCCCGCTGACGACCACCACGACCCGGTCCCCACCGCTGGGGACGACGTTGCGCGCCGGCACCGCACAGCCACTCACGAAGGCGCCGGCGGCCATCAGCCCGGCAAATGCCACCCGAGTGACACGTGCGGGGCGTGACGTCGCGTTCCGCAGGTTGAGCGAGGTGTTCTTAAGCTGCATGACGACCTCCCGAAGGTCGGTGGCGCCACTCCAGGTTGGCATTTGCCCTGTAACGATGTCAATTGACAATGCGATGACATCAAGAAGTGGTCCCAGGTCGACGCCCTTTGTGTGATCAGGGAGCGCCGAACGCCGGACCCAAACGGACCGAATGGAGCAACTTCGCGGCCGGGTTGCGACGAGTGGCGGGACCGCGACGCGCAAGTGCCATGCGGAGAAGGGCAAGTGACATCCGAAGGGTAGGCTGAGGCGATGGCGAGATACGACGCCACCGTCGAGGGCGTCCGGAGCGTCTTCCTCAAGCTGAGGACGCGCAGCGGGCTCACCGTCGAGCGTCTCGACGCGACCGAGGTCGACGTCCGGCTGCTCGCCGAGCTCCCCGCCGTCCGCCGCCGCGTCCGCGAGACCGGCGCGTCCGAGGGCGAAGCGATCGTCGACGTCGTGACCGCGGCCGTCGCCGCGCTCGACCCGGCCGACCTCCTGATCGCCGACGCCGCGCTGGCCCTCGGTGTCCTCCGCGCGCGCGTGGGCGAGCGCCCCGAGGTCGAGCGGCTGTACGCCGACGACCTGGGGGAGCGCCGCCGGGCGCTGGCCGACGGGTGGGACGCCTTGCACGCGCTGGTCGGCGTCTCGAGCGAGTACCCGCCGCCGACCGTCCGCAGCCTGCGCGGCTCCATCGAGACCCGGACCCTGGGCGTGCTGGCCGAACGCTGCGCCCACGACGTCGAGCCGGTGGTGGCCGAGCCCGCCGTCGACACCGTGGGGTCCGTCGTGGTGGTCGGCAGCGCGGTGACCGATCACGTCGTGGTTTCGGACGAGCTGCCCGACGTCGGCGAAGCCGTCCAAGCGCAGTCCTTCGACGTGCACCCGGGCGGCAAGGGTCTTCTCCTCGCGGTCGCCGGGCGGCGCCTCGGCCTCGACGCGAAGCTCGTCACCGCGATCGGCGGCGATTCCCAGGCCCAGGACCTGCTGCAGTTCATGCGCAAGGAAGGCCTGTCGACCGCGCTGGTCAAGGAAACCCCCGGCGTCGCCAACCCGCGGGCGCTGGTGCTCGTCAGCCAGACCGGCGAGACCCGGTACCTCGGCTGGATGAACAAGGACGACGTCTCGCTGTCCAGAGAGGACCTTCGCGCGCCGCGGGTCCGGGACGCGATGGCCGAAGCGGACGCCGTGCTCGTCACGCTCGAACCGCCGATGGACACGATCAAGTGGGCGCTCTCGTCGGCGGCCGCGCAGCCGCGGAAACCCTTGGTGCTGCTGCAGGCTTCGCCGCCCCGCGGGGCTCCGCAGCAGCTCTACCGGCTGCTGCGCGGGGTCGACTACCTGGTCGGCCGCGAAGGCGAGCTGCGCCGGCTGCTGTCCGATCCGGACAGTCCACAATCACTCGACGACCTCGCCCGGTCGCTGCTCGCACTCGGGGTGGGCGCCGTCTGTGTCGTGGAGAATTTTGGTTGTAGTATCCGCTCGAGCGTGATCTCCCGCGACATCGAGGGCCCGCCGGTCCCGCTCGACGACGCACCAGGCGTCCGCGAAGCTTTTTCCGCGGCGCTCATCCAAAAACTCATTCAAGAGGGTGCCGGCCGGAGCCGCGAGGAAGCCCTGCACTGGGCGATCGCGGCGATGGCGACGAACCCGACTCTCGACGAGATCGCCGACTCGATGCCGGGTCTCGAGGAGGTCGAGCGCACCCTCGAGACCGACCAGAGCCTGGAGACCCCGTGACCGGAGCAGTGGTGCACCAGCTGGAGGGAGCGGAGGGGGCGTTCCGCGCGATCGTCCTCGACGGCGGGCCCGAGTGGATGAACCCGCCGAGCGCGGCGGTCTACGGCGAGCCGTCGGACGGGTGTCCCGTCCGCATCCACTCCCGGTGCCTCTACGGCGAAATCTTCGAGTCCACGAACTGCGACTGCCGGTGGCAGCTGCAGGAGTCCCTCCGCATCATCCGGAGGCACGGCTCCGGCGTGCTGGTGTACCTCGACCAGGAGGGGCGCGGCGCGGGCCTGTTCGCGAAAGCGGCGGGGTACGAGCTGTCGCAGCGGAAGAACCTGGACACCTTCGCGAGCTACGCCGAACTCGGGTACAAGGCCGACAGCCGGTCCTACGCGGCCGCGGCGGCCCTGCTGACGCAGTTCGGGCTCACCTCGGTGCAGCTGCTGACCAACAACCCCGACAAGATCTCGGCGCTCGAAGCGGCGGGCATCAAAGCGGAGATGCGCCAGCTGGTGCAGCCGGACCCGAGCACGGAGACGGTCCGGTACCTCGCGGCCAAGGAAGTCCACGGGCACGCGATCCTGCCGCGCCCCGCCTGAGCCTCCCGTGTCGATTCCGGGTCCGCCCGTTCGACGCACCGGTGACCACACCCGGACAAGGGAGGAACCCATGACCCTGCTCGCAGGCAAGAACGCCGTCGTCTACGGTGCCGGCGGCCGGATCGGCTCGGCCGTCGCCGCCGCGTTCGCCGAGGAGGGCGCCACCGTTTTCCTCGCCGGGCGGACCCTCGCGCGGCTGGACGAGGTCGCCGGGCGGATCCGGGACGCCGGTGGGACGGCCGAGGCCGCCGAGGTCGACGCGCTCGACGAGCGGGCCGTCGACGAGCACGCCGATGCCGTCGCCGCGCGGGGTGGGCTGCACGTTTCGTTCAACCTCATCGCGCACGGCGACGTCCAGGGCACGCCGCTGGCCGACATGGCGCTCGCGGACTACGAACGGCCGGTGCTGACCGCCGTGCGCACGCAGTTCCTGACCGCCCGGGCGGCGGCGCGGCACATGATCCCGCAGCGCTCGGGCGCCATCCTGCTGTTCGGCGGCGCGGGGGACCCCGTGCGGGAGTTCCCCGTCGGGGGGCTGCAGGTGGCTTTCCACGCGCTCGAGGCGATGCGCCGTCAGCTCGCCGCCGAGCTGGGGCCGCACGGGATCCGGACGGTGACGCTGCGGACGGGCGGCATCACCGAGGTGCTCCCGGCCGGGTTCCCGGGCCGCGACAAGATCGAGGAGAGCATCGTGGGCCAGACGATGCTCGGCCGCGCGGCCACCCTCGCCGACGTCGGCGCGGTCGCGGCGTTCGTGGCGTCGGACCGGGCCCGCACGATGACGGCGGCCACGGTCAACGTCAGCTGCGGCGCGCTGGTCGACTAGCGGCGGGACGAGATCTGCTGGACCGCCCAGGCGTTGCCGTCCGGGTCGGTGAAGTTCACGAAGCCCACGTTGTCGAGGTCGGCCTTGCCGTCCCACGGACCCGTGCCGACGACCTGGATCTCCCCGGCGTCCACGCCGCGTTCGAGCAGCTCCGCGTGCGCCTTCGGGAGGTCCTTGACGACGAGCTGCAGCCCCTTCATCGACCCCGGCGGCATGTCCGGGACCGCGCCCTTCCCGATCACCACCGAGCAGCCCGAGCCCGGCGGGGTCAGCTGGACGATCCGGACACCTTCCGCGGGCGCCACGTCGTGGTCGAGCGTGAAGCCGAGCTGATCGGCGTAGAAGGCCTTGGCGCGGTCGATGTCGGACACCGGCACCACGACCACTTCGAGCGTCCAGTCCATGGGCTTCACGCTACTTGGCCGAAGCCTCCCGCTGCTCGACGACGAGGCGCTGGTGCCGGGCCGCGCGGACCCGGTCACCGCAGGTCGTGGAGCACCAGCGGCGGCGGGCGTGCTCGCGGAAGAAGAAGCGGACGCAGCCGTGGGCCTCGCACGGGCGGACCAGCCGGCCGAGGTCACCGCCGACGACGTCGATCGCGTCGCGGGCCAGTGCCGCCACGGCCTCGTCGGCGGTGCCCGGCCGGGTGCTGCGCCATTCGCGCAGTGGCCCGTCCCGCCAGGTGAGCTGGGGCGCGGCGGCGTCGGCGCGGGCGGCCGCGTTCACCGCCGTCACGGCGGCGGCGTCGGGGACGCGGTCTTCCGCCAGCGCGGCCAGCAGCTCGCGGACGGCGCCCCGGAGTTCGCCGAGGCGGGCGACGTCGGCCGGGCCCAGGTCCGCGGCCGCCAGGTCGTGCCGGCGCAGCCAGCCGGCGGCGGCGCGCGGTTCGGCGAGGTCGTCGACTTCGCCGGTGGCGCTCAAGCGCCGGGTGTTGACCAGCGCCAGCGCGGGTGAGCGCTCCTCGCCGGGTGCCGCAGTGACCACGTTCGCCTCCCGAGTCCGGTGCCCAGTTTCCCGTGCCCGTTGACAGCCTACCTGTCTCATGGATAAATAGAAAAGTAACCATGAGACGTGAGGAGACACCGATGGTCACCGTGCACCACCGCCACGCCACCGTCGCCGGGCACCGGCTGTTCTACCGGGAGGCCGGGCCCGCGGACGCGCCCACGATCGTGCTGCTCCACGGGTTCCCGACGAGCTCGCACATGTTCCGCCACCTGATCCCGGCGCTGGCCGACCGCTACCACGTCGTCGCGCCCGACTACCTGGGCTCGGGTGCGTCGGACGCCCCTTCGGTGGCCGAGTTCACCTACACCTTCGACGCGCTCGCCGACCTCACGCTCGGCCTGCTCGACGAGCTCGGCCTGAGCCGCTTCGCGCTCTACATCCAGGACTTCGGCTCACCGGTCGGCCTGCGCATCGCGGCCGGCCACCCCGAGCGGGTGACGGCGATCGCCACGCAGAACGGCAACGCCTACGTCGAAGGGCTGGGCGCCGGCCTGCCGCAGAAGCTCGCCGCGGGCACGCTGACCGAGGACGACCTGCGGGCCATGGTCACCCTGGAGGCCACCAAGGCGCAGTACCTCGACGGCGCACCCGACCCGTCGCTGGTCAGCCCGGACGTCTGGATCCACGACCAGGCCCTGCTCGACCGCCCCGGCGCAGCCGAGATCCAGATGGCGCTGCTCGCGGACTACCACCACAACATCGGCGTGTACCCGAAGTTCCACGAGTACTTCCGCACCAGCGGCGTCCCGCTCCTCGCGGTCTGGGGCGGCAACGACGAGATCTTCATCGCCGACGGCGCCCGCGCCTACGCCCGCGACCTGCCCGAGGCGGAGATCCACCTGCTCGACACGGGGCACTTCGCGCTGGAGACGCACCTCGACGCCATCGCCGGCTACGTCCGCGGCTTCCTGGGCCGGGTGCTGGGCTAGGGCATGTCCTGCAAGCGGTTGAGCTGGACTTCCGGTAATTGTGCCCGGTGATTGGTCGCGGTGAGTTGACGGACAAGGCCTGGGCGGTGATCGAGCCGTTGCTGCCACCGCAGCAAAGCGGTGGCAGGCGGTGGCGGGATCACCGCCAAGTCATCAACGCGATCCTGTGGAAACTCCGCACCGGCGCGCCGTGGCGAGACCTGCCCGACCGTAACGGACCGCGGAAAACCGCGCACGAACGATTGCGGCTGTGGACCAAGGACGGCACCTGGGCGCGGATCCTCGACCGGGTGATCGTCAAGGACGACGCCGTCGGCGACCTGGAGTGGATCATCTCGGTCGACTCCAGCGTGGTCCGGGCGCACCAGCATGCTGCGGGCGCCTGGAAAAAGGGGGCTGCAGCGACGGGATCGAAGCCCTCGCCTGCGATGGGGAAGGACTCGGCCGGTCCCGCGGAGGATTGAGCACTACGATCCACCTCGCCGTCGAGGGGCGTGGCCTGCCGATACGGATCCTGCTCGCCCCAGGCCAAGCCGGCGACAACCCGCAGTTGCCGCCGCTGTTGGATGGCATCAGTGTCGCCCGGCTCGGGCCTGGGCGTCCGTGGTGCCGGCCGGAGACGGTGATCGCGGAGCGCGATGACCAGATCGCCCGCCGTCGCCAAGGCTTCCGCGGCGGGCGACCATCAGCCTTCGATGCCGAGGTCTACAAGCAACGCAACGTGGTGGAACGCTGCTTCAACCGGCTCAAGCAGTTCCGTGACCTAGCCACCTGCTACGCCAAACGCGCCGCCTCCTACCAGGCTGAACTCACCATCGCCGCGATCGTTCTTCGGCTCCGATGACTTACAGGACAGCTCCTAATCGCCGAGGAGGCGCGAAAGGGCGTCCCGCGCTTTCGCGTCCTTCTCCGCCAACGCGGTCAGCTCCCGCGCCAGTGCCGCGAGCCAGTCGTCGACCGTGGCTTCCTTGCGGCTGATCACCACGCCGCGGACCACCTGGTGGATCTCCGCCGCGACGCCGCCGTGTGGGGCCGCCGTCAGGACCAGGACCCGGTCCGGCGTGGTGACGCGCACCGCGACCGCCTGGCCGGTGCGGCCCGCGACGCGGTCGGCGAACGTGCGCCGCCGGTCGATCTCCACCATGCCCGGCGGCAGTGCGCTGCCCAGCGTCTCGGACAGGACCCGTTGGTAGGACTCGACGTCCGCGCGGTCCGTGCGCAGGGCCGCCGCCACCAGGTGGAAGTCCAGCTCGGCGCCCATCAGTCGGTGAGGGGCAGCACGAGCTGCGGTTTGGCGATGCGGTGGTCGGCGCGCAACGGCTTGACCGCCGTGCCGATCGCGAAGAACTCCGTTGTGTGCCCGCCCCAGCGGTGCGGTAGCGAAAGCAGCTGCACGCCGACGATGCCCTCCGCCGCCAGCTGTTCCGCTTCCGCCTGCATGCGCGACATCGCGAGTTCGCGCGCGTCGTACAACGCCTCGGTGTACTGCGGGATCTCGACGTTCTGGCCGATGTTGCCCACCAGCTGCCGGAACCGCTGGTGCGCGATGTGGTAGACGCACGTCCCCATCACCATGCCCAGCGGCGCGTACCCGGCCTGCACCAGCGTCCAGAAGTCCTGTCCGGACAGGTCCGAGGTGAACGGCTTTCCGGTGTTGTTGCGCCATTCGCCGGGTTCGTCGGCCTTGACCGCCGTGCCGACGGCGATGAACTCGGCGAGGTCGCTGCCGAACTCCTTGAACTCGATCTCCAGCCGGACCGCGACGATGCCGTCGGCGCCGAGGACGTCCGCCTCCGCCTCCATCCGCGCCATCGCGAGCTCGCGGGCGTGGTACATCGCCTGGGAGAGCCGGTCCAGCTCCTGGTTCTTGTTCCACCGTCCCATTTGGAACCCGACGTGGTAGACGCTCGAGCCGAGCACCAGCCCGAGCGGCCGGAAACCGGCTTCGCGCACGAGGAGGAACTCGTTGACGCTCAGGTCGGAGGTGAACAGGCCGGCCTTCCCGCCGGGCCGCATTTCGGCGAGCCGGCGCATCGCATCCTCGGGGATGTGCTGCGCGGCGGGGTCCGCGGTGGTCACGAAGCCTCCTTCAGGAACGGTTCAACGGCAGGATCTTGAGCGCGCTCGTCGGTGCGGCGCGGCCGGGGTGGAAGCGGGCGATCGCGGTGCCGGTCACGGTGGCGATGCCGGCCACCGCGATCTCCTGCACCGGCCACGTCCGCAGCGTCAGGCGCGAGACGATGCCGCCGTCGGCGCCGCTTTCGCGGATCCCGCGGGCGAACTCCGCGCGAGCCGCGCCGCGGACCTCGTTGACGACGTGGGTGGGCAGGTCGACTTCGGTGTTGCCGGCCCAGACCGACGTCTGGTTCTGCATGTTGTAGTCGTACTTCGCGCGCCCGGCGACGCCGATCACCAGGCGTGCGGGCACCCAGCCGGCCTGCATCAGCTTCCCGACGTCCTGGCCCGGCAGCTCGGTGGTGAACAGCCGCCCCGGCCGTTGCCGGGTGTCGGCGCGCACGGCCGTGCCCAGCGCGGTGAACTCCCGCATGACGTCGTCGAGCGAGGTGAGCGTGAGGGTGATGCCGAGGACCCCGTCGGCCCCGATCGCTTCCGCTTCCTGCCCGAGCCGGTCGAGCGCGATCCGGTAGCCCTCGCGCAGCGCCCCGGAAAGCAGCTCGACCTGGTCGGCGGCGGCCCAGGAAGCGGCTCCCGGCCAGCCGGCGCGCTGCACGACGCAGCCCATGACCTCGCCGACGGGGGAGAAGCCCGCGACTTCGGCGCCGACCGCGCCGGGCACGCTCAGCAGCGACGTCGTCAAGCCGGACGCGGCGAAGCGCTCGACGCGTTCCCGCGCCACGGGCGGCAGGCCACGACCGTCCCAACCGGGCACTGCGGACCTCCTTCGACCGGGCTCTTTTCCCATCGTGGCACGAATCCGCGGGAGCGCGCGGACCGAGCACGGGTATGTCCGGAAGGTCCGGTCAACGCCAGCCGTCTTCGCCGAAGCCGAGGGTGACCGGGCCGCGGCGGATCCCCGCCACCGTCTCAGACGGCAGCACCTCGTCCAGGAACCCGAAGTCCGGCCGCCGGTGCCGCGCGTGCCACTGCGCGATCTCGTGCCAGCCCGGGGCGGCGAGCGCGCCCCCGAAGTGCTGGACCGACAGGCTCGCCGTCAAGCACGCGAAGCGCAGCCGCTCGGCCAGGGGCCAGCCCGTCAGCGTCGCGGCGACGAACCCCGCCCCGAAGACGTCGCCCGCGCCCGTCGCGTCGAGGACGTCGACCGGCAGGGCCCCGACCGCCGCCGTTTCGCCCGTCGTGCCGTCGACCGCCAGCACGCCGTCGCCGCCGCGGGTGATCACCGCGATCGGGACCAGGTCCGCCAGCTTCGCCAGCGCCGCTTCCGGCGTAGCCGTGCGGGTGTAGGCCATCGCTTCGACGTCGTTCGGCAGGAACGCGTGGCAGCACCCCAGCTGGTCGAGCAGCGCCGCCGACCACGCCTCGGACGGGTCCCAGCCCACGTCGGCGAAGACGAGGCTGCCGGCCTGGTGCGCGTCGTGGACCCACTCCGCCGTGTCGAGGCCGATGTGCACGACCGTCGCGCGGCTCGGCGGCGGCGAGCCCGCCAGCTCCGCGACCGGGACGGGCGGCGCGTGGCCGTGGGTGATCATCGCGCGGTCGCCCGCGTAGGCGAGGGAAACGGTCACGGGGGAGTGCCACTCGGGGAACTGCCGCGAACGGGACAGGTCGATGTGCTCCTGCCGCGAAAGGACGTCCCAGCAATAACGCCCGTAGACGTCGGTGCCGAACGCGGCCGCCAGCGACGTCCGCAGGCCGAGGCGGCTCAGCGCGACGGCGAAGTTCGCGATCCCGCCCGGTCCGGAGCCCATCCCGCCCGTCCACACCTCCGTGCCCGGCGCCGGTGGTTGTTCGAGGCCGGTGAACACCAGGTCGAAGAACAGCGGGCCGGAGAGGAAGACATCGGTCTCGGGTACGGGCTCAGCCGGCACGGGCGCCTCCACGAGTTTTGCGCAACTGTGCGCACGAGAGTGCGTCAACCACGCAGTTTTCGCAAGATCTGCGCATTCTTGACCGGGAAGTGCGCGAGTTTGACTGCTATGGTCGCCGGATGTTGCCCCAGCGGCGCCACGAGCTGATCCTGCGGGCCCTTCGCGCGGAGGGCCCGGCGCCGGTCGGCGTGCTGGCCGAGCGCCTCGGCGTCAGCCACGCCACCGTGCGCCGCGACCTGGTGCGGCTCGACCGCGAAGGCCGGCTGACCCGGGTCCACGGCGGAGCGATGGCGGCGGCCGGCGACGGCGAGCCGTTCGCGCCCGCCGCCGACCACGCCGACGAGAAGGAAGCCGTCGCCCGGCGCGCGGCCGCGCTGGTCGCCGACGGCGACACCGTGCTCCTCGACGTCGGCACCACCGCACACCGGCTGGCGCGGCACCTGCGCGACCGCGCGCTGACCGTGATCACCAGCAGCCTCGCCGTCTACGAAGAGCTGAAGGACGCCGTCGACGTCGAACTCGTCCTGCTCGGCGGCGTCGTCCGGCGCGGGCAGCACTCGATGGTGGGGTTCCTGACCGAGGACGCGCTGCGCCAGGTGCGCGCCGGTACCGTGTTCCTCGGCGCGAGCGGTGTCCGCGGCGACGGCCACGTGATGGACTCGACGGTCGTCGAAGTGCCGGTGAAGCGCGCGATGGTCGCCGCGGCGGACCGGGTGGTGCTGCTCGCCGACGCGGGCAAGTTCCCCGGGACCGGCCTGGCGAAGGTCTGCGGGCCGGACGCGCTCGACGTCGTCGTCACCAGCGCCGGGGCCGACGGACCGACCTGCGCCAGGCTGGCCGACGCCGGGGTCGAGGTGCTGCGGTGAGGCTCGCGATCCTCGGCGGCGGCGGGTTCCGCGTACCGCTGGTGCACGGCGCGCTGCTGCGCGACGGCGGCGTCACGGACCTGGTGCTGCACGACGTCGACGCCGGGCGGCTCGCCGCGATCGAACGGGTGCTCGCCGAACAGGCCGCCGGGGTGCCCGGCGCGCCGCGGGTGCGGGTGACGACCGAGCTCGCCACCGCACTGTCCGATGTGGACTTCGTGTTCTCCGCCATCCGGGTCGGCGGGCTGCGCGGCCGGCGGCTGGACGAACAGCTCGCGCACGCGGAAGGCGTACTGGGCCAGGAAACCGTCGGCGCGGGCGGGATTGCCTACGGCCTGCGGACGGTTCCGGTCGCGGTCGAGCTGGCGCGGCTGATCGGCGAGCTGGCGCCCCGCGCGTGGGTCATCAACTTCACGAACCCGGCGGGCCTGGTCACCGAAGCGATGGCCGCGCACCTCGGCGGCCGGGTCATCGGCATCTGCGATTCGCCGGTGGGGCTGTGCCGCCGCGTCGCCGGCGCGCTCGGCATCGACCCGGCGACGGCGTGGTTCGACTACGCGGGCCTCAACCACCTGGGCTGGCTGCGCGCGGTCCGCGTCGGCGGCGAGGACGTCCTGCCGCGGCTGCTCGCCGACGCCCGGGCGCTGGAGTCGTTCGAGGAGGGGAAGCTCTTCGGCGCGCCCTGGCTGCGCGCGCTCGGGGCCGTGCCGAACGAGTACCTGCACTATTACTACTTCGCGCGGGAGGCGGCCGGCTCGGCGTCCCGCGGCGCGCTTCTCCTCGAGCAGCAACGGGATTTCTACGCGGAACCCTCGCTGGCGTCGTGGGACCGCACGCGCTTGGAGCGCGAAGCTACTTATATGGCCGAGACGCGGGACGGCGAGCGCGACGACCTCGAGGGCGGCGGCTACGAGAACGTCGCCTTGGCGCTGATGCGCGCCATCGCGTTCGGCGAACGCGCGAACCTGATCCTCAACGTGCGCAACGGAACCGCGCTCCCGGGTGTGCCGGAAGACGCGGTCGTCGAGGTGCCGTGCGTCGTCGACGCGAACGGCGCGCACCCGCTCGCCGTCTCGCCGCTGCCCGGCCACGCACTGGGCCTGGTGACGGCGATCAAGGCCGTCGAGCGCGCGGTGCTGGAGGCGGCGACGACCGGTTCACGGGAGGCGGCGCTGCGGGCGTTCGCGCTGCACCCGCTGATCGACTCGGTGTCAGTGGCGCGGCGGCTGCTCGACGCGTACACCGCCGCCCACCCGGAACTCGGTTACCTGGCTTAGACCGCAGCCATCGCGTTGAACTCCGCTTCGGCTTCGGTCCGCTCGGTGTACAGCGACCACGCCTTGTCGGCGATGTCGTCCGGGTTCAGCGTCCCGGCGGTGAACCCGTGGTCCTGCGAGGTGAACACGCGGTGGATGTCGCCGCGCTCGATGAGGCCGCCGATCGTGAGGGTGCCGGCGTAGATGCCCTTTTCGCGCAGGGCCGCGTGCAGCGTCAGGACGTACATGCGCAGCGCCGCCGACGCCGGGGCGAGGGTACCCAGCATCGGCATCGGGTGCTTGCCGCTCAGGCCGCCGGCGAAGAGCAGGGCGCCCGAGCCGCGTTCCAGCATCGGCGGCAGCGCCGCTCGCACCAGGTTCGCGGCCGGGAGCATGAAGTTCTCGAACGGCGTGCGCAGGTCCTCGGGGCCGGCTTCGGTGAGCGGTTTGATGCCCGGGCCGGCGGTCGCGTCGGCCGGGCCGAAGTACACCGTGTCGATCTCGCCGGCGTCGGCGGTGATCCGGACGAGTACGTCCCGGAGCTGCACTTCGTCGGTGACGTCGGCGGTGTAGGTGTGCGTGGGGATCCCGGCCAGTGCCTCGCGGTAGGCGTCGTGCCGCGTGGCGGTGCGGGAAACCAGCGCCGTCGTAAAGCCTTCGCGGCCGAAGCGGCGGGCGATCGACAGGCCGAGCCCGGGGCCGACACCCAGGACGGCGATCACTTTGGTCAAGGGGAACCTCCAGGTGAGCGGAACTTGAGACTGTCCTCAAGTTAGTCGTAAGTTGAGACAGTCGTCAACTTCGCTTGCGGCGAATGTCGTCACGGGTTGGGGCCACCGGTCGAACGACGACGGCCGCGGCTGCTCCAAGCGGGTAGAACATGTTCCAGTTTCGAGGCGGTGCCGACACGATGACCTTCGCCGTTCCGCGAGCGAGGAGTGCGTCATGCATGCCGACCTGACCCGCCGTCAGATCCTGCGCGGCACCGCCGCCGGAGCCGGCCTCGCGGCGACGTCCGCGCTCGCCGCGCCTTCACCCGCGAACGCGGCGCAGGTGGGCGAGTACGACGTCGTCGTGGTCGGCTCCGGCGCGGCGGGCATGACCGCCGCGCTGACGGCCGCCAAGCGCGGGCTGAGCGTCGTCGTGCTCGAGAAGGCGCCGACGTTCGGCGGTTCCGTGGCCCGCTCCGGCGCCGGCATCTGGATCCCGAACAACCCCGTGCTGCTCGCCGCCGGTGTTCCGGACACGCCGGCCAAGGCCGCGCAGTACCTCGCCGCCGTCGTCGGGCCCGATGTGCCGGCCGCGCGCCAGGAAGCGTTCCTGCGCAACGGTCCCGCGATGATCTCGTTCGTGCTGGCGAACAGCCCGCTGCGGTTCCGGTTCATGGACGGCTACAGCGACTACTACCCGGAGCTCCCCGGCGGCCTGCCGAACGGCCGCTCGATCGAGCCGGACCAGTTCGACGGCAACCTGCTCGGCGCGGAACTGGCGCACCTGAACCCGCCCTACCTGGCCACGCCCGCCGGGATGGTCGTGTTCAGCGCGGACTACAAGTGGCTCAACCTCGCCGCGGTCAACGCCAAGGGTGCCGCGGTCGCCGCCGCCTGCCTGGCCCGCGGCACGGCTGCCGCGATCGCCGGGCAGAAGCCGCTCACCATGGGGCAGTCCCTCGCCGCCGGGCTGCGGGCCGGGCTGCTCGCGGCGAACGTGCCGGTGTGGCTGAACACCCCGCTCGTCGACCTGAACATCGAAGCTGGCGCGGTCACCGGGGTTCTGGTGCCGCAGGGGCTGGTCCGGGCGCGGCGCGGCGTGATCGTCGGCACGGGCGGGTTCGAGCACAACGCCGGCATGCGCGCGCAGTACCAGCGTCAGCCGATCAGTACGGATTGGACGGTCGGCGCGAAGGAGAACACCGGCGACGGCATCCGCGCCGGCCAGCGCGCCGGCGCCGCGCTCGACCTGATGGACGACGCGTGGTGGGGCCCGGCCATCCCGGTGCCCGGCGACCCGTACTTCTGCCTGGCCGAGCGGACCCTGCCCGGCGGGCTGCTGGTCAACCAGGCGGGGCAGCGGTTCGTCAACGAAGCCGGGCCCTACAGCGACGTCGTGCACACCATGTACGACAAGAACCCGGCCGCGCCGGACATCCCCGCGTGGCTGATCGTCGACCAGAACTACCGGAACCGGTACCTGTTCCGCGACCTCCTGCCGCTGCTGCCGTTCCCGGACTCGTGGTACGCGGCGGGCGCGGTGTTCAAGGCGTCGACGATCCAGGGTCTCGGCACGCAGATCGGCGTGCCGCCCGCCGCGTTGAAGTCCACTGTGGACCGGTTCAGCGAGCTCGCCCGGTCCGGCGTGGACACCGACTTCCACCGCGGCGCGAGCGCGTACGACCACTACTACACGGATCCGCTGGTGCTGCCCAACTCCTGCCTCGCGCCGCTGTGGGCGCCGCCGTACTACGCGCTGCGGATCGTTCCCGGCGACCTCGGCACGAAGGGCGGCATGCGCACGGACGCCCGGGCGCGCGTGCTGCGCCCGGACGGCACGGTGATCCCCGGCCTGTACGCGGCCGGCAACGCGAGCGCGGCGGTGATGGGCCACAGCTACGCCGGCGCGGGCTCGACCATCGGCCCGGCGATGACCTTCGGCTACATCGCCGCGAACGACGTCTAGAACTCCTTTTCCACCAAGGGAAGCACCTCGGTGCCCAGCAGTTCGACGGCCTTCATGACTTCGGCGTGCGGGACGCCGGACCAGTCCATCTGCATCGCGTAGCGGTCGGCGCCGGTCAGCTTGCCGACCTCGATCAGCCGCTCGGCGATCTCCTGCGGGCTGCCGACGAACAAGGCCTGGGCTTCGTGGGTGTACTGGTCGTACTCGGCGCGGGTCGGGACGGCCCAGCCGCGGGCGCGGGCGCCGTACTTCATGGTCTCGAGCCAGTACGGGTAGAACGTTTCCTTGGCGTCCTGCGAGTTCGGCGCGAGGAAACCGATCGCGCCCATGGTGACGTGCAGGTCTTCGCGCTCGTGCTCACCGGCCTCACCGGCCTGGCGGTAGAGGTCGACGAGCGGGGCGAAGCGCTCGGGACGACCGCCGATCACCGCGTACACGACGGGCAGGCCGAGCAGCCCGGCGCGGATCGACGACTCGGGGTTGCCGCCGGTGCCGATCGAGATGCGCAGCCTTCTGTTGTACGGGCGCGGCAGGATCCGCGCGTTGTCCAGCGGCGGGCGGAACTTGCCCGACCAGGTCAGCGGGTCTTCGCGGTCGATGCGCAGCAGCAGCGCGAGCTTCTCTTCGAACAGGTCGTCGTAGTCGCCGAGGTCGTTGCCGAACAGCGGGAACGACTCGGTGAACGACCCGCGCCCGGCGAGCAGCTCGGCGCGGCCGTGGCTGAGCTGGTCGAGCGTGGTGAACTGCTGGTAGACGCGGACCGGGTCCTCGGTGCTGAGGACGGTCACGGCGGAGCTCAGCGTGATCTGGTTCGTGACGCTCGCCGCGGCGGCCAGGACGGTGCCCGGGTTCGAGATCGCGTACTGGTCGAGGTGGTGTTCGCCGAGGCCGTAGAAGCCGAGGCCCAGCTCGTCGGCGAGCTTGATCCGCTCGAGGGTGTTGGCCAGCGTCCGCGCGACGGACGGCTGGTCGCCGGTGTGCGGGTCCGGCGTGCGGTCGCCGAAGCTGTAGATGCCGAGTTTCATACAACGCTCAACTACTTTGCGGGCGGATTCGTTCCCGCGCCGTACCGGGCCTGGATGGCCTCCAGGTTCCGTTCGGACAGCCGCAGGGCCGCGGCACGCAGGCTCAGGCCGTCGAGGGTGGCGAGCTCGAACACGGCGGTGACCAGCTCTCGCATGCGGCCGCGGACCTTGTCGAACGCCTCACCGGCGTCCGCGCCGACGTCGCCGAAGAGCGTCCACCACCACCAGGAGTTGGTCGCCGAGTTGGCCACGAAGTCCGGGACCACCGGGATGCCGCGGGCGTCGAGGCGGGCTTCGGCGTCCGCGGTGACGGGCATGTTCGCGGCCTCGACGACGAGTTTCGCGCCGATCCGGGCCTGGTTGTCGCTGTCGACGCAGTAGGAGATCGCGGCCGGCACCAGCACTTCGGCCGGTACGTCCAGCCACGCTTCCGGCGGCAGGAGCTCGTCGCCGGGCTCGAGGTGGTCGCGGTCGATCCCGCCGAAGCGGTCGCGGTGCCGCAGCAGGTGTTCGACGTCGAGCCCGGCGGGGTTGGCGACGACCCCGCGGACGTCCGAGACCCCGACGACCGGCAGCCCGGCCTCGGCGAGGAACCGGGCGGTGGCCCCGCCCATCGACCCGAACCCCTGCACGACGGCCCGGCGCGGCCCGGTGTGGCCGAGCAGTTCGAGCCCGGTCAGCGTGGCTTGCGCGACGCCGAGGCCGCCGACCAGCTCGTCGAGCCCCAGCCCGCCGACTTCGATCCGGAAGGCGTCGGCGAGCCGGGCCGTCGCCGCTTCGCGGTCTTCGAGCAGCGGGTAGACGGCCTGGACGGGGCTGAGCAGCCCGATCTCGGCGATGACGCCGTCGATGACGTCCTGGCGCAGGCCCAGGTCTTCATGGCGTGCAGGTAGCGCGCGACGACGTCGCGGGCGCGCTCGTCGTACGGGTCGAAGTCGATGCCGCCCTTGGCGCCGCCGAGGGGGACGTACCGGCCGGCGGGGTCGTAGTTGAGGCCCTCTTTGAGCGTCATGCCGCGGGCCAGGCCGCGGACTTCGAAGAGGCTGCAGCCGCGGCGCATCCGGAGGCCCCCGCTGGCGACGCCCCGCACGAGCCGGTCGATCACGAGGTACCCGCGGCAACCGGTGACGGGATCGGTCCAGGCGACTTCGAGCAGGGCGGTCACGAGCCGAGTTCCCGTGCGACGGCTTGTCCGACCCAGCGGGCGCAGTCTGCCTCGGTGACGGTCCCGGTCCGGGCGACGACCTGGACGGCCAGCCCGTCGAGCAAACTCGTGAGCCGCCACGCGGCGCCGTCCGGGTCTTCGCATGTGAAGACCCCGGCGGCAACGCCTTCGGTGATCAGCGCGACGACGGCGTCCCGCCATCTTTTGTCGAGCCGTTGCAGGACGGCTCGTAGTTCTTGGTCCCGCATGGCGGCGGCTTGCGCTTCGATCCAGAGCTGCCAGTTGTGGGCGGGGTTGGTGGGGCCGTAGAGGGTGAGGACGGCGTTGAGGCGGGTTTCGACTCTTCCGCCCCGGTTCAGTTCGTCGCGGAGAGTGGCGAGGGCGGTTTCGGTGGCTTGGCGGAAGGCTTCGATGATGAGGGCTTCGAGGGTGCCGAAGTGGTAGAAGACGAGCGCGGTGCTGACGTCGAGAGCTTTGGCCACGTCGGCGGCTCGGACGCCGGCGATCCCTCGCTCGCGGATCTGCTGGAGCGCGGCTTTGACGATCTCCTCTCGCCGGACAGCAACCGCCTTGCGCATCATGCGGCTCACGGTACCGAGGGGGTGCCGGTGTGGGGAGGCGACGAAGGACGGGTTTGCGGGTTCCCGGTTTTGTCGGTGGACGGCGGGGGTTCGGCTGCCGGGGTGGGTTGGTGTGGCTGGGTTTCCGGGGGTGGACCTGGTGAGGGAGCTGGGGGCTGGCTTCAGGGACTGGGGGTTGCCGGGGTGGACTCTGGCGCGGGGTGGGGGCTTCGCGTGCGTGAGCCCGCCGGCGGACCACGGCGGTGGTCTGCCGGCGGGCTTGGTCTCGCGGTGGTGCGGTCGCTGGGTGCTGCGGAACGGGGTTGGGCGGTGGGTTGGGTGGCGGGAAGGGGCGCCCGGTGGTCGGGGCTATCGGGGAGGTGGGCTGGCTGGTCGGGACGCGGGCCGGCCGGTTTGGGGCGGCCGCCGTCTCGGCTGGGTTGGGCTTCTGGGCGGTGGGCCGGCTGGTCGGGGATAGGGCGGGCTGAGCTCGTGTGGCGGGTACCTCGGTGGGGTGGGATGCGGGAGTGACGGGGCGGTGGGCCGGTCGGTCGGTCGGTCGGTCGGGGGGATAGTGCTGGCTGAACTTGGGGCCGGCGTCCCGGCGGGGTGGGGATGCGGTGGAGGCAGTGGCTCGACCGGTTGGGGGCGGGGTGGCCTGAGCCTGTGTTGGTGGAGGCAGTGGCTCGACCGGTCGGGGACGGGCTGGCTGCGCCTGTGCGGTTGGTGCCGTGGCGGGGTGGGGATGCGGGCGTGGTGGGGGTGGTGGTGGGCCGGTCGGTTGGGGACGGGCTGGCTGAGCTTGTGCGGTTGGTGCCGTGGCGGGGTGGGGATGCGGGCGTGGTGGTGGTGGGTCGGCCGGTTGGGGACGGGCTGGCTGAGCTTGTGTGGTTGGTGCCGTGGCGGGGTGGGGATGCCGGAGCGGGGGGCGGCCGGTTGGGGAATGGGCGGGCTGAGTCTCTGCGGTGGGTGCCTGGGCCGGGCTGGGCAGCTGGAGTGGT
The DNA here is from genome assembly GCF_046548815.1 of Amycolatopsis sp. cmx-4-83. NCBI lineage: Bacteria > Bacillati > Actinomycetota > Actinomycetes > Pseudonocardiales > Pseudonocardiaceae > Amycolatopsis > Amycolatopsis sp. cmx-4-83. The sequence continues at coordinate 92,215 of NZ_JAEBEF010000015.1, read as the reverse complement.
GGGGCGGGCCGGCCGGTCGGGGAACGGGGCCGGCTGACTCTCTGCGGCCGGCGCCTCGGCCGGGTTGGGCGGCTGGGAGGCGGGAGGGGCCTGTGGGCCCGTCAGTGGTGGCGGGCCCCCGCGTTGCCGTCAGGCGGTCCACTCCGGGTTGCGGCCCAGGTAGCGCAGCAGGGTCGAAACCGCGTCGTCGGTGGGCTGGCCCTCCAATGCTGCCGCGTAGGCGAAGCCGCGCAGGGGCTCGGCCAGTTGCTTCGCCACCGGGAGCAGCGACTCCGCCAGCTCCGGGGTCAGCGGGGACTTCTGGCCCGACGCCTTCGCGATGTCCCAGGCGTGGACCGCCGCGTCCAGGGCTGCGGCGCCTGCCGCGACGGCGGCAGGCAGGGCGCCTTGGGGGAGCGGGGTCGGGACCGCGGTTGCCTCCGGGCTCACCGTCGCGAAGGCCGCCGCGGCTGCGGTCAGCGTGGGCTCCAAGAAGTCCGACGGCTTTCCCGCCAGAGCACCCGACGGGGAGAACGGGTCGAGGTCCGGGCCGCCCGAACCCGTGATGAACGCCGCGTAGCCGAGCTGGTCGCCGGCTGCGTGCTGGAGGACCTGGGTCGTGTTCCAGGCCGCGCACGGGGTCGGGGCCGTCCAGTCCGTGACGCCCTCGATCGCCGTGCGGAGGGCGTCGTGGGACTGGGTCAGGATCGGCCACGACGTCTGGGGGCGGAGGCTCGCGAAGAACTGGCGGATGTCCGCCACCAGGACCTCCGGGGCTTCGTGGGCCGAGTAGTGACCGGCCGCGTCTCGGGGGCCGCCTGCTTTTTCCGTGGTGTCGTAGGCGTTCCAGCTCACGATGTTCGCGTGGTCACGGTCGGCGAACCGGCGGATCGACTGGAAGTCGCCCGCGAACATCGCCAGGGCCGTCGGGACCGTCGTGGGGCCCTCCGGGTGGGCCGTCGAGTGCGCGTCCTCGTAGTAGAACCGGATCGACGAACCGGCCGTGCCGGTCAGCCAGTACAGGGCCACGTTCGCCAGGACGAAGTCCGCGTCCAGGTGCTCGCCGAACAGCTGGGCGTTCCACGCCAGCAGGCCGAGCGGGGAGTCCGCCAGCGCGAACGCCAGCGTGTGCGGCTGCTGGCTGTGCAGCGTGTTGAACGAGAACATGGTGTCGTAGAACCACTGCAAGTGCGCCAGCGCGGCCTGGTCGGCTTCGCTCAGGTCCGCCATCTCGGCCGGGTCGCCGGACGGGAACGAGAACAGCTGCGTGACGTGCACGCCCACGACCTTCTCCGGCGCCAGCCTGCCGATCTCCGGCGAGATCATCGATCCCGCGTCGTTGCCCGCCGCGCCGTACGACTCGTAGCCGAGGCGGCTCATCAGCTCGGCCCACGCCGCCGCGGTGCGGTGGGTGCCCCAGCCCGCGGACTTCGTCGGGCCCGAGAAGCCGAAGCCCGGCAGGGACGGGATCACCAGGTGGAACGCCGGCTGGTCGGCCGACTCCGGCTCGGTCAGCGGGCCGATCACGTCCAGGTACTCCGCGATCGAGCCCGGCCAGCCGTGCGTCAGCACCAGCGGCGTCGCGTCCGCCCGCGACGAGCGGACGTGCAGGAAGTGGATGGTCTCGCCGTCGATCTCCGTCAGGAACTGCGGGTACGCGTTCAGCCGCGCCTCGAACGCCCGCCAGTCGAAGCCGCTCAGCCAGTGCTCGGCCAGCGCGCGGACCCGCTCGTTCGTGACGCCGTACTCGGCGGGCAGGTCGTCCGGCCACAGCGCTCCGCGCAGGCGGGTCTCCAGGTCGTCGAGCCGGTGCTGGGGGATCTCGGCGCGGAAGGGGCGGACGGTCATGGCTGGCTCCTCGGAAGTCTGGAACGGAATGCTTCGTTCCGAACTGTAGCAGAGCGGAACGATCCGTTCCAGTGGTAATCTCGGCCCATGTCCGAGATAGCCCTGCCCGGCCGCCGCGGCCAGGCCGCCCGCAACGACGTCGTCATCCTCGATGCCGCCCGCCAGGTCTTCCTCGTCGACCCGAAGGCGCCGATCTCGCACGTGGCCGAGCGCGCCGGCGTCGGCATCAGCGCGCTCTACCGGCGGTACCCGAGCAAGGAGGTGCTGCTCTGCCGGCTCTGCCACGACGGCCTCCGCACCTACATCCGCGAAGCCGAAGCCGCCGCCGGGGAGCCCGACGGCTGGGCGGCGCTGACCGGTTTCCTCGGCCGGGTCGTGGACGCCGACGTGCACTCGCTGACCGTGCACCTCGCCGGCACCTTCACCCCCACGCCCGACATGGGCGCGGACGCCCAGCGCGCGAACCAGCTGACGAGGGATCTGGTCGAGCGGGCGCGCGAGAGCGGGCGCCTGCGCCACGACGCCGTCGCCGAAGACCTCGGCATGGTCCTCGAGTGCTGCGCGGCCATCCGCGTCGACGACCACGAGCGCACCACGCAGCTGCGGCGGCGCTACCTCGCGATGCTCGTCGAGGGGCTGGCGGCCGGCGGCCCGGATCTGCCGGGCCCGCCACCCCGTCCGGGTGAGATGAACGGCCGCTGGCGTCCCTCCTGATGGCGGTGCCGCGCCGCGGCCGGACGGTGGTAAAGGCGGACAGGGGGCGGTAACGAATTCCGGGATCGGGGCGACTGATCAGCGTCGGACGTCCCCGAAAAGACCACGCGCCACCCGTCAGAGCGGTATTCCCGGACCCGAACAGTGAGAACACGACTATGCAACGAAGCTGGCGACGGACCACGATCCTGTCCGCGGTGGCCGCACTGGCCACGGCGTTTTTCGCAATCGCACCCGCCGCGCAGGCGGACACGCCGACGAGCGCCGTCTCCGTGAGTGCCACCACGGTGCTGCCGGGGCAGACGTTCACCATCACGCAAACCATTCACAACGACCGCGATTTCACGGTGACTTTCGCGAAGGGTGCCATTTACGGAAACCCGACCGCGATCACCGACGTCGTCGACGTCGTCTCCTGCACCAACACCACGGCGGTCGGCTGCTTCCAGGCCGGCAGCAGCTACCGCGCCGCGTTCGGCGACCTCGAGGCGGGCGGCACGAAGACCACGGTGTGGACCTTGCGCGTCAAGGACACCGCGGCGCCCGGGCAGTTCACGCTGCAGCACCAGTTCGTCGGGGACAACTACTCCTTCGAGACCCTGGACGGGCCGGTCATCACCGTCGGCCAGCCGTCGACCCAGGCCGACGTCAAGGTCGCGCTCGCCGCGACCGGGCACGGCGGGCTGAACGCGCGCATCGACTACACCGTGACCGTGACGAACAACGGCCCGGCCACCGCGACCGGGATCCGCGTCGGGGCCACGTACGCCTCGGCCCTGTCCTACGCCGGCGGCACCGGCTGCGTCCACGTCGGCACCACCCGGAACGTGAACTGCGACGTCGCGACCCTGGCCAGCGGCGCCTCGGCGACGGCGAAGTTCTCGACGAACGGCGGCCTGCTCGCGCTCGGCTCGTACACCACGACGGCGCAGCGGACGGCGAGCTCGCCGACCGATCCCAACCCCGCCAACGACAGCGCGTCGAAGACGTGCTCGGCGCTCACCGGGCTCATCGTGACCTGCTGAGGGTTCGCGAGAGGTGAACCGGGCTCGTGTCCTCCGCCAGGGACACGGGCCCGGTCCGCGTTTTCAGCCCGTGGCCGTGGCGTAGAGCTTCGCGATGTCGTCGTCGAAGTACGCGCTGTAGGAGACGTCCGGGGTGTCGCCGCCCAGCTGGTAACCGCCGATGACGCCGACGACCTCGCCGCCGGTCACCCACGGGCCGCCGCTGGTCCCGTCGGGGAAACCGGGGCAGGCGATCCGCAGCTGGTAGGTGTCCGAGCGGGTGCTCGTGCCGTCGCAAACGACCGCGGAATCGGCCGTGTCGGGGTAGCCCGTGAGGGTGATCCGGTGGCCGAACCCGCGATTCACGCCGAGTGCGTTCGCGCCGGTGAGGCTTTCCAGGGAAGCCGGGTTCCCGGGCTGCGCAACGGTGAGAAACGCGAAATCGAGATCCGGGTCGGCCGACGAAGTCCAGCCGTCCGCGACGGTGACCTTCGTGACCGGCCACATTCCCAGCGGCGCCGCACCACCGGCGTAACCGGGGGCGAACGACATTCCGTCCTGGACGCAGTGCGCGGCCGTCAGCACCAGATCCCCGGAATCGGAGTGGACGACGCTCGCCGAGCAGAAATGGCTGCCGTTCGCGAACAATGCGCCGACCGGGGAAACGGTTTTCGCCGGTACCGCCGAAACGGTGGTTCCGGCGGGCGCGGGTGAGCCCGCGGCGTAGGCGTCGTCGGCGGTCGTGTCCGCGCCGACGGCCAGGCCGGTGCCCAGCACCAGCACCGCCGCCGCGGCCAGCGCGGCCGGCCGGAGAACCTTGATCGCCACCTCTCCAGATCACCACACCGCGGCCGGATCGGCAGCGCGCGGAGCCGGATGCACAGCGACCTCACAGCGGGTGCCCGGACGCGGTCAGCCTCGGCGCCGTGCCGTTCGCGACGGGACGGCTTGCCCGGCGGTACCGGGTCGACCGCCGCGGCCGCGGGCTCGCCGTGCCGGAGCCGCCGGGTGCGAGATCCGGCGTGAGGCGAGGACATCGCGGGCCCCGCCGGGTGGCACGGACGCCGGCGCAGCCGCATGCGCGCCGCGGAGGACTCCGGGGAAGTCCTGGAGATCTTCCTGCCCGAGGACCTCCAGCCGGCTCCCGCGGAAGTCGACGCCGTTCGTGCCGGTCCGGCGCGCCCGCGATCCCAGGGGAGGCCGCCCGAGCGGTCGCGGACCGGACCCCTGGCGCAGACGTCGGGCCGCGGCCCGGCCACGCGCGAGGCCCGGGACTTCGATCCGGGCCGGTTCGCCGTCAGCCCGCGGTGAGCCCCCGGCGGTGCGCCCAGGCCGCCACCTCGGTCCGGTTGGCCAGGCCCAGCTTGGCCAGGACGCTGCGGACGTGGCTCTCCACCGTGCGCTCGGACAGCACCAGCCGGCCGGCGATCTGCCGGTTGCTCAGCGCGCCGGCGACGAGGACCGCGATCTCCCGCTCGCGCCCGGTCAGCGGGTCGCCGCCGGTTCGCGCCCGGTCGAGCAGCTCCGTGGCGCGCCGCAGCCAGCCCGGCATCCCGAGCCGCCGGGCTTCCTCCGCCGCCTGGCGGGCCGGGGTTTCCGCGCGCGGGAAGTCGCCGAGGACGACGAGCTCGGCCGCCAGGCGGACGCGGTTGTGCACGACGTAGGGCCGGGCGCCGAGCCGCGCGTCCCACGCGATCGCTTCCTCGAACAGCGGCACGGCTTCGTCGGGCCGCCCGAGCAGCGCGGCCAGGCGGGCGGACCAGCTGCTGGAGCAGTCGGAGCAGAACGTGCCCGCGCCGGCGGAGCCGACCGGGGGCGCGTCGGCCAGCTGCTTGGCGAGCCACTCCGCGGTCTCGACGTCTTCGAACTCTTCGAGCAGCGGCAGCAGGTTGGGCCCGAAGCCCGGTGACTGGCCGATGAAGTCGGGGTCGCGCAGGCGTGGGCGCAGGGCGTCGTACGCGGCCCGCGCTTCGTCGCGGCGGCCGTCGAGCAGGGCGCAGAGCGGGCGGGAGACGATCGTGATCGGCAACGGCGGCGCGATCGCCAGCAGCTCCCCGTACCCGGCGGGCAGCTCGGCCGGGTCGCCCACCACGTCGGCGAACTGCTGCGCGAACGCGAAGGACATCCCGGCCGCGGAGCGGTCTTCGGCCAGTTCCGCCGCCGCGAGCTCGCTCGCGAGCCGGTTCTGCGCGCGGGCCTCGGCGAACGCGCCGCGGTAGGCCGCGACCGATGCCCGCAGCCGCAGCTCGTGCCAGCGGATCAGCGGCAGCCGGGTGGTCGCGGCGAGCGCGGAGATCGCGGTCAGCTCGGCGTCGACGACGGGCACGGTGCCGACCTCGAACGCCGCGTCCAGCCGCCACTTGTGGCCCCACAGCGCCACCAGCGGCCGTCCGGTGCCGCCCAGCGCCACCGCGAGCGCGCCGAGCCGCAGCCGTTCGGCCAGCGGCAGCTCCGTCGGGCGGATCTTCAGCCGGGCGCGGACGGCGTCGAGCCGTGCTTCCTGGTCGCCGGAGAGTTCCGCCAGTGCCATGGCCTCGTCGGCCGTCTCGACGGCTTCGGTCGCCCGCCCGTAGTCGGCCGCCACGGCCGCGGACTGGGCGAGCAGTTTCGCCCGGACCGCCGGGTCCGCGCCGGGGCCGAGCGCCGCCAGCGCGGACGCCGTGAGCTCGGCCATCCCGGGCAGCAGGTCGGGTGCCGACGTGTCCCGGACGACGAGCGCCGCGGCGGCGATCAGCGCCGGGTCCGACGTCAGCCCGGCGGCCTCGCGCGCGTGCCCGAAGGCGCGGCCGAACCGGCCCGCGCGGTACTCGGCGGTCGCGAGGTCGACGAGCAGGGCGGCGAGCCCGTCGCGCAGGCCCGCGCGACGACGGCAGCCGAGCGCGACGTAAAGGAAACGCGCGGCTTCGGTGAAGGCGAGCGCCCGGGTGGCGTCCCGCGCCGCCGCTTCCGCCCAGCCGGCCGCCCGGGTCAGCGCGTCCGGTGTCGCCGCCGAACGCAGCCAGTGCCCGGCCACGACCCCGGGGTCGGCGCGGTGCTCCAGCGCGGCCGCCGTCCGGGCGTGCAGCTGCTCGCGGACGCCCTGGTCGAGGTCGGCGTAGATCCCGTCGCGCACGACGGCGTGGGCGAACCGCCGCGACCCGGCGTCGGCGGGCAGCAGCACCCCGGCGCGCACCGCGCGGTCGAGCGCCGGGACGACGTCGTCCGGCGGCTGCCCGGCGACCTCGGCGACGACGTGCGCGTCGACCTCTTCGCCGAGCACGGACGCGATCGCCAGCAGTTCACGCGCGCGAGCGTCGAGCCCGGCGACGGTGGTGCGGACGAGGTGCCGCAGTTCCGCCTCGCCGCCGCCGGTCGCCGAGGAGCGGGCGACCGCCTTGAGGTAGAGCGGGTTCCCGCCCGAGCGCCGCAGCGCGTCGGCGGCGTCGACGGCGGCCCGGCCGACCTCGGCGAGGTAGGCCCGGACGTCGGGTTCGGTCAGCGGGTCCAGGCGCAGGCTTTCCGTCCCGGGCCGCCCGAGCAGGTCCGGCAGGACGTCGGCGAGCGAGCCGGTGTCCCGGTAGGTCGCGACGACGGCGAGGCGCGAGCGCCGGATCTCGCCCGCGAGGTGCCGCAGCAGCCTCAGCGAAGCTTCGTCGGCCCAGTGGACGTCTTCGAGGACGACGACCAGACCGCCCGGCCCGGCCGCGGCGACGAGCGCGTCGACGGCCACCGCGACGAACCGGAACCGGGCCGCGACCAAGTCGGCGCCGTCGCGGTCGTCCAGGTCGGCCAGCGCGCGGGAGACTTCCGCGTCCACCTCCGGCAGCGCCTGGAGGACCCGGCGCCACGGCCACAGCGGCGGCGCGCCCGGGTCGTCGACGCACCGGCCCCAGACGGCTTCGCGGTCCGTGACCGCTTCGACCAAGCGGGACTTGCCGATCCCCGCCGGGCCGCCGACGAGCACCAGCGCGCCGGTGCCCGCGGCCGCCGCCGCGAGCCAGGCGCGCAGGTCGGCCGCGGCACCGGCCCGCCCGACGAACGGCTCGCTGCGCGTCACCCGAGCAGTATCCCCCGCGCACCCGGTTTCAGTGCCCGTCTCCGTACTGGCACTGATGTCCCGGACGCGGCGCGGGGCGAGAGTCGCTGACACCACGTCGACCAGCGGAAGGAACACCCCATGCACGCCGCCATCCACCAGTTCCGGGGTCCACTCGGGACCGAGGAGCCGGGCCCGGACGCCCTCGGCACCTGCACGCTCACCCAGCTCGGCGGTCTCGCCGGCGCCGTCGTGACCTTCTGGCCCGACGCCGCCGCCGCGGCCGAAGGCGCATCCCGGCGGCCCGCCGGGACGACCTGGCTCGACTCCGGCGTCTACCGGGTCACCGACGCGCATTCGGCGTCCGCCGCGGCCGCCTACGCCCAGCTCACCTGGTTCGACGGGCCCCGCGGCGCCGAGCAGTCGGCCGCCGAGCTGCGCGCGGGCCGGGAGCGGATCTGGCCCGCCGTCCGCGACATCGAAGGCGTCGGGACGACCTACACCCTGCTCGGCGAAGACCGGTCGCTGGTCGTCGTGGCCCTCTCCGCGTCGATGGCGACGATCGAGACCGTCCAGGACGCGATCATGGCCACCGAACTGCTGCCCGGCGAGGACCCCGCGCTGCTGCCCGGCCCGGACCGCGTCGACGTCCACCGCGTGCTGCACGCCGCCCTGCCGGCCCCGGCGGGTGCGCGATGAGCCCGCGCACGGCCCCCGCGCTGCGCGCCGGGACGTGGACCGTCCGCACGGCGACGGCGTCGTTCGAGGTCCGCAACTTCGGGTTCAACCGCGTGCGCGGCACCATCCCGGTCCGCGCGGGTGCCGTCGAGGTGACCGGCGGCGGGGTCACCGCCGTCCGCGCGGACCTCGACCTCGGCGCGCTCGACACGAAGAACGTCCGCCGCGACGCCGACCTGCGGAAGCCGCACCTGCTCGACAGCGGTGCCCACCCGGAGCTGACGTTCACGGCCGCCGGCGTCCGGCGCGACGGCGAGGGCTGGGAAGTGACCGGCGAGCTGCGGCTGCGCGGGACGTCGTGCCCGCTGACGCTCGCCGTCGAGGCCGACGGGACGCGGGTGCGCGCGACGGGGACGCTCGACCGCGCGCCGCTCGGCGTGAAGGCACCGCGCGCGATGATCGGCCGGTACGTCGCGATCGTCGTCGAGGCGGAGCTCGAACCGCCTAGCTGAGGTCCTTGGGGAGCAGGGCGGTCGCCGGGTCGGGGGCGGCGACCGCCTTGGGCCGCTTGTCGCGGAACAGCCAGCCGCCGATGATGCCGCCGGCGAACCCGAACAGGTGGCCCTGCCAGCTGACCCGCTCGTCGGTGGGCAGCAGCGACGTGAACTGGTAGGCGAAGCACAACGCCATCACGAGCCCGATCACGATGTCGATCGGGTGCCGGTCGAACAGGCCGCGCACGATGATGTAGCCGAAGTAGCCGAACACCAGGCCGCTGGCGCCGACCGTGATCGAGTCCGACGGCGAGGTGAACCAGACGCCGAGGCCGCTCGCGACGATGATCAGCACGCTCACGCCGAGCCACTTCTTCACCCCGCGGTAGGCGGCGAGGAAGCCGAACACGAACAGCGGGCCCGAATTGCCTTCGATGTGGCCCCAGCTGGAGTGCATGAACGGCGCGCTGAAGATCTCCGGCAGCGACGCCGGGTCGCGCGCCTCGATGCCGAACTCCTGGCTCAGGTCGTAGTCGCCGAGCGAGTTGAAGATCTGCACCGCCCACAGCACGGCGAGCAGGCCCACCATCACCCACAGGGCTTTCTTGGCTTCGGCGATCATCGCCTCGGCTTCGCTGCGGGCCGGGCCCTCGCTGGTCGTGCTCATGGTTCCCCCTGCTCGGTTTGCGCCGAGGATAACCGGCGCGGGACCCCGGGAGCGGCGTTTCGGACCCAGCCGTGACCTGGCAGGGTGAAGAGCATGACGTCACACCGGCCGGAGGTGGTCTTCCGGGGCCGCCGCATGCCCGGCGACCGCGCGCTGGTCATGGCCATCGTGAACCGCACGCCCGACTCGTTCTACGACAAGGGCGCGACCTTCGCCGAGGACGCGGCGCGCGAAGCCGTGGACCGCGCGGTCGCGGCCGGTGCCGACATCGTGGACATCGGCGGCGTCAAGGCGGGCGAGGGCCCCGAGATCGACGTCGACGAAGAGAGCAGGCGCGTGGTCCCGTTCGTCGCCGAGGTGCGCGAGCGCCACCCGGGGCTGGTGATCAGCGTCGACACGTGGCGGCACGAGGTCGGCCGCCAGGTCTGCGAGGCCGGCGCCGACCTGCTCAACGACACCTGGGCCGGCGCCGACCCGAAACTGGTCGAGATCGCCGCCGAGTTCGGCGCGGGCTACGTCTGCTCCCACGTCGGCGGCATGCCGCTGCGGACCGACCCGTACCCCGCGCCGACCCCGGACCGCCCGTTCTGGCCGCGTTACGACGACGTCGTCGCGGACGTCGTCGCCGAGCTGACGACGGCGGCCGAGCGGACGGTCGCCGCGGGCGTCCCGCGCGGCGGGGTGCTCGTCGACCCGACGTTCGACTTCGGCAAGAGCACCCGCCACGGCCTTTCGCTGCTCCGCCACTTCGACCGCCTGGTGGCGACCGGCTGGCCGGTGCTGGTGGCGCTGTCGAACAAGGACCTGATCGGGGAGACCCTCGACGTGGAGGCCCGCGACCGCCTGGCGGGCACCCTGGCGGCGACGGCGATCGCGGCCCACGCGGGGGCGGCGGTGTTCCGCGCCCACAACGTCCGCGAGACGCGGGAAGCCGTGGCGGCGGTCGCGGGCTTGTCTACTGTGGACTGATTTGCTCGGTGCCGAGCCGCCAGAGGGACGTGATCTCCGCGGCCCGGGCCCGGTGCAGGGGGTCCGCCGGGTCGAGCGCGCGCGGGTGCCGGGCCGGCGTCCCCGTCCGTGCCACCACATGCAGGCCCGCCGCCTCGATCCAGCCGAGCAGCTCCTCGCGCGTTCGCAGGCCCAGGTGCTCGGCCAGGTCGGACAGCACCAGCCACGCCTCGCCGTCCGGGGTCAGGTGGCGGCGGGCGCGGTCGAGGAAGCCGCGCAGCATGCGGTGGCCCGGGTCGTAGACCGCGTGGTCGAGCGGGGTGCGGGGGCGGCCCGGCAGCCACGGCGGGTTCGCCACGACCAGCGGGGCGCGGCCGGGCGGGAACAGGTCCGTCCGGACGACTTCCGCGCGGGCGCCGAAGCCCAGGCGGGTCAGGTTCTCCCGGGCGCAGGCGACCGCGAGCGCCGAGGTGTCCGTGGCCACCACCCGCTCGACGCCGCGGTGGGCGAGGACGGCGGCCAGCACCCCGGTGCCGGTGCCGATGTCGAACGCCAGCTCCGTGCCCGGCAACGGCGCTTCCGCCACCAGGTCGACGTACTCCGGGCGCAGGGGCGCGAAAACGCCGTGGTGCGGGTGGATCCGCGCGTCCAGCGCCGGGACGGCGATGCCCGTCCGGCGCCATTCGGCGGCACCCAGGACCCCGAGCAGCTCCCGCAACGGCACCGCCGCGGGGACGTCGAGGGGCCCGTAGACGGCGGTGCACGCCGCGCGGACGTCCGGGGCGCGGCGCAGCGGCACGACGTGGCCCGGCTCGAGGGGGACGTGGAGCAGGGAAAGCAGCTTCGCCCGGTGGGCGCGGCCGGCGCGGTAGCGGGCGAAGTCGTCCGGCGGGGGCGCCGGGAGCCTGCGCCGCACGGCGTCGAGCAGCTGCCGCGCGGCCGGGTAGGTGCCGCGCCAGAGCAGCGCGGTGCCGGCGGCCATCGCGTGCAGGGCCGCGTCGGCGGACAGGCCGTCGCCGGCGGGGACCGCCGGGCGCGAGGGTGGGGAGAACAACCGGCGATCGGGTTCGCCGGGCATGACGAGATGAGCCATCGAAAGGGGTTCCGTTCATTGCCGCGGGCACGTCTAGCAGCCCGCGAAGCGGGCGGGCGGGCGCGAAGTCCGGGGCGGGACTAGCTCAGGACGGCGGCATGAACGGGGTTCGTCACCCCTCGACCCTAGCCGCCATGGCGTACAAAGGACGCAGAGGTGATGCCGGATGACGCCCTCGGTGGTGCGGTGGGAAAAGCGGCGCCGGTGGGCCGTCGTCGCCGCCGTGGCCGCCGTCCTGGTCTCGGTGCCCTCGGTCGTCTCCGCGCTCTCGCCGGCCGGGGCCGCGGTGGACCCGGCCCGGCTGCGCACACTGGTGCTCGATTCCGCCGGGCGGCCGTACCAGGGGTACGCCGAAAGCGCGGGCTCGCTGGCCCTGCCGGAGCTGCCGAACCTCGCCGCCGTCACCACGCTCTTCTCGATGCGGACGCCGATGCGCGTCTGGTACGCCGGGCCCGACCGCTACCGCGTCGACATCCTCGGTACCGCCGGCGAGCACGACCTCTACCGGCTGCCCGACGGCGAATACACCTGGGACTACGGCGACAACACCCTGACCGAGCTGATCGGCGAACCCGCCGTCCGGCTCCCGCGGGCCGGGGACCTGCTGCCGCCCGAGCTGGCGCGGCGGATCCTGCGCGCCGCGCCGGGCGACCCGGTGAGCGCGCTGCCGGGCCGCAACGTCGCCGGCGTCGCCGCGTCCGGGCTGCGGCTCGTCCCCGCCGACCCCGACACGACGATCGGCCAGGTCGACCTCTGGGCGGACCCGGCGACCGGGCTGCCGGTGCGGGTCGAGGTGACCGCGCGCGGGCAGCGGGCCCCGATCCTCGTCACCGAGTTCCACGAGCTGGCGCAGACGACGCCGGTCGTCGAGGCGCCGCGGCCGGTGCTCGGGTCCGGGTTCACCGTGGCGAGCGCCCCGGACGTCTCGGACACGCTCGGCGCCTTCAACCAGGTGCCGCTGCCCCCGGCGCTCGCCGGGCGGCCGGTGACGTCGTCGGACTTCGGGGGTGTCCAGGGCGCCGCGCTCTACGGCAAGGGGCTCGCGTCCTTCGCGGTGATCGCCGTGCCGCGCGCGGTGGCGAACGCGGCGGGCGACGCCGCCGGGAAGGCGGGCGGGGTGCAGGTCAAGCTGGCCGGCGGGACCGTGGTGCAGCTGTCGATCACGCCGTTGTCGCTGGCGATCGTCCGCTCGGCCGTCTCCCGCCGCTCCTACCTGCTGGCCGGGACGGTGACGGCCGACGTGCTGAAGTCCGTCGCGGACGAGCTGTCCCGGCTGCGGCGGGGCGGCCGATGATCGTCACGCACGCGCTCACCAAGGCCTACGGGCGCACGGTCGCCGTGAACGCGGTCGACCTCGACGTCCGCGAGGGCGACCGCTACGGCTTCCTCGGCCCGAACGGCTCGGGCAAGACCACCCTGGTCCGGATGCTGCTCGGCCTGGTCTACGCGACCAGCGGCGAGATCGAAGTGCTCGGCAAGCCGGTGCCGAAGCGGGTCGCCGAGGTGCTGCCCGAGGTCGGCGCGCTCGTCGAAGGCCCGGCCGCGTACCCGCACCTGTCCGGGCGCCGGAACCTGGCCCTGCTCGACGCGGCCGGGCGCGGCGGCGGGCGGCGCACGCGGCGGCGTCGCATCGACGAAGCACTCGAGCGGGTCGGGCTCGGCGGGGTCGACCAGCGGCCGGTCAAGGCGTACTCGCTGGGCATGCGGCAGCGGCTCGGACTGGCCGGCGCGCTGCTGCGCAAGCCGCGGCTGCTGATCCTGGACGAGCCGACGAACGGCCTCGATCCCCAGGGCATCAAGGAGATCCGCGAGCTGCTGACCGAGCTGAACGCGGGCGGCACCACGGTGTTCCTCTCCAGTCACCTGCTGGCCGAGGTGGAGCAGCTGTGCACGCGCGTCGGCGTCGTCGACCGCGGCCGGCTGGTGCTGGAGGAGGACCTGGTCGCGCTGCGGGCCGAGACCGGCCGGGTGCTGGTCGGGACGCCGGATCCCGCCGCGGCGGCCGCGGTCCTCGACGGGCAGCTCGAAGCCCGCGACGGCGACCGGCTGGTCATCCGGCACGCCGACCCGGCGGCGCTGAACGCGCTGCTCGTCGAAGCGGGGGTGCGCGTGACGTCGATCCACGCCGAGCAGCGGACCCTGGAACAGGTGGTCCTCGAGGTGACGGGTCCGGGCTCGGACCGGTTCGGGGCGGCCGGGTGATCGGCGTCGAACTGCGGAAGCTCGCGCTGCGCCCGCGCGTGTGGGTCAGCGTGCTGCTGCTGTGCCTGCTGCCCGCCGTCGTCGGCGTCTTCCTGGCCACGGCCGACTTCGCGCCGCCGCCCGGGCAGGGCGGGGCGTTCCTGTCGGCGGTGGTCAGCGACGGCGCGCTGTTCCCGGCCGCGGCGCTCGCGCTGGTGCTGCCGCTGTTCCTGCCGATCGCGGTCGCGGTGGTCGCGGGCGACTCGATCGCGGGCGAGGCGGCCGGCGGCACGCTGCGCTACCTGCTGGCGCGCCCGGCCGGCCGGACCCGGTTGCTGAGCGCGAAGATGATCGCGATCGCGGTCTACGTGACCGCGGCGATCGTCATCGTCGTGCTGACGTCGCTGGTGCTCGGCGTGATCCTGTTCGGCACCGGCGGCAACCCCGGCGTCGCCGGCCCGGGCGGGCAGCCGGCCGGCGTGACGTCATTGTCGGGGCAGTCGCTCAGCTCGTCCGGGCTCGGCCTGCGGCTGCTCGGCGCGGTGACCTACATCGTCGTGTCGATGCTCGGGTTCGCCGCGATCACGATGTTCCTGTCCACGGTGAGCGACTCGGCGCTGGGAGCCGCGCTGTGCGGGCTGGCCGTGCTGATCACCAGCTCGGTGCTGGAGACCCTGGACGCGGCCGCGTCGGTGAAGCCCTACCTGCCGACGCACTACTGGCTGTCCTGGATCGACTTCTTCCGCGATCCGGTGCTGTGGCGCAACATCGACCACGGGATGCTGCTGCAGGCCGGCTACATCGTGGTGTTCTTCGGGGCGGCGTGGGCGAACTTCGCGACGAAGGACGTCACGAGCTGAGGCAGTCCGTGGGCGCTTCGAGCGGCGTGGTGCCGAGGGCCTGCAGGACGATTTCGGTGACGGCGGGGTCGGTGGGCAGGTCGCCGTGCGTGGCGCCGTTGCCCGGGCAGACCTGCTGGAGGGCGACGTTGACGGCGCCGTCGACCCGGGCGGACTCCGGCGGGGTGACCGTCTCGTCCTGCTCGGTCCAGAGCGAAAGCCACGGCAGGGTCGCCGGGATCGGCTCCTTCGCGAGCTCCTGCAGCAGGGCGCTGCCCGGCGCCAGCTGGACGCACGCCGTGGGGCAGCCGCCGGGGACGAGCGCGCCGCCCGCCGCGGCGAGACCGGTGCCGTGCATCGGCGCGCCGAGCGTGACGACCCGGCGGGCCTGGTGGTCGCCGCCTTCGCGGCTGACCCACAGCCGGGCCACGACCCCGCCCGCGGAGTACCCGACGACGTCGACCGAAGGCGCTCCCTGCGCGTACGCCCGTTCGACGGCTTCGGCCAGGACGCCGGCTTGCTCGGCCAGGTCACCGGTGCCGTCGCCGGCCAGGGTGAGCACCTCGGTGCTGCGGCCGGTCGTCTGCCGGATCCGCGCGGCGAGCTCGTCCAGCGCGCCCTGGCCGCCGCCGTAGCCGGGGACGAGCAGCACCGGGCCGGGCTTGGCCTGGTCGGGGGTGCCGGCCTCCGGCGCGGTCCTGGTGCCGGAGGTGGCGATGGCGGTCGCGGCGACGACGGCCACCACGACGACGGCGACGCTGCTGAGCATCAGACGTCGCCGCGGACTGATGCCGCGCCACCAAGCCGTGATCCGCACGACTCCATGATGCCTGGCTCAGCCCGCGCCGTAGCAGACGTAACTCGTGGCGGCGGGGGAGTCGGGCAGTTCCGACTGGGCGCGGGCGAGGGCCGCGGCGGGGGGCAGGCCGGCCGCGAGGTGGCGGTGGTGGCGGACCATCAGCGCGCGGCCGGCGTCGTCGGGGATCGGGAGGACCGTCGCCACCAGGCTCGTCGTGCCCAGCGCCAGCAGCGCCGAGGCCAGGCCCAGCAGCTCGTCGCCCGCGTGGATCGCCGAACGGCCCGAGTCGCAGCCCGAGAGCACGACGTGGCGGGGCGGACGGGCCAGCCGTTCCAGGTCGTACACCGTGAGCGGCCCGTCGGCCAGGCGCAGCGACGAGAACAGCGGGTTGTCGGTGCGGAACCGGCCGTGCGCCGCGATGTGGCCGAGCGCGGCGCCGTCGAGCGCGGCGAGCACCGGCTCGGCCCGCGCCGTGCGGCCGGTGAACCGCCGGGCCCCCGGGTAGCGGCGGGCCAGCGCGGCCACCTCGGCCGCGGCGTGCGGCAGCCCGGGACCCGCCACGACGACGTGGTCGCCGCCCTCGGCCCGCGGTGCGGTCGCCGCGCGGTGCCACAGCGCCGCCGACGGCGCGAGTGACACCGCACGGCCGCGGCAACCTGGCAGCACCGGCCACGGCAGCTCGTGCAGCCGCCCGGTCGGCACGATGACCAGCGGGCCGTCGCCGAGCGGGAGCGGGGCGAGCAGCAGCTCGTCGAGCCGGCGGGCGGTCCGCTCGACGAGGTCGCCGGGCGAGCCGAGGCCGAACGCGGCCCGCCGCACCGCGAACCGCAGCTCGTCCAGGCGTTCCGCGGCTTCGGCCGCCGGGCCCAGCGCGTACCGCCGCAGCCGGCCGCCGGTGACGGCGAGCGCGCTCAGCCGCCCGTCCAGCTCCACGTACTCCACGAGCGTCGCCGGGCCGAGCGCTTCGGCGAGCTCCGCGCGGGACGGGACCCGGATGTCCGAAGTGGACACTCCGGCGGCGTGCCGGGCGCGGTCGCGCACCGCCTTCTCCAGCTCGGCTTGGCGGCGCAGCAGGGTCCGCGGGTCGCCGGTCCCGGTGGCGAGGTCGACGGCGAGCTGGCGCAGCGCCGCGAGGTCGGCGGCCAGGCCCTCGTCGTCCGGCGGCCGGGCGGGCCGCAGCCGCAACGCACCGGCGTGCCGCCACTCCGCCCAGCGCAGCACGGCTTCCGGGTGGCCCGCTTCGGCGGCGAGCCGCAACCCGAGCCCGGTCAGCTCGCTCGCGTGCCCGGACGCGTGGGCGCGCAGCTCGCTCGCGCCGAGCCCGGCGCGGAACCGGTCGACCACCCGGACCCCGGCGCGCAACGCGGCGTCCGCGCCCCGGCGGTCGCCGTGCACCAGCCGCAGCAACGCCGTCGCGTGCCAAGCTCGGGCGCGCATCTCGGCCGGCCCGCCGCGCCCGGCGCGGCCGACGAAGGACAGCTCGGTCCGCGCGATCTCCACGCGGCCCAGCTCCAGCGCGAGCGCCGCGACGATCAGCCGCGCGTCCAAGGCGGGCACCACCCAGCCCGCGTCGGTCAGCGCCGCCGCCGTCCGCTGCCCCGACCGGAGCATCGCCGCGGTCCGCAGGCCGCCGTCGCGGCGGGCGCGCAGCGCGAGGTAACCGCCGAGCGCGGCCCAGCCGGGCCGGTCCTGCCGCACCGCGGACCGCCGCGCCAGCGAAGCTTCGCGCAACGCCGTCCCGGGATCGCCGTCGAGCAACGCGACTTTCGCCAGCAGCAGCCGCGCCTGCACGAGGTCGACGGCGTTGCGCCGGCGTCCGTAGTCGGCGACGGCGGCCGTCGCCGCTTCGCGCGCTTCGGCGATCAGGCGCACCGAGAGCAGGGCTTCGGCGCGTTCGATGGGCAGCAGCCCGGGATCGGTGCCCGCTTCGCGGTAGCGGGCGGCGGCTTCGTCGTAGGCGGTCAGCGCGGCGGGGACGTCGCCGCGCACGGTGGCGGCCAGCCCGCGGTTCTGCCACACCATCGCCGTCCGTCCGATGTGGCCGGTCGCGGCGAACCCGCGTTCGGCGTGGCGCAGGTCGTCTTCGGCACCCCGCCAGTCGCCGAGGCGCGCCAGCACGATGCTGCGGTTGGTGCGGATCGTCGCCTCGATCAGGTCGTCGCCACCGGCGGCCCGGAGCGTCTCGAGCGCGTCCGCGAACCCGGCGGCGGCGTCGCCGAACCGGCTGATTTCGGTGAGCACGACGGCCCGTTGCATGCGCAGCCGCGCGGACGCCTGCCCGGTCAGTTCCGGCATCGCGCGGTCGAGTTCGCGCAGGGCTTCGGCGGTGCGGCCGGTGAGCGTGAGGACGTAGCCGAGCACGCCGCGCGTCTGCGCGGCCCGCTCCCGCAGCCCGGCCCCGTCGGCCAGCCGGAGCGCGGCGCGCAACCGCGTCTCGGCGTCGGCCAGCCGGCCCACGGACACCCCGGCGAGCCCGAGCGCGTGCTCGGCCACCGCGGCGGCCTCGGCCCGCCCGTCCGCCTCGGCGAGCGCGGCTTCGGCGAGCACCCGCGCCTTGGTGGGCGCGGTGAAGGCGAGATCCGCGGCGGCGACGGCCTTGCCGAGCGCGTCGCTCATGACGGCTTGTGCCGGCCCCCGCCGGTGTGTATCAGATCGAAGGGCTCGCGGATCGAGTTGCCGACCCGTTCACCCATGATCGAGGGGGACACATGCCGCGATACCGCCATCGAGCAGGCGAGCTGCTGGTCCATGCGGACGATTGTGCCGCGATCCGAGCCGAACTGGCAGGGTTCGGTTATCACCCGGCCGGGGCACCGGGGGCCGTGCGCCGGTTCGCGGGCACCCGGCCGGTACCGGAAGTGCTGGCCGCGCTGGGAAACCGCGGAGCGAGCCCGAACCACTTGTTCGGCCTGGACCGCATCATCTGGGGCGAACTGCGGCCGAAACCCACGAACCACACGCTGGACCCGGTCCTCGCGCCGGACGTTCCCCCGCTGGCCGGGGTGATCGACACCGGCGTCGTGCTGCACGAGGGCCGTCCGCACCCCTACCTCGGCAACCGGGTGGTGTTCGACCCGGAGGACACCGTCCGGGTGGTGCGCGGCGAAGACGAGAACCCGGTCGGTTCGGCCGCGCACGGGACGTTCGTCGCCGGAGTGCTGCTGAAGCAGGTGCCGCCCGAGGTCCGCGTCCGGATGAAGGGCGTGATCGACGAACAGAGCGGTGAGCTCGAAGACCTCGCGGTCGCCAACGCCATCGACGAGCTGCGGGAGGAGGGCATCACCCTGATCAACCTCTCCTTCTCCGGCGCGACCTGGGAGGACGAACCGCCGAAGGCGATCGAGGCCGCCCTGCGCAGGCTGCCCCCGGATTCGGTCGTCGTCGCGTCCGCCGGGAACCGCGCGAGCCGGCACCTGGTCTACCCGGCCGGGACCAAGTTCGAGGCCAAGGTGCCCGGCAGCGTCGATCGCAGCCACGTCCAGGTGATCGCGGTCGGCTCGGCCGACGCGTCGCAGGACTCGAACAAGCCGCTCGTCGCGGACTTCAGCAACTACGGGCCCTGGGTGTCCGCCTACGCCGACGGGGTCGACGTGCTCGGCCCGTACTTCCGGCCGGGTTACCCGACGCGGCCGGCCGGGTACAACGGTTTCGCGGTCTGGAGCGGCACCTCGTTCTCGGCCGCGATCGTCACGGGCCAGATCGCGGCGGTCATGGCCAAGGGTGGCTCCGCGTTCGAGGCCGCCCACGCGGTGCTCCACCCGGAAAGCGCGGAGGAGCCGGTCGTGGTCCGCGTGCAGGACCTCAACGGGGAGGCGCCCGTCCCGTACGTGGCGGGTGTGCGGGAGCCGGGCGCTTAGAGGCTCGCCCAGCCGGTGGTGACCGTCGTGCCGTCCGCGGCGGTCACCGACACCCGGGTCGCGCCGCGGGGGAGACCCGCCGCCGTGAACCAGCCCTCCGGGCCGATCGGCCGGGTGTGCGTTTCGCCGGCCACCTCGATCACCGCGTCGCCCGTCGCGCCGGTGATCAGGCCGCGCAGCGACACCCGGCCGCTTCCGTACTCCACCTGCAGTTCGACCGTCACCCGGGCCGATTCGAACGACAGCAGCCGGACGTCTTCGCCGTCCGCGCGGACCGCGCCGGCTTCCACCAGGTCCGAATCGAAGGCCAGCTCCGCCAGCTCGGCGTCGAGGTCGCGGGTGGATAGCGCCGCCCGCGCCTGGCGCAGCACGAGGTCGGGGACGGGATCGGCCTGGGTCGCGGCCGCTCGCAGGACCTCCATGAGTTCGTCGTCGGTCATGTCCGGTCCGCCGTTCCGAGCCCGGCCGCGTCCGCCCGTTCGCGCAGCTTGCCGAGGCACCGCTGCCGCGTCGGGCCGATGCTGCCGACCGGCATTTCGAGGGCGGCCGCCACTTCCGCGTACGACGGCGGTGGCGTGGCCATGAGCACGCGCAGCAGCCGTCGGCACTGCTCGGACAACGTGGCCAGCGCGCGCCAGAGCGTGGCGTCGCGCTCGGCCAGCAGCACGGCCGCGTCGACCGCCTCGCCGGGCGCGGGTTCGTTCTGCCAGACGTGGTCGTCGGCCGGGCGTTCGCGCTCGCCGCGGCGGAGCTGGCGCAGGCACTCGTGCCGGGTGGTGGTGCCCAGCCAGCCGGGCAGCCGCTCGGGATCCTTGATGCGGCCGAGGTTTTCGACCAGTTTCAGCCACACGGTCTGGACGACGTCGGCCGCGTCGGCGTCGGAAAGCCGGTGCGCGCGGGCGATCGACCAGAGCAGGCTCGAGTACCGCGCGACGAGCGCGTCCCAAGCCGCCTGATCACCGCGCGCGGCCGCTGAGAGCAGGGTCGTGGTGTCCACTTCGCCTCCCCTTGACCCGCTCAGCCTAGCCAAGAGCGGCCCTTCGGACCGGTACGCCATCGGGGGACTCCTTCGCGTCTTTCCCCCCCCCGTTCCTCCGATCCGGTGGGAGCGCGGGAAATACCTGAACCCGCGCGCGCCGGGCGCCGTGTGCGCGGTGGGAGTGGTGGAGACGGATCGGGGTGAGCCGATCGTGCGGGTGATGGTGTGCGTGCTGCTCGTGTGGGGACTGACGGCGTGCGGGCCGCCGGTGGACGGCCGGGCGGTGCCGGTTCCGGCGGGGGCTGGTGTTCCGGGGTGTGCGTTGCTCGGGGACACGCCGGTGGTGCCGGAAGCCGGGTTGCGGTTCGCCTACGGGCTCGGTGTGAAGCGTTCGATGTAGTCGATGAGGTTCACGAGAGTGGCGGCGGTTTCGGCGTAGGCGATGGCTTCACCCATTTCGACCTGAGCGTTGCCGTGGGCGACTTCGTTGCGCAGCTTCCGCATGCGCCGGATGCTGTCGACGGCATCCTCCGGCAGGTACGGGATCAGCTGGTTGATCTGACGTTGCGCAGTGGTGGGCTTGCGGTCGCGGGCGGCGCCGAACACCTTTTCGTACAGAAGGCCGATCGCCGATTCGATCGTGATCCACGATTGCATCACCAGTCCGGTGGGCTGTGAACCGACGACCGCCACGGAGGATATCCGGGTGAAGATCAGACCTTCTCGGAAACGCGCTGGGTGATCGGCGACGGCTGAGCCCGGCGCTGGGCGGTCACCACGGCGGCGAGCACGATCGCCGCGCCCAGGAGCTGCCACGGGGTCAGGCGCTGGCCGAGGACCAGCCAGCCGAGCAGGGTGGCGACGACCGGGCTCAGCAGGCCGAGGAACGTCACGTGCGTGGCCGTCAGCGCGCGGATTCCGCGGAACCACAAGGCGTACGCGAACGCGGCGCCGATCAGCGAGAGGTAGGCGTAGCCCGCGAGGTTCGCGCCGGACAGCGATGCCGGTGGCGAGCCTTCGACGGCCAGTGCGACCGGCACGAGGACCAGCCCGCCCGCGACGAGCTGCCAGCCGGTCGTTGCCAGCAAGGGCGCCGGGGACGTCCAACGCTTGCTGAGGACGACGCCGGTGGCCATCACGATCGCGCCGCCGGCCGCGGCGGCTACCCCGAGTGCGTCGAGGCGGGCGTCGGACTGCAGCACCAGGAGGCTGACGCCGACGACCCCGGCGATGCCGGCGAGCACGGTCCGCGGGGTCAGGCGTTCGCCGAGCAGGCCGGTCGACAGGCCGGCGACGATCAGCGGCTGCAGTGCGCCGAGCGTGGCGGCGACCCCGCCGGGCAGCCGGTAGGCGGCGATGAACAGCAGCGCGAGGAAGGCCCCGATGTTGAGCGTGCCGAGCACGAGCGAGCGCCACCACCAGTCGCCCTTCGGCAGCCGGCGGGTGAGCGCGACGAGCAGCAGTCCGGCGGGCAGCGCCCGGACGACCGCGGCGAGCAGCGGGCGGTCGGGTGGCAGGAACTCGGTCGTGACGAGGTAGGTGGAGCCCCAGATCGCCGGAGCCAGCGCGGTGGTGAGGAGCAGTTTGTTTAACACTAAGGTAGATTACCTCAGCGCTAAGCTAAATGGCTATTGCTCACTTACCGCTAAGGCATCGGTTACGCTGGGGCGATGGCCGACCACGTGGACCGCGTCCTGGAGCAGTGGCACGCCGAGCGCCCCGACCTCGACGTCTCCCCGATGGGCGTGATCGGCCGGCTCTCCCGGCTGAACGCGCTGGTCGACGCGGAGCTGCGGCGCACGTTCGCCCGCCACGGGATCGACCGCGCGACGTTCGACGTCCTCGCGACCCTGCGCCGCAGCGGCCCGCCGTACCGGCTGACGCCGACGGAGCTGATGCGTTCGGCGATGGTGACGTCCGGCGCGATCACCCAGCGCCTCGACAAGATGGAGGCGCGCGGCCTGGTCGAGCGCACGCCGAACGAGACCGACGGCCGCGGAGTCCGCGTCGCGCTGACGGACGCGGGCGGCGAGCTGATCGACCGGGCGCTGCCGGAGCACGTGGAGACCGAGCACCGGATCCTGGGCGCGCTGGGTGCCGATCAGCGGGAGGAGCTGGCCGGCACGTTGCGAACCCTGCTGGAGAGCCTGGGCGGCGCCGGGTCCTAACGGGCCGGCGCGGGTGCGAGCGCCCCAACGGGGTTGTTTCATCGTGGTTTGGTCTGGTCAGGCCGGGTTGACCAGCTGGGGTAACGGTCAGGCACATGCCACCCGGGCAGCGTCGCGGACGCTCTGCTCGTGCCGGGTCGGCGCCGGCAGAGCCCGCAGCAACGTGGTGGCATGCCCCGGTGCCATCCGGAGTTTGTCCAGGACCCGCCAGGCTTTGAGAGCGGCGAAGCCGCCCTCCACCGCGCACCGCATCGCGGCGAACGCCTGCTGCTGGGCCTTCGTCAGCGGCCGGCGGGCTTCGGCTTTATAGGGGTTGAGCACGATCTGCTCACAGGCTCCAGCACAGATACCGCAACGATGAAACAACCCCGATGTGGCGTTCGGTGCATCCAACGCACCGAACGCCACATCGGGTGCGTCGAGCGCACCCAACGCCACATTGGGGCGGGCGGAGCGGAGCGGGTCAGGAGATCTGGCGGACCGGTTCCCGGTCCAGCAGGTAGTCCAGGTCGATCCGCCCGCCCGCCGCCGCCAGGATCGCGTCGATCGCCAGGTCCACGTCCAGTTTGCGGCCGTGCTGATCCGCGTACGCGCGCATCAGGTTGCCGATGTGGCGTTCCGGGTTGCGCCACGACGGCCAGCGCAACGACGCCTGCCGCGCCAGTCTCGTGAAGTCCGTCTGGCGCTCCGTCACCTCCAGCAGCCACTCCAGGTACACGCGCATCGCGTGGAACGCCGTGTGGCCCGGGTTGGCCACCGGGCCGTGGCCCGGGACCAGGGTGCGGGGGCGGAACGTGTCCTGGAGCCAGTCGAGCGCGTCGAGCCAGCCCGGGATCGAGCCGTGGACCGCCACCGGGGTGTCGCCGATGACCACCAGGTCGCCGGTGAACAGCGTGCCCGAGCGGGGCTCGTGGACCACCAGGTCGCCCGCCGTGTGCGCGACGCCCGGGACCGCGACCACGTCCGCCGCCGCGTCGCCGAGGTCGACGTGGTGCCAGCCGGTGACCGGGTGGACCGACTCCGGCTCCGGGGGCTCGAGGCTGCCCCAGCCGGTGTAGGTGAAGACGTTGCCGTACGTCTGCGGCCCGGCCTTGACCAGGTCGAGCGCGCCCGGCGCGGCCAGCGCCGTCCCGCCGTCGCGCAGGGCGACGCCGAGGCCGTTGTGGTGCTCGCCGTGCGCGTGCGTGATGGCGACCGTGAGCTCGCGCTCGCCCGCGTACTTGCGCACGTCGCGGACCAGTTCCAGGGTCGCCTGCTCCGTTCCGCAGGTGTCGATCAGCACGACGCCGTCGCGGCCCTGGATCCAGCCGCTGTTCGCGACGAACCACTCGGCCGGCGTCTTCACGTACGCCACCACGCCCGGCCGGGCGTGCCGGAGCGGGACGATGTTCGATGTGACGGCCGGCATGCCTTCCCCTCCCTCATGCAGACGATGCGTTAACGACGGTGACCCGGCCAGGTTGCGCGGTTCTCCCGAATTGTTCAGGCGGGTCCCTGCCAGCGCTGGTTCGCGGTGGCCGCGCAGGTCCGGATCTGCAAGCGGGTGCCGTCGGCCGAGGAGCTGCCGGCCGCGTCGAGGCACTTGCCCGACTGCGGGTTCAGCAGGGTCCCGTCGGTCCGCGCCTGCCACGTCTGCGCGCCGGTGGCGTTGCAGTCCCACAGCTGCACGAGGGTGCCGTCGGCCGTCCCGCTGTTCGAAACGTCGAGGCACTTGCCGAACGTGCGGAGCGTGCCGTTCTGCTTCGTCCAGCGCTGGGCCGCCGTGGAGTTGCACGTCCACAGCTGGACCGCCGTGCCGTTACCGGTGTTCGACGCGCTGACGTCGACGCACTTGCCGCCGAGGCCGGTGATCTTCCCGGCGGGGTAGGGGCTGCCGCTCGCGATCAGGTACGCGCTGTTCGCGACGTTCCAGTGCGTCGCCAGGTACGTGCCGGCCGCCGGGTTGGTGTTGAAGTAGTCGTCGCCGAGGCAGTCGAGCTGGTTCTCCGGTGCGCCGGGGCAGACCTTCACCAGGCCGCCCGGCGGGTTCGGCAGGCCGCCGTCGTCGTAGCACATGATGTCTTCGTCGTCCCAGCAGTGACCGTAGGCGCTCGAGTGCGGCGCGCTGCCCTGGACGGCGCCGAGGGTGTGCAGGAGCTCGTGCCCGGTCGACTGCCAGGACCAGCAGCCGGTGCCGACCGTCGCGTAGTGCGGGCCCGCGTTGTACGGGTTGCCCGGGCCGGGGCTGTCGTTGCCGCCGTTGCCGAAGGCCAGGCCGCAGCCGTCCTTGTCGTACCAGACGACGTACTTGCGGTCCGCGCGGTTGTAGCCCTGGGCCTTGAGGGCGTTGGTGATCGTGTCGACGGTCGCCATGTCGCCCTGGGCGATCACGACGTTCCCGACGGCCGCCCGGCAGCTCGCGTCGGTCACGTACCGGACGTGCCGGACGCCGCCGCCGAGCCGGGACGCGGCCTCGGCGAAGGCGTCGTCGATCTGGCTCGCGAAGGTCTGGAACTGGCCGGCGAACTGGGCGTACCGGTCGGCCTGGCCGTTCCCGCGGACGTAGAGGGCCTGCACGCGCTTGCCGCTGACGCCGTCGCCGTCGCAGACGGCCGAGCGCGGCGCCGCGACCGAAGCCGATGGCGTGCGGAGGTGACCGGGCAGCTGCTCGGTGCCGTCGGTCGCGGCGGCCGAGGGCAGCGCGGTGGCGAACAGGAGCGCGGTGCTGAGCGCGGCGAGGCGCAGGGTTCTCGCGGTCACGGGGGTTCCGCCTTTCCCGGTGCGGCAGGGGACGAGGAAGTGCGGTCTAGACCAATGGGAATGATAAGAGGAGCTCGGTGGGGTGTCACTGACAAGAACGGACAGCTCCGGGTGAACCACTCACCCGCGCCTATTTCGATCGGCCGACCGGTCGAATAATTTTCGCGTTTTCGCTCTTGACAGTCGATCACGGACGTCCATACTGGTATATACCTTTATGGGAGGGTCCGGGTAACGCACGGGGAGGCTTCGCGCTCGTGGGCCGACGGAAGGTCTGAGGGGTCCTTCCGTCGGCCGCGCGAAGGCCGGTCACCGGCAGTTGACACAGATACTGGTACGAACCAGTATGTCTCCTGCCGTCCGGGAGGAGAAACATGGCGGGGGCACACGTCCGGATCGACAACCGGCTGATCCACGGGCAGGTCACCGTCGCGTGGACCCGCCGCCTGGGCGTGCGCCGCCTGCTCGTCTGCAACGACGACGTCGCCGCCGACGACCTGCAGCAGGTGCTGCTCCCGCAAGCCGCGCGCGGCCTGCCCACCGCTGTGCTGTCGGTGGCCGCGGCGCTCACCGTGCCGCTCGACGGGGATGTCATGATCATCGCGAAGGACCCCGAAGACGCCTTCCGCCTCGTCGAAGGCGGACTGCGGCCCGGGGTCGTCAACGTCGGCAACGTCGCGCCCCGGCCGGGCACCGCGTACACCATGGTCACCCGCTCGATCGCGGTCACCGCGGACGAGGCGGGCGGCTACCGCCGGCTCGCCGCCGGGGTCCCGCTGGTCACGCAGCTGATGCCGCAGGACAAGCCGGCCGAATTCGTCCCGCTGCTCGACCGGAAAGGGCTCTAGCCCCGCATGCTCGTCGCGTTGGCCCTGACCATCTGGGCGATCTACTGCACCTACGACGGGCTCGGCCCGTTCCTGATCTACGCGCAGCGCCCGCTGATCGCCGGCTCGGTGGCCGGGCTGATCACCGGGAACCCGCTGCTCGGCCTGATGATCGGCGCCACGCTCGAGCTCGCCGCGCTCGGCGTCTACACCTACGGCGGCGCGACCATCCCGGACTACCAGACCGGCGCGATCGTCGGCACCGCGCTGGCCGCGGGCGCCGCCGGCGGGACGTCCGCCCAGGTCGCCGTCGGGATCGGCGTCGGGCTGCCGGCCGCGATCCTGCTCTCGGCGCTCGACCCGGTCGGCAAGATGGTCACCACCGCGCTGGTGCACCGGGCCGACGGGTACGCCGCCGAAGGCAACGCCCGCGGCCTGGCGACGATCCACTGGGTCAGCCTGGTCCCGTGGGTCGCGGTGCGCGCGATCCCGACGTTCCTCGCCGCGCTCGCCGCGTCCGGTGGCCTGGTCAAGGACATCACCGCGAGCATCCCGGCCGGGTTCGTGCAGGGCATGACGCTCGCCGGGTCGCTGCTGCCGGCGGTCGGCTTCGCGCTGCTGCTCGGCATGATGGAGCTGTCGCGGTACTGGTACCTGCTGCTGATCGGCTTCGTCGGGTTCGCCTACCTGAAGCTGCCGGTGCTGGGGATCGCGCTCGTCGGCGTCGCGGTCGCGATGCTGTTCGTGACGCTCAAGCGCGACGAGCCGGCCATCGCCGTGCCCGAGCCCGCCGAAGAGGCCGAGGTGGACCCGCGGCTGACCAAACAGGACCTGCGGCGGGTGTTCCGCCGCTACTTCTGGTCGAGCCAGATCTCCTGGAACTACGAGCGGATGCAGGCGCTCGGGTTCGCGTACGCGATGGAACCGGTGCTGCGCCGCCTTTATCCGGAGAAGGCCGACTACGTCGCCGGCCTGCAGCGGCACCTGCAATTCTTCAACACCTCCGTGCTCATCGGCGGCCCGCTGATCCTCGGCTCCAGCGTCGCGCTGGAAGAAGCCGGGACGCCGAAGTCGGCGGCGAGCACCAAGGTCGCGCTGATGGGGCCGCTGGCCGGCATCGGCGACACCGTCGTCTTCGCGCTGTACAACAGCATCGTCTTCACCATGGGCGCGTCGTGGGCGCTGCAGGGCAACTGGCTCGGCCCCGCGTTCGCCGCCGTGATGGTGCTCGTGCCGTACGCGCTGGTGCGGCGCTGGCAGTTCGGGTTCGCCTACCGCGAGGGGAAGCGGCTGGCCGGGCACCTCGCCGCGGGCGCGCTCGCGCGCGTCGCGCAGGGGGCGACCGTGCTCGGGTTCGTCGTGCTCGGCGGGTTCATCCCGTCGATCGTCAAGGTCGTCACCACGCTGACCTACCGGCAGACCACCACGGTCCAGGGGCAGCCGGTGACCCAGTCGGTGGCGATCCAGGACCGGCTCGACGAGCTGCTGCCGTTCCTGCTGCCGGTGCTGGTGACGGCCGGGGTGTACCTGGTGACGGCCAAAATGCGGCTGCGGCCGGTCTGGGTCATCGGCATCGTCGTCGTCGCCGGGGTCGCACTGGGGTGGCTCGGCTGGTTCGCGCCGTCGGCCCCGGCGAAGAGTTAGGGGGAATGCCATGTCCGTCCCGATCATCCTGGCCGGCCACGGGCGGCTGCCGTCCGGCGTCGGCGAGGCCGCCGAAATGATCCTCGGCCCGCAGGCGCGGCTGAAGGTCTGCGAGCTGAGCCCGCGCGACAGCCCGGAGGAGTTCGGCGCCCGGGTGCTCGCGCTGGCCGGCGCCGCCGAAGGCGCGCTCGTGCTGGCCGACCTGCACGGCGGCTCGCCGTTCAACGCCGTCCGCGCGCTCGCCGCCGGGCACCCGCGCATCCAGCTGGTGTCCGGGCTGAACCTGCCGATGCTGCTGGAGGTCCTGCTGCACACGACCGACGACGTCACCGAGCTCGCCGGGGTGGCCCGCGCCGCCGGCCGCGACGGCGTCGTCGACGTCCTGGAATCGACCTGGTGACCGCCGCACTCCTGCTCGCCGCGCAAGACGTCCGGATCACCCCGGGGCCCGGGCACCCGCTCGGCGGCTACCTGGCCCGGCACGGCGTCGCGACCGGCACGCACGACGAGCTCGAAGCGTCGCTGATCTGGCTGTCCACCGAGGACGACCCGGGCGTGGTGTGGGTGGCGCTGGACGCGCTCGCGGTCGACGCCGGCCTCACCCGCACCCTGGCCGACGCGGTCGGCGCGGCGGTCGGCATCGCGCCGGAGCGGGTGCTCGTCTGCGCGTCGCACACGCATTCCGGGCCCGAGGGCTGGACCGGCCCGCTGCACCCCGGCCTGCCGGGCGAGCGCGATCCCGGGCTGGTCGGCCGGATGGCGGAGAAGGTCACCGGCGCCGCGCTGCGGCTGCACGCCTGCCGTTCGCGGGTCCGGGCGCGCTGGCACGACGGGGCGACCGAGGCCGTCGGCGGCAACCGCTACCGGCCGGACGGGCCGCACGACACGTCGTTCGGCGTGCTCGAACTGAGCCGCGACGACGGCACGCCGGCGGCGCTGCTGTTCGACTACGCCAGCCACCCGACCGTGCTCGGCCCGGACAACCTGGCCTGGTCGGCGGACTGGCCGGGCGCGACCCGAAGAGAGCTGGCCGCGCTGATCGGCCGCCCGGTGGCGGCGTTCCTGCAGGGCGCGGCGGGGGACGCGAGCTCCCGTTTCGTCCGGCGCGGCCGCGACCACGCCGAGGTCCGCACCCTCGGCGGCCACCTGGCGACGTCGATCGCCCGCACGCTGGCGGCGGCGTCGGCGATCGGCGCGAGCGGCCCGGTCCGGCTGACCCGCTCGTCGCTGCACCTGCCCTACCGCGACGTGCCGTCCATCGAGGACAGCGTCGAACTGCGCGAGTCGGCCGAGGCCGAGTGGCAGCGCGAGCTGGCCCACCACGGCGAGGACCACCCGGCGGTCCGGATCGCCCAGACCCGCTACGAGGGCTGCGCGATGCTCGCGGCGATGGCGGCGAGCGACCGGCCGACGGGGTGCGCCGAGGTCCCGGTCAGCGTGGTGTCGCTGGGGGACATCGCGTGGCTGCACACGCCGTTCGAGCTGTTCGCGTCACTGGGGCTGCGGATCCGGCGGGGGAGCCCGTTCCGGCACACGCGGGTGATCGGCTACACGGACGGATACCTGGGGTACCTGCCGGACGCCGAAGGGCACCGGAACGGGATTTACGAGTCTTACGTGACGCTGTTCGGCCCGGACGCCGCGGACGTGCTGGTGGAGCACTGCCTGAAGGTGCTGCGAGCGCACCGGCTCAGCCCCGCTTAGGCCGGCCGGTCAGGAAGCGTGGCTGCGCCGGGCCTGGGTGAACACCGTGTAGCGGTCGGCCCGGTACAGCGACCGCCCCGCCTCGATGACACCGCCGCTCTGGTCGTGCAGCGTGCCCTCGATGATCAGGCACGGCTGGGTGGCTTCGATGCCGAGGAGGGTCGCGTCGCCGGCGTTCGGGAGGACCGCCGAGATCGCCGTGTCGTTCCACTCGGCGCGGACGTCCCAGCGCTCCTCGATCGTGCGGTGCAGTGATTCGGTTTCCCAGTCGAACAGCTCGATGCCGGGGAAGCGGTCGACCGAGAGGTTGGTGCGCTCGACGGCGAACGGCTCGTCTTCGACGAACCGGAGCCGCTCCAGCCGGAAGACCCGCGCGCCCGGTGGCACGTTCAGGCGGCCGGCGATGCGCTGGTTCGCGCTCTCCACCTCGGCGTGCAGCACCTTCGTCTTGGGGACGACGCCACGGGCCTTCATGTCCTCGGTGAACGACGTCAGCATGTCGATGTGCGCCGCCTGGCGATCCGCGGTGAAGGTCGCGGTGCCGTGCTGGCGGTACAGGACGCCGTCGGCGACCAGGCGGTTGATCTCCTGGCGCACGGTGCCGCGGGCGACCTGGAAGTGCTCGGCGAGGAACCGCTCCGACGGCATCAGCCGGCCGGGGCCCGCCTCCGTCGCGACGGCTTCGAGGATTTCGCGGAGCTGATCGCCCTTCGGCCGCCCCGGCTGCAGCGCGTCCGGGAGGCGGAGATCGCTCGCGGGGACGTGTTTCGGACGGGGCATGCCTTCAGTATGTCGCGCCGCGGCACCCGGCACAGCATCGACCGCGACTCAGCCGGTGGCGCGCCCGGGCAGTCCGGCCAGGAATTCCGCGGCCACGGCCTCGCCGGTGACGTGCCCGACCGCGCGGTAGAGCGACCGCGACTCCCGCGCCGTGCCGTCGGCGAGCGTCGACCGGCCCGCCGCGACCTCGACCGCGGCCAGCCCCAGCAGCGCCTCCGCCTCCACCACGCGGAACCCGCCCGCGCGCGCCGCGTCGAGGGCCGCCCGCGCGTGTTCGCCCGCCTCGCTCGCGCGGCCGCCCGCGGCCAGCACCCGGGACAGCGTCGCCGCCGCTTCCGCCAGCTGGCCGCGCAGCCCGGACTCCGCCGTCAGGTCCCGGGCCTCCCGCAGGACGCGCTCCGCCGCGGACAGGTCGCCGCGGCCTTCCTCCGCGCGGCCCAGCGCGATCAACGCGGCCGCTTCGACCTGCCGGTCGCCGTCGCGGCGGACGCAGTCGAGCGCGGCCCGGGCGGTGCGGGCCGCTTCGTCGTGGTCGCCGCGGGCGATCTGCAGGGCGCTCACCGCGTTCAACGCCGTCGCTTCGCCGAAGCTCGTGCCGAGGTCGCGGAACGCCGCCAGGGCCTGGTCGAGGACCTCGCCCGCCTCGGCCAGCCGTCCGGTGGCCAGCAGCACCCAGCCCAGGTCGGCGAGGTTCGCCGCCGCCCAGAACGCCAGGTCCTCCTTGCGGGCCAGCGCGATCGCCTCGACCAGGCAGTCCTCCGCCTGCTCCAGCCGGCCGAGCTGGCGGTAGTGGCAGCTCAGCGAGTTCAGCGCGAGCGCTTCGCCGGACCGGTTGGCCAGTTCGCGGAACAGCTGGATCGCGCGGCGGCTGTGCTCGACGGCCTCCGACAGCCGGCCGGTCCACTCCAGCATCGAGCCCAGGTTCGCGACGGCCGTCGCCTCGCACTCGCGCCAGCCGCACTCCCGGCTGGCGAGCACCGCCTTCTCCGAATGCCGGATGCCGGCTTCGTGCTGGCCCTCGCGGAAGTACGCGCCGCCGATGGACAGGTGGACCAGCGCCTCGGCCGGCCGGGCGCCGTGGTCGCGGGCCGCGCGCAGGACGATCGGGGCCAGTTCGAGCCACTCCGCGCGGCGGCCGTGGTCGTGGAAGAACCGCCGCAGGGCGTCGGCCAGGTACCAGGCGCCGGGGTACGGCCCGCGCGTCGCGGCCTGCCGCAGCGCCGCCGAGAGGTTCGGGACTTCGACGTCGAGCCAGGCCACGGCGGCCGCGGCGTCGGCGAACGCGATCGGGCTCGGCGCCGCCGGGGCGTCTTCGCGGGGCAGCGAAACGATCCGGGCGCCGAGCAGCGCGACCGCGGCGTCGGCGGCCGCGCAGTAGCCGGTGAACAGCCGCTCCCACGCCCCTTCGCGCGCGGCTTCGTCCTCTTCGGCCCGGACGCACTGCTCGGCGTAGCGGCGGGCGAGGTCGTGGAAGCGGAAGCGGCGGGGCGCGTGCGCCTCCAGGAGGTTCGCCGCGGCCAGCCCGCGCAGCCGGCGCGCGGCCTCGTCGGGCGGCACGGCCAGCAGCGCCGCCGCGGCGATCGGCGTGAAGTCGGCGCCCGGAACCAGCGCGAGCAGCCGGAACGCCTGCCGCAGCCCGGTCGGCAGGGCCTGGTAGGACACCGAAAACGCCTTGGCGACGGCGCTTTCCTCGGCGCCGTCGAAGCCGAGCTGGGCCAGCGGGTCGCCGCGCAGCTCCTCGACCAGCTCGCCGATGCTGGCGACCCCGGTGTTCGCCGCGGCAATCCGCAGGGCCAGCGGGTGGTGACCGCAGAGCCGGGCCAGCTCGGCCGCGGCCTCCGGCTCGGCGCTGGTCCGGTCGCCGAGCAGAGCGGTCAGCAGCGCCTGCGAGTCGTCCTCGCGCAGCTGCGCCAGGCCCAGCGACCGCGCGCCGGTGCGGGCGACCAGCTCGTCGAGCCGGTGGCGGCTGGTCACCAGCACCCGGCCCGACGACGGCAGCAGCGGCAGCACCTGGGCGGCGTCACGGGCGTTGTCCAGCACCACGAGCGCCTGCCGGTCGGCCAGCAGCGAGCGGTAGAGCTTGCTCTGGTCATCGAGGCCCGGGGGCACGTCCCGCAGGTCGACGCCGAGGGTGCGCAGCAGCTGCGCGAGCGCGGCAGCGGGGGTGAGCGGCTCGTCGTCGGCGTCGAAGCCGCGCAGGTTCACGTACAGCTGGCCGTCGGGGTAGCGCGCCCGCGCGGTGTGGGCCCAGTGCACGGCCAGCGCGGTCTTGCCGACGCCCGCCGTGCCGGTGAGCACCCAGACGTCGCCGGGTTCGTCGAGCGTGGCCAGTTCGGGCGCGCGGCCGGCGAACCCGCGGACGTCCAGCGGCAGCTCGGCCGGCCGCGGCGCGACCGGGGCCGCGGCGGGCGGCGGCGCGGGCTCGCCTTCGCCCCGCAGGATCCGCATCCGCAGTTCCTGCAGGGCCTGGCCGGGCTCGATGCCCAGTTCGTCGACGAGCAGGTCGTGCGCCCGCGTGTACGTCTCGAGCGCCTCGGGGGTGCGGCCGCAGCGGTGCAGCGCGAGCATCAGCGCGGCGCGCAGCCGTTCGCGGAAGGGGTGCTCTTCGACGAGCTGCCGCAGCTCGCCGACGACTTCGGCGTGCCGCCCGGAGGCCAGTTCCTGCTCGTAAAGCTCCTCCAGCACGACGAGCCGGCGCTCGGCCAGCGCCGGGCCTTCGTGCTCGGTCAGCGCTTCGCTGACGCCGCCGAGCGGGGTGCCCTCCCACAGCGCGAGCGCCGCCCGCAGGTGCGTGACGGCCTCGGGCCCGGCCGTGGCCCTGGCCTGGGCGACCTCGTCGTCGAACACGTCGAGGTCGCGCTCGCCGGGACCGACCTCGATGACGTAGCCGGGCGCGCGCCGCACGATGACGTCGCGGCCGAGGAGCTTCCGCAGCTCCGAGATGTGCACCTGCAGCCGCCCGCGGACGCTCGGCGGCGCGTTCTCGCCCCAGGTCAGGTCGATCAGGCGGTCTTCGGTGACCACGCGGTTCGGGTTGAGCAGCAGCGCGGCCAGCACGGACGTCTGTTTCTGGCCACCGGGCCGGAACGCGCCCGTGGCGCCGAGGACCGTGACCGGCCCGAGCAGGCGATAGCGCACGTGTTGCCCCCAGAAGGCGGACCGAAGCGGAACGGAAGTGCCGTCGCCGACCCTAACTGTGCCGATCGTTTCCCCTCCGACCACAGTCACGGCCGGATGGCTTTCGTCACGACGGTTGCGTACCGCACTGGGGGCCGGCCTGCTTTTGGCCGGCTGGGAAACCGGACACGCCGGAAGGGAGGCCACGGGTGGACACCGATGATCCGCAGCGCTTGCTGTTCGTCTGTTTCCCGGACGCCGGCGAAGCCGCCGGGCGCTACCGGGCCTGGCGCGACCCGCGGATCGCGGTGCAGGTCGTCGAGCTGCCCGGGCGGGGCGAGCGCCACGACGAGCACCCGTACCGGGACATGTGGCTGCTCGTCGAGTCGCTGTCCGCGGAGCTGGCCGGGGTGCTCGCCGGGGCGCACGTGCTGTTCGGGGCCGGGCTCGGCGCGCTGGTCGCCTACCGGCTGGCGCAGCGGCGGGTGGCCGCGGGACTGGGGGTCCCGCGGGCACTCGTCGTCGCGCACCAGGCGCCGCCGGACCGGGCCGCGCGGGCGGTGCCCGAGCAGGCGGCCCGCGCCGACGTGAGCCTGCTGGTCAGCGACGCGCACGTGCCTGCGGCGCCCCCGCTGCCGTGCCCGATCCGCGGGTTCGGCGAACCGCACGTGATGACCGGCTGGGGCGAGCACACGAGCGCCGGGTTCGTGCTGACCCCGGCGCGGGCCCAGGACAGCGCCGCGCTGCTGCGTGACGCCGTCCTGCGCTCGGCCTACCTGATCTCCGCCCTGGCCGTGCAGGGGCTCGCGCCGCCGTCGAACGCGACGGAGGCGTAGCTCGGGACGTCCTGCGGGACCTTGACGTCGTCGGGCAGGTGGACGCTGAGCTTCGTGCCCGCCGTGCCGGTGAACGTCCCGGTGTAGACGGACGTGGTGGTGCCCGCGCCGGCGTAGGAGACGTCGAGGGTGAACGTCGCCGAGTCGCCGATGTACGGGCCGCCGCCGATGGTGGCGACGCCCGGGTGGTACTCGGTCGTGCCGACCGGCTGGTACGTGACCGAGACGGTGCCGCGGAACGGGCCCGCGGTGCAGCTCGCCGCCACCACCTGGGCGCCGGTTCCGGCCGCTTCGGCGGGGGGTGCGAGGACGACCGCCCCCAGGACGGCCGTGCCGATGACGGCGTGGATTGCACCGGCTTTCATGGTGACTCCTCTTGCGTTCGGGGTGCGGCCGATGCTGCCCGACGCGACTTTCAAACCACTTCCCCGGATCGCGCCCGACAGACGTATAAGCACTGTTACGATTCGGCCCGTGCTTCGCTCCTTGGTCGACGTCACCCCGCTGCGCGCGTCGCCCGCGTTCCGCCGGCTCTGGCTGGGCCGGGTGTTCTCCGGCTTCGGCGCCCAGATGACGCTGGTCGCCGTGATGTTCCAGGTCTGGGAGCAGACCGGGAGCACCGTCTGGACCGGCGCGGTCGGGCTCGCGCAGGCCCTGCCCGTCATCGTGTTCGGCCTGTTCGCCGGGACGCTCGTGGACCGCGTCGACCGCCGGAAGTTCGCCATCGTCATGACGGCGGGGCAGGCCGGCTGCTCGGTGCTGCTGGCCGTGCAGGGGTTCGTGGGCGGGGTGCCGGTGCTCGGGGTGCTGGGGCTGGTGGCCGTCCAGTCCTGCTTCGTCGCCGGCGGCGGCCCGGCCGGGCGCACGTTCATCCCCCGGCTGCTGCCGCCGGAGCAACTACCCGCGGGGCTCGCGCTGAACCGGATCGCCTTCCAGGGCTCGATGCTGCTCGGCCCGGCGCTCGGCGGCCTCCTGCTCGGCTGGCTCGGCGTCGGCGGCTGCTACGTCGTCGACGCCCTCACGTTCGGCCTGGCGTTCTACGGCCTCTTCGGCCTCCCGGCGATGCGGCCCGACGGCGAGCTGTCGCGCCCGGGCCTGCGCGGCGTGCTCGACGGGCTGGCGTTCCTGGTGCGGACCCCGGTCGTGCGCGGGGCGCTGCTCACCGACCTCGCCGCGACCGTCCTGTCCATGCCGATCAGCCTGTTCCCGCTGGTCAACGAGGAGCACTTCGGCGGCAACCCGCGCACGCTCGGTTTGTTCCTGTCGGCCATCGCGGTCGGCGGCGTGGTGGCGTCGGTGTTCTCGGGGGCGTTCACCCGGCTCCCGCGGCCGGGCCGGGTGATGCTCGCGGGCTCCGCCGCGTGGGGCGTCGCACTGACGGCGTTCGGGCTGGCGCCGGGTCCGTGGCTCGGACTGGCGTGCCTGGTGCTGGCGGGCGCGGCGGACACGGTTTCGGTGGTCTCCCGCGGCGCGCTGGTCCAGCTCAACACCCCCGACGCGCTGCTCGGCCGGGTGGCGGCGGCGGAGCAGATCGTCGGGCAGGCGGGCCCGGACGTCGGCAACCTGCGCGGCGGCCTGGTGGCCGGCGCGACGTCGGGGACGTTCGCACTGGTCAGCGGCGGCCTGCTGTGCGTGGCGGCGGTGGTGGCCGTCGGCGCCGGCACGCCGGGGCTGCGCCGGTTCGCGGTCAAGGCAGCTTCAGCGACAGCACGTCCGGGATCGTGACCACGCTGCCGTAGGTGTTCGCGCTCCCGCCGATCGCCAGGATCCGGTGCGCCGACGCCGCCGCGCACACCAGCGACGCCCGGCCGTGGGGGAGCAGCGTGCCCAGCAGCAGCCAGTAACCCGTGCCGGCGTCGAAGACCTCGGCCGTGCGGTCGCGGGCCGTCGGGTCCCCGACGGGGGCGGGACCGCCGCCGGTGACCACGATCCGGTTGCCCACCACGGCGGCGCCGGGCGCGCCGCGGCGCTTGTGCATCGGGGCCACGGCTTCCCAGCGGTCGGCTTCCGGGCAATAGCGCTCGATCGAGGCGAGCGCGTCCTGGTTCCGGCTCGGCAGGCCGCCGATCGCGTACAGGTGCGTCGCGGTGGCCACGAGCCGGAACCGCGCCCGCGGGGTCGGCATCGGCGCCACCGGCACCCAGTGCGGGCGGGGGCCGGCCGGGTCCAGCACGTGGACAGCGTCGGTGGCGTGCTCCGCCGGGTCGGCGTTCCCGACCACGCCGCCCGCGACGTACAGCCGGCCGTCCAGCCCGGCGGCCGAAGCCGCGGCCAGCGGAACGGGCAGCGCGGGCGCCGGACCCCACGTGTCGCGTTCGGGGTCGTAGCGGTCGACGGCGTCCAGCGCGCTGCCGCCGGGGCCGGTTCCGCCCGCGGCGTAGACGATCCCGGCCACGACCCCGGCCGCGAAGTTCCCCCGTGCGACGGGCATCGGGCTGACGTAGTGCCACTCCCCGTCGCCGCGGGCGTGGCGGGTCTCGACCGAGCTGTAGCCGACTTCGCCGTCGGTACCGCCGAGGACGAAGAGGTCGTCCCCGACGGCCGCCACCTCGTGGCCGAACCGGGGTGAGAGCAGCGGCGGCCGGTACTTCCATTCGTTCATCGTTTCCACCCTCTTTTGCCGCCCAGAGTCTCCGCGGTGATCCGCTTCGTTACGGCGTCCGCGATTTACGCCTTCGGAGCAGTACCGGTGACGATCATCCGTCCCAGTGCGCTCGGCCGGATGGCGGACGACGATCACGCTGTGTGCGAGCTCCTCGTTGGTTTGTTTCCGCACGTGATCACGGCGGTCGCAATTCTCGGCAACGTGATTGCGGGCGCGGAAATCGTCATCTACAGTCCGCGGACCACGGCTTTACGAGCCGGATTCCCCACGCACGAGGATTCATTCCCGAGGAGTGCCATGCCCAGACGCGCCTCGACCCGCCGGTTCGCCGTGCTCGCCGTCGCCGCCGCCCTGCTGCTGAGCGGGTGCAGCCAGCTCGGCGGGACGAAGACCGGCGGCGGCGTCGAAAAACCGTCCATCCGGGTCGCGATCCTCACCACCGTCGACCTCGCCACGCTGTGGCTGGCGCAGGAAGGCGGCTACTTCAAGGCCGAAGGCCTCGAGGTGCAGACCGACATCGGCGCCAGCGGCCAGGACACGCTGACCCGCATGGTGGACGGCAAGGACGACCTCGCACTCTCGACGTACACCCTGTTCTTCCTGGCCAAGAGCAGCGGCACGGCGGACCTGAAGCTGATCTCCGACGCCACCTCGGCGAGCCCGCGCAGCAACGAAGTCGTCACGGTCCCGAACTCCCCGGTGAAGACGGTCAACGACCTGAGCGGCAAGCGGATCGCGATCAGCTCGAAGAACGCGGCTTCCGACGTCCTGACCCGCTCGGTGATGCGCGACCACGGCATCGACGCGGACAAGGTGACGTGGGTCCCGATGCCCCTGCCGGAGATGGGCGCGGCACTGGCCCAGGGCCGCGTCGACGCCGCCTACCAGCCGGAACCGTTCCTGACGCAGGCCGCCAAGACGGCCGGCGCGTACCCGGTGATCGACGCGGCGAGCGGCAGTACGCAGGCGTTCCCACTCACTGGTTACGGCGCCACGGCCAAGTGGGCCAGGGATCACCCGAAGACCTTGGCGGCGTTCCAGCGGGCGATGCTCAACGCCACGCGTGCGGCGGTGGACCGGGCGCGGGTGGAGCCGTTGGTGGTGCGGAACGCGCGGGTGGACCAGGACATCGCGAGCCTGATGGTGATGCCGGCGTTCGGGTCCACGTTGGACGCCCGGCGCATCCAGCGGGTGCCGGACCTGTTGCAGCAGCTGGGTGTGGTGCAGACGAAGATCGACGCTTCTTCGATGATCGCTCCGCAGGCCAGTACCGGCTGAGGCCGGGGAGCTTGGGAGGGCGGGTGCGCTGAGGCGTGCCCGCCCTTCGTCGTGCCGCCGCCCGCCGCGAGCTGCCGCCCGCCGCTAGCTGCCCTGCCTGCCAGTTTTCGCGCTCGCCGCCGCCCGCCCGCCTGCCTGCCAGCTGGCGCCCTGCGGACAGCCGCCTGCCAGCCACCGCCCCGGCGGCCGGCCGCCTGACCGGCCCCGGCCGCTCAGGCGGCCGGGGCGGGGCCGCGAGTCTCCGGCGCCGGGCGGCCGGTGGCGGAGAACCAGCGGGAGCGGCCACAGGTGCTGCGAGTGACTCATTCGCGGCCTCAGTGATCCCGAATGACTCATTCGCGACCCCGCCCACCCCCGGCGACCCGGCACCTCAGACCCGAACCCGCGCGCCGCCCCGACTTCACCCGTGCTCCCGTTACTCCCCGGTACCGAATACCACTAAGCGCGCGCTTTGTGAAAATTTCCGGAGCGCCCGGTTTCGGTGGTTCGCACCTTGACTTCACCGCCGCTGCCCTCCACCCTCTTCATACCGACCGCGCGGTACGGCCTGGTCCACATGGTGAGACAGGAGAGTCATCGATGACACTTCTTGGCGAGGCGGGTTCCGGCGAGGCGCTGCCCGGCGAGGATCTCCTCGTGGTCGACGGCCTCACCGTGCGCTTCGGCGGGCTCACCGCGTTGCGCGACGTCCGGCTGAGCGTCGACGCCGGGACCGTCGTCGGGGTCATCGGGCCGAACGGCGCGGGCAAGACGACGCTCTTCAACGTCGTCTGCGGGTTCGTGCGGCCGCAGGCGGGGCGCGTGCTGTGGCGCGGGGAGCCGCTGGTCCGGCACCGCCCGGAACACCTGGCGGGCCTCGGGATCGTGCGGACCCTGCAGGGGCTCGGGCTCTTCCCGGGGCTGACGGTGCTGGAGAACGTGATGGCCGGCGCGGGCCGGCACGCTCGCACCGGGGTGCTCCCCGCGCTCGTCGGGGCCGGGCGGTCCGCGCGCGACGAAGCCGGCCTCGCCGGGCGGGCGCGGGCGACCCTCGGGGAACTGGGCATCGCCGACCTCGCCGACCGGCTTCCCGGCGTTCTGCCCTACGGGGTGCGAAAACGCGTCGCACTCGCCAGGGCGCTCGTCGCCGAACCCGACCTGCTCCTGCTCGACGAACCCGCGAGCGGGCTCTCGGCCGCCGAACTCGTCGAGCTTTCCACGCTGATCCTCTCGCTGCGGCGGCACATGGCCGTCGTGCTCGTCGAACACCACATGGACCTGGTCATGCAGGTCTGCGACCGCGTCGTGGTGCTGAACTTCGGCGAGGTGATCGCGGCGGGCACCCCGGCCGAGATCCAGGCCGACCCCCGCGTGGCCGAGGCCTACCTCGGCGACCCCGCCGAGGAGGCGCCCGGTGCTTGAGATCGACGGCCTTTCCGTGGCCTACGGCGCCGTCGACGCGCTCGACGGCGTCGGCCTCACCGTCGAGCGGGGCGGGATCACCGCCGTGCTCGGGGCGAACGGCGCCGGCAAGACCACGTTGCTGCGCACGATCAGCGGACTGCAGCCCGCCCGCGCCGGCCGGATCTCCTGGAACGGCGAGGAACTCACCGGCCGGGCGCCGGACCGGATCGCCCGCGGCGGGGTCGCGCACGTGCCCGAAGGCGGCGGCGTGATCACCGAGCTGACCGTCGACGAGAACCTCCGGCTGGGTGCGCTGTGGCGGCGGGACCGCGCCGATCGCGCGGCCGCGCGCGACGAGGTCTACGAGCTCTTCCCGCCGCTGGCGGAACGTTCGGCGAAACCCGCGTCGACGCTGTCCGGCGGCGAGCGGCAGATGCTCGCCATCGGCCGCGCGCTGATGAGCAGGCCCGGGCTCCTGCTGCTGGACGAGCCGTCGCTGGGGCTCGCCCCGCTGATCACCGCGCGGATCATGGGGATCCTGCGGGACCTGCGGGCCTCGACCGGCCTGACCGTCGTGCTCGTCGAGCAGAACGCCCACAGCGCGCTGTCCATCGCCGACCGCGGGTACGTCCTCGCGCTCGGCCGGGTCGTGGCCGTCGACACCGCGGCGGAACTCCTGGCCGACGACGGCCTCCGCCACGCCTACCTCGGCTTCTGAGCGTCCACAATGGAGGTGAACGGTCCGGTATGCAGGACTTCTTCGATCTGACCCTCGGCGGGATCTCGGCCGGCGCGGTGTACGCGGCGCTCGGGCTCGCACTGGTCATCATCTACCGGGCCACCCGGGTGGTGAACTTCGCGCAACCCGCCCTCGCCCTGATTTCGACGTACCTCGCGTACTCGGTGACCAAGGCGACGGGCAGCTACTGGCTCGGCTTCGCCGTCGCGATCGTCGCCGGGACCGTGCTCGGCGTCGCCACCGAACGGCTGCTGATCCGGCCGCTGCGGCACCGCTCCGAGCTGAGCTCGATCATCGTCACGCTCGGGCTTTTGCTGGTGCTGCAAGCGATCGCGGGCATGATCTGGTCCAACGAGCCGCTGGCGTTCCCCTACGCCTTCGACTTCCGCGGCCGGTTCTCCGCCAACGACCTGTTCGTCGTGCTGATCGTGCTCGCCATCGCCGCGCTCGTGCTCGTCGTGTTCAAGTACACGCCGCTGGGGTTGCGGATGCGGGCGGCCGCGTTCGCGCCGGACGTCGCCCGCACCCTCGGCGTGCGGGTCGGGCTGATGCTCACCGTCGGCTGGGGCATGGCGGCGGCGGTCGGCTCGCTGGCCGGATTGCTCGCCACGCCACCGTTCCTCTTCCCGAACGTGCTGGACGGCGTCTTCGTCTACGCGCTCACCGCGGCGGTGCTCGGCGGTCTCGACAATCCGCTGGGCACCATCGCGGGCGGGTTCGTCCTCGGCGTCGGACTGTCCTATGTGTCCGGCTACTTGGGACCGGAGATGGTGACCATCGCCGCGCTGGCGATCCTGGTGATCGTGCTTTCCGTTCGCCCGAGCGGGTTGTTCGGCCGGGCGAAGGCGAGGCGGGTATGAGCGTGCGCACCAGTCTTCCCCGGACCACCGCGCCCGCCGTGCGGAAGAAGCGCACGCTGCCGCCGCTGGTCCGCCACGTCCTCTTCGCGCTGGCGGCCTTCGCCGTCGTCGTCGTGCTGACGCTGGTGACCGACGAGTTCACCAACCTGCGCATCGCGACGATCGGCTACTACCTGATCGCGGTGGCCGGGCTGACGCTGCTGACCGGCCTCACCGGCCAGGTTTCGCTGGGGCACGGCGCGTTCATGTTCATCGGCGCGTACACGGTGGCGCTGCTGGTGAACAAGGTGCCGTCGTTCCCGCTGTGGGCCGACCTGCTGCTGGCCAGCGCGGCCGGCGGGCTCGCCGGGCTGCTGGCCGGGGCCGCCGCGGCCCGGCTGCGCGGGCCGTACCTCGCCGGCGCGACGCTCGCGCTGGCCGTCGGCCTGCCCGCGCTGACCCGCAAGTTCCCGGACTTCCTGGGCGGCAGCAACGGGTTGAGCTTCACCGTCCACAGCAGACCGTCCGGAGTGGTCGGTCTGGTGCCGGAACTGCGCTGGCAGACCTGGATCGTCTGGCTCAGCGTGCTCATCGCGCTGGTGCTGGTGGTCAACATCGTCCGCGGCCGGCTCGGGCGCGACTTCCGCGCGGTCCGCGACGACGAGGTCGCCGCGTCGCTGAGCGGGATCGCCGTCGGGCGCACCAAGATCCTCGCGTTCCTGGTCAGCGCGGTGTGCGGCGGCCTCGCCGGTGGCCTGCAGGCGTTCCTGCTCGGCACCGCCGCGCCGGGGTCGTTCACGCCCGCGTTGTCGCTGAGCCTGCTGGCGGCCGTGGTGCTGGGCGGGCTCGGGTCCCTGTGGGGCGCGCTGTGGGGCGCGGTCGCGCTCGTGTACTTCCAGGCCTGGTCCGAGGACCTCGCCGACGTGCTGCACCTGAACACCGACGTCGCCAACAACCTCCCGCTCGCGGTGTACGGCGTGATCCTCATCGTCGTCGTGCTCGCCTTCCCGCGCGGCATCCAGGGCGGTTTCCAGCGGCTCCGCACACTCCTCCGCAAGCCCGCCGAAAAGAAGGAGAACCATGAGAACCACTAGGTACGGCGCGGGTTTCCTCGCCCTCGCCTTGGCGCTGACCGCGTGCGGCGGCGCGGGGGAGAGCGACGGCGGCGGCCAGCAGGCCGCGGACTCCGCCGTCGGCGTCACCAAGGACAGCGTCGTTATCGGCACGCACCAGCCGCTGACCGGGCCGGCCGCGCCGGGGTACAGCAAGATCTCCGTCGGCGCCCGCGCGGTCTACCAGGCGATCAACGACGGCGGCGGGATCAACGGCCGGAAGATCGACTACAAGGTCGAGGACGACGGCTACAACCCGACGAAGACCGTCGAGGTGGTGAAGAAGCTCGTCCTGCAGGACAAGGTGTTCGCGATCGTCGGCGGGCTGGGCACGCCGACGCACTCCAAGGTCGTCGACTACCTCAACGCCGAGGGCGTGCCGGACCTGCTCGTGTCGTCGGGCGCGCTGGCCTGGGACAACCCGCAGAAGGCGCCGATGACCTTCGGGTACCAGGTGGACTACACGCGCGAGGGCAAGATCCAGGGCCAGTACATCAAGAGCACCTTTGCGGGCAAGAAGGTCGGCTACTTCACGCAGAACGACGACGTCGGCCGCGACACGCAGGCCGGGCTGGACCAGTTCGTCAAGGACCAGACCGTCGTCCGCCAGGGCTACGACAGCGCGAACACCGATGTCACGCCGCAGCTTTCCGCGTTGAAGGCGGCGGGCGCCGAGGTCGTCGTCTGCGCGTGCATCCCGGCGTTCACCGCGCTGTCGATCCTGGCCGCGGCGAAGATCGGCTACCGGCCGCAGTTCGTGGTCAGCAGCATCGGCGCGGACCCGGCGACGCTTTCCGGGCTGCTGCAGGACTTCGCCAAGCGCGGCGGCGCCAGCGTCTCCAGCGGGCAGCTGCTGGCCGGGCTGATCGGCACCGGCTACCTGCCGGACGTCGCCCAGACGTCGGACCCGTGGGTTGCCTACTTCAAGGGCCTCCACGACAAGTACATCCCGAAGGAGCCGTTCACGAACACCGTGCTGTTCGGCATGGTGCAGGCTTACACGTTCGGGCAGGCGCTCAAGGCCGCCGGGCCGGACCCGACGCGGCAGAAGCTCGTCGACGCGATGAGCTCCGGGTCGCTCAAAGGCCCGGGCCTGACGCCGTTCGGGTTCTCGAAGGAATCGCACGCGGGGTACACCGGCGCGTACGTCTTCAAGATCAACCCGGACACCACGACGGCGATCATCCAGCCACCCTCCGTCACCGACCGGGGTACCGGGGCCATCACGGCGTACACCGGTGAACGCGCCACCCCGGAGCAGGTGAACCTGCTGAGCAAGTGAGGAACGGGCCGGTTCGCGGCGGTGCCGCGGGCCGGCCCCCGCTCACATAGGGTGGCGACATGACGGTCAGGGAGAAGGTCGTGCGGGCGGCGGTCCGGCTGTTCGCCGAGAAGGGCTTCGAGGCGACGAGGGTCCGCGAGATCGTCGAAGCCGCCGGCGTCACCAAGGGTGGTCTCTACCACTACTTCGAGTCCAAGGACGACCTGCTCTTCGAGATCTACGTGGCGATGCTGCGGATGCAGACGCGGCGGATGGTGACGATCGCGGAGTCGGACCTGCCGCTGCCGGAGCGGCTGCACGCGATCATCGTCGACGTCGTCGTGACGAGCATCGCCGACCTGGACGCGGCGACCGTGTTCTTCCAGTCGTTCCCCCTGCTGGAGAAGTCCAAGCAGGTCCAGGTGCGCGCCGAGCGGCGCACCTACCACGAGCGCGTGCGCGACCTGGTCGCCGAAGGGCAGCGGACCGGTACCTTCCGCGCCGACGTCCCGGCCGACCTGGTGATCAACTATCACTTCGGCGCCATCCACCGGCTCGGCATGTGGTACCACGCCGACGGCGAGCTGTCGGGGGAGCAGGTGG
This sequence comes from Amycolatopsis sp. cmx-4-83, assembly GCF_046548815.1. Classification (NCBI taxonomy): domain Bacteria; kingdom Bacillati; phylum Actinomycetota; class Actinomycetes; order Pseudonocardiales; family Pseudonocardiaceae; genus Amycolatopsis; species Amycolatopsis sp. cmx-4-83. The sequence continues at coordinate 48,485 of NZ_JAEBEF010000015.1, read as the reverse complement.
GCGAGCACTTCGCGAACCTGATGCTGGGCAGCCTCCGTCCTTAGTGGACGATCTATCGTGGGGACCATGCACATCGTGGCGGTCCTCGCGCTGGACCAGGTCGTCCCGTTCGACCTGGCGACCCCCATCGAGACCTTCTCGCGGACCCGGCTCCTCGACGGCTCGCCCGCCTACGAGGTCCGGATCTGCGCCCCGGCACCGGAGGTGGACGCGGGCGCGTTCACGCTGCGGCCGCCGTGGGACCTGACCGGGCTGGCGACCGCGGACACGATCATCGTCCCGGGCCGCTCGGCGAACCCGCCGGTCCCGGCCCCCGTGGTGTCGGCGCTGCGCGCGGCGGCCGAGCGGGGCGCGCGGATCGCGTCGATCTGCTCGGGCGCGTTCATCCTGGCGGAGACGGGCCTGCTGGACGGCCTGCGCGCGACGACCCACTGGGCGGCGGCCCCCGAGCTGGCCCGCCTGCACCCGGCGGTCGAGGTCGACCCGGACGTGCTGTACGTGGACAACGGCCGGATCCTGAGCTCGGCGGGCGCCGCGGCGGGCCTCGACCTGTGCCTCCACCTGGTCCGCCGCGACCACGGTTCGGCGGTGGCGGCCGCCGCGGCCCGGATGTCGGTGATGCCGCTGGAACGGGAGGGCGGGCAGGCCCAGTTCATCGTCCACGACACCCCGCCGGCCCCGCGCGGGTCCGAGCTGGAGCCGCTGCTGGCGTGGCTGGAGGAGAACTGCGCGGCGGAGCTGACGCTGCCGGGCATCGCGGGGCACGCGGGGATGAGCACGCGCACGCTCAACCGCCGGTTCCGCGAGCAGACGGGCACGACCCCGCTGCAGTGGCTGCTGCGCGCCCGGGTGCGGCGGGCACAGCACCTGCTGGAGGCGACGGGCGAGCCGGTGGACCGGATCGCGGGGCAAGTGGGGTTCGGGTCGCCGACGGCGTTCCGGGAGCGGTTCAAGCGGGTGGTGGGGAGGAGCCCGCAGGCGTACCGGGCGAGTTTCCGGGCAGCGGGGGCAGGCGGGTGATTTCGGGTGGCGGCGGGTTCCGGCTGCGGTCAGGCGGGTGGAGTCCGCAGGCGTTCGGGGACGGGCGTTCGGGCGGCGGCTGACTTCGGGTGGTGGTGTGCCGGCTGCGGCCGGTGGGGTGGAGTCCGTAGGTGTTCGGGGTGAGTTTTCGGGCGGCGGTGGGTGACTTCGGGTGGTGGTGTGCCGGCTGCGGCCGGTGGGGTGGAGTCCGTAGGTGTTCGGGGTGAGTTTTCGGGCGGCGGTGGGTGACTTCGGGTGGTGGTGTGCCGGCTGCGGCCGGTGGGGTGGAGTCCGTAGGTGTTCGGGGTGAGTTTTCGGGCGGCGGCGGGCGACCTCGGATGGTGGTGTGCCGGCCGCGGTCAGGCGGGTGGAGTCCGTAGGCCTTCTGGGACGAGCTTTCGGGCGGCGGCTGCCGCAGGTGGCGTGTGCCGGGTGCGGTTCGGGTGGGTTGCGGGCCGGAGCCCGCAGGTGTTCCGGCAGGCGGGTGAAGGCGCTCGAGGCCCAGCGTCGGTCGGAGCCGGGCCACTCGTAGCGGGTGGCGCCCTGTTCCGGCTGCGGCTCAAGCGGGTGAAGGCGGCTCGAGTCCCCACGTCTCCCAGCGTCGCCCGTCGGGGTCCAGCCGCGCGTACAGCGTGGCCGCGTGTTCCGGCCGTGTGAGCACCGCGATCGCCTCCTGTTGCAGCAGGTGCAGCGATCCCACCTCGGCGCGCAGCGCAGCGATGCGGCGGCGCAACCGCGGCCGGGTCCGCCACGGGCGCCAGAGCACCGCCAGCAGCAGGCCCGCGGCTGCCGTCTGGTACTCCTGCGCCGTCCTGACCAGCCGGTCCGCCTCGGCGCCGAGCACGCTGCCGGCCCGGCGGTCGATCGTCCGCGCCAGCTCGCTTTCGAAGAGGCGCTCGTGCGCGCCGCCGGCGAAGTCCGCCACCCGGCGGGGTACGCCCGCGACGAGGGCGGCGGTCAGCAGGTCCGCGAGGGCCGCGCGCAGGGCGTTCCGGGCGTCCGTGCCGTCCTCGAGGAGCGCGGCGACACCCAGCTCGGCGGCGATGGATGCCTGACGGTCGTCCCCCGGCACCGGGGGAGCCGCGCCGATCGCCACGCCGCGGATGCCGCCGCTGAGCTCGCGGACCGCCGCCAGCTGCCGGTGGACCTCGGCGCGCAGCCCGCGCCGGTCCTGGACCTTGGCGAAGTAGTTGGTCAGCGCCGCACCGACGACGCCGCCGCCGGTCGTGTAGGCCAGTTCGACGAGGCCGGGCACCGGGACGCCTAGTTCGGCGGCTGCTGGGGGTGCGGGTAGCCCGGCTGCGCCACCGGGTAGCCGGCCGGACCCGGGTACGGCTGCGCGAAGGCGGCCGGGCGGCCGCCCTTGACGACCGCGATCGCGACCAGGAGCCAGGAGAGGGCCGCGGCCACGTCGAACACGATGCCCACCACCAGGAAGATCAGCTGGATGTCGGCGATGGAGAGGTGCTCGGACCGGCTCCAGGTCGCCGCGTCCAACGCCACGAACTGCCACGCGATGCCCGCCACCGTCGTGGCGAGCATGACGGCGAAGGCGGCCACCATCAGGCCGGACACCCCCTTGGCGCGGCCCTTGACCGAGAAGACCAAGCCGAGCAGGCCCACGACCAGCAGCAGCACCCGGGGGATGATTTCGATGATCGTCAACGAAAACTGCGACATGCCTGTCCTCCACCGTTCGCCGCCGGAGGTCGGGACGTCCGGGCTGGGCCGCGTCGATCCTATTCGGTGACGGCGCTTCGCGTGGGGCGTTCGGCGAAGACGGTTTGAGGCGTTCGCTCCCGTGGTACTGACCGTAATCATCGCTGTCCCGCTTTGGAGGGTGCTCGTGCAGATCCAGGTCAACACCGACCACAACGTCCACGGCGGCGAGCGGCTGGCCGGCTTCGTCACCACCGACCTGGAGAACAACCTCTCCCGGTTCGGCGGGTGGTTGACCCGGGTGGAGGTGCACCTGAGCGAAGACGGCGGCGGCAAACCGGAAGACAAGAAGTGCGTGATCGAGGCGCGGCCCGGTGGCAAGCAGCCGATCGCGGTCACGCACCACGCGGCCACTGTGGACGATGCCTACGCCGGTGCGGCGCACAAATTGGGGCGGGTACTGGATTCCCGGTACGAGCGCGCGCACGACCACAAGGGCAGCGAAAGCATCCGGCACATGCCCGCGCCGGAGGACCCGGACCAGGTCGGCGTGCTCGACGAGCAGCGGGACTGACCGCCGGGCCGGCCCGGCTCCGCCTCGGGGCGGGAGCCGGGCCGGTGCCGGTTACTCGGTCGGGCAGCTGTCCGGGGCGCGCAACGCGCTCCAGGTGTGCGTGCCGACCCGGCCGTCGCTGACCAGGCCGGGCGGGCCGCAGACGGTGTAGGTGTCCGCCTGGAACGCCTTCACGGCCGACTCCGTGGCCGGGCCGAAGTCGCCGTCGACGCCCGACGAACCCACGCTGTACCCCCAGTGCAGCAGCAGGCACTGCACTTCCCGGACGCGGTTGCCGGTGTTGCCCCGGACGGTTTCCACCTTGCCCGAGTAGTAGCCGCACGACACCGCCGGGCTGACCTCCGGCGGGTGCAGCCGCCGGTCGGGCACGCTCGCCGCCGAGGCGGTGCCCGGGTGCGCCGCCGGCGTGGCCGCCTGCGCCGCCGGTGCCGCGACGAGCGCGGAAAGGATCATGGCGCCGTGGACGACGCCCCTGGTGATTCCCCGTGTGATCCGCATTCTCCGGTCCTTTCTCCCCCTGTTCGGCAGGGGTCGTCGGTCGGGACGCCTGGAGTCTCCCCTCGCGGAGGCGGCCGGTACGGGGCGTTCGATCCTCGTCGAAAGGGGGCGCGCGTTCTGGAGCGTGCGGCGTCGCTGATGCTGGTGGCACCCGACCGGCCCCGCCCACCGGCTACTCGGCGTGGGTCCGTCGAAAGCGGGTGCGCGTTTGAAGCCGGGCGCGCCGGCCGATGCCGTGGTGGACGACCGGGACCCGCGGGAGGAGCTGACCTGCTCGCCGCGCCGGTGGCGGTGGTGTCGAGGGCCGGTGCGTGCGGCGTCGCTGATGCCAGTGGCAGCTGACCGGCCTCGCCCACCGGCTGCTCGGCGCGGGTCCGGCGAAAGCGGGTGCGCGTTCTGAAGCCGGGCGCGCCGGCCGATGCCGTGGTGGACGACCGGGACCCGCGGGAGGAGCTGACCTGCTCGCCGCGCCGGTGGCGGTGGTGTCGCGGGCCGGTGCGTGCGGCGTCGCTGATGCTGGTGGCACCCGACCGGCCCCGCCCACCGGCTACTCGGCGTGGGTCCGCCGAAAGCGTGCGCGTCACCCGGACCGGTGGAGCAGTTGCAGGCCCAGCGGGGTGATGTGGTGCGACGCCACGGTGCCGTCCCGGTGGGTGGCGATCATGCCCGCGTCGCGCAGGATCGTCGTGTGGTGGGTGACCGTCGCCGGGGCCACGCCGGTGCGGCGGATCAGCTCGCGGGAGCTGCAGCCGTCCATCGCCAGCCGCAGGATCGCCGCGCGGGTGGTGCCGACCAGTGCACCGAGGTGGTCGCCCGGGCGGTGTTCCGGGGCGAGCAGCCGGGTGGTGGGGTCCAAGGGAAAGGTCAGCGTCGGGGGCAGTGCGGGGTCGGCGAGCGCGACCGGGCGCTGCAGGGAGAAGTAGCACGGCACGAGCCGCAGCCCGCGGCCGGCGAGCAGCAGGTCGCTGTCGACCACGTAGGGCAGCCTCAGCACCGGCGGCTCCCAGACCGCACCGGGTGCGATCCCGGTCAGCACCGCCTCGACGCCGTCGTGCCCGAGCGTGTGCAGCCGGCGGGCGAGGTCGGCGTGCCGGGCGGCTTCGACCACCGCCAGCCGCGGCTGCACGGCCGCCCGGTAGAACCCGCCCAGCGCCGCGCGCAGTCCGCGCAGGGCGGGCGCCCCGCCGCCGGCGATGGCGCGCAGCGGCGCCGATTCGCCGCCCAGCAAAGCCATTTCCGCCCGCAGCCGCGGCTTCGGCACGGACACCACCGCGTCGAGCGCGTCGTCGAGATCGTCGAATTCCCCCGCCGGGGTCAGGAAATCCGGGAAGTACTCCGCGTGCGGGGCGATGGGCAGCAGCGTGTGCAGGAGCCGCTGCAGCCGGGGTTCGGCGAACGCTTCCTGGCGGACCCGCCGCCGCCAGCCGTCGAAGTACAGGCCGCCTTCCCGGTGCTGCAACAGCTGCACCGCGTTCACGACCTCCCACATGTGGTCGATCCGCGACGCGAGCCGGGTGCGGCCCAGATCGACCTCGGTGAAATGAATGCGCAAGTACGGCATCGTGGTTCCCCCCTGGGTCTACGACTCCATGGGTGACATCGGATTCGCGCGCCATTTCGCTACCCGTGGCAGAAACGGCGGAGATTCGTCGGGCAAATTGGCGGATGCTCTTGTTTTCCGCTGCTTCGGACGCGATTCCGGCCGCCTGGCGCCGGTCGGGTAACCTCGGTGCCGTGTCGAGCCCCGAAGCGTCCAAGGCCGGGCTGCCGGTCTTCCCGGCGGCCCGATAACTTCCCGTTCCCGGGTCACCGGGTGACCACGAAATCGTCCTGTCGATCTCGTGTTCCCTGGAGCTTCCGTGCCTCTGTACCTCCTCGCCGTGGCCGTGTTCGCCATGGCGACGTCCGAATTCATGCTCGCCGGGCTCGTCCCCGGCATCGCCGCCGCCTTCGGCGTCTCGCTCGCGCAAGCCGGGCTGCTGACGTCCGCCTTCGCCGCCGGGATGGTCGCCGGAGCGCCGGTGGTGGCCGCGCTTTCGCGGTCGTGGCGGCGGCGCACCGCGCTGGTGTGCTTCCTCGCCGTCTTCGTCGCGATGCACGTCGTCGGCGGCCTCACGACGTCGTTCGGCGTCCTCGTCGCGACGCGGGTGGTGGCGGCCGTCGCCAACGCGGGGTTCCTCGCCGTCGCGTTGACCGTCGCCGCGGCCCTGGAACGGCCCGGCCGGGCGCTCGCCGTCCTGCTGGGCGGCACGACGGTGGCGTGCGTCGTCGGCATCCCCGGCGGGGCGCTGCTCGGGTGGCGGCCGGCGTTCTGGGCCGTCACGCTGCTGTGCCTGCCCGCGTTCGCGGCGCTCTGGTGGATCCCCGACACGGCGGCGGGCCCCAAGCCGGCCGGCCTCCGCGCCGAGCTGGCCGAGCTGCGGCCGCTGTCGGGGGTGCTGCTGACCGGCGCGCTCGTCAACGCGGCCACGTTCGGCGTCTTCACCTACCTGGCACCGGCGGCCGCGGGCGTCGCCCCGGTGCCGGTGGTGCTGGGCGCCTTCGGGGTGGGGTGCTTCGCCGGGATCACCGCGGCCGGCCGGCTCGCCGACCGGTGGCCCGGGCGGGTCGTCACCGTCGGCGGCCCGCTCCTGCTGGCCGGGTGGGTCGCGCTGGCCTTGACCGCGCAGGTCCCGGCGGCACTCGTGACGCTCGCCTTCACGCAAGGCGCGCTGTCCTTCGCGGTGGGCGGCACGGTGATCGCCCGGATCCTGCGGCTGGCCGAGGGCGCCCCGACGATGAAGGGGTCCTACGCGACGGCGGCGTTCAACGCCGGGGCCACGGCGGGTCCCGTGCTCGCCGGAGCCGTTGCGAGCCCGTTCTGGCCGGCCGCGGCGCTGGTCGCTGCGGCGTTGGTGGTTCACGCCTTGCGGCGTCGGATGTAGTGGGTGAAAGCCGGTGATGGCGATGCCGCGGCGACCATGCGGTCGGTGAGGGGGCGACGGTGGGTCCGGTGCTCGCCTTGGTCGCCGCGGCGCTGGTGGTTCACGCCTTGCGGCGTCGGATGTAGTGGGTGAAAGCCGGTGATGGCGATGCCGCGGCGACCATGTGGTCGGTGAGGGGGCGACGCCGGGTCCGGTGCTCGCCGCGGCGTTGGTGGTTCACCCCCGCCGGCGCCGGACGTAGTAGGTGATCAAGCCCGCGATCGCGACGATCGCGATGCCGCCCGCCACCATCCGGATGGTGAAGTCGAGGCCGATCAGCGGGCCCGCGGCGTTCGCGGCTCCGCTGACGAGCAGGACCAGCCAGAGGAGGATGGGGGCGGCGGTGGTGGTGGGGCGGGTTTCGGTCATGCCGGAAACGTTAGGGATCCGGCGGGCCGGGATCGATGCCGTCAGCACCCGGATGCGGGGTGGTGCCTGCGCTACCCCGCATCCCGCTGCAGGTAGGCCAGCACGGCCAGCACCCGCCGGTGCCCGCCTTCGTCGGAAGGCAAGCCGAGCTTCGCGAAGATGTTGCGGATGTGCTTGAGGACCGCGCCGTCGCTGACGACCAGCAGTTCCGCGATCGTGCCGTTGTTGTAGCCCTCGGCCATCAGCGCCAGCACCTCGCGCTCCCGGGCGGTCAACGCGGCCAGGGGGTCCGCGGCCCGGCGGCGGGCCATCAGCTGGCCGATCACCTCGGGGTCCATCGCCGTGCCGCCCTTGGCGACCCGCCGGAGCGCGTCGATGAACCGCTCGACCTTGCCGACGCGCTCCTTGAGCAGGTAGCCGACCCCGCCGACGCCGTCGGCGAGCAGCTCCACCGCGTAGCTCGTCTCCACGTGCGCGGACAGCACCAGCACCGGCAGTCCCGGGTGGATCTCCCGGGCGCGCACGGCGGCGCGCAGTCCTTCGTCGCGGTGGGTCGGGGGCATCCGCACGTCCATCACGACGGCGTCGGGCCGGTCGCCTTCGACGAACGCGAGGAAGTCCTCGGCGTTGTCCACCGCGGCGACCACCTCGATGCCCGACGTCTTCAGCAGCAGCGCGAGTCCTTCGCGCAGCAGCGCGTCGTCCTCGGCGATCACGACCCGCATGGCAGCTCCACTCGCAGCACGGTCGGCCCACCGGGTGGGCTGGTCAGGCTCAGCGTTCCGTCGAAGGCCTCGGCGCGGCGGCGGATCCCGGCGAGGCCGCTCCCGGCGGACTCGTCCGCGCCGCCGCGGCCGTCGTCGCGGATTTCCAGGCGCAGCAACCCCGGCGGGCCGCTCAGCGTGATGTCCACCCGGGACGCGTCGGCGTGCTTGGTCACGTTGGCCAGCGCCTCGGCGACGACGAAGTACGCGGCGGCCTCGACCGCGGCCGGGCGGCCGGTGTCGTCGGAAACGGTGACCGTGACCGGGACCGGGCTGCGCTCGCCCAGCGCGCGGACCGCGCCGGCCAGGCCGCGCTCGCTCAGCAGCGGCGGGTGGATGCTGCGGACCACCGTGCGCAGCTCGGCCAGCGCGTCGGTCGCCGTGTCCTGGGCCTTCACCAGCAGCTCGCGCGCGGTGGCCGGGTCGCGGTCGTAGAGCTGGCCGGCGACGCCCAGCTGCAGCACGACCGCCGCGATCCGGGCCTGCGTGCCGTCGTGCAGGTCGCGCTCGATGCGGCGCAGCTCGGCGCCGTGCGCCTCCAGCGCCGCCGCCCGCGTCGCGGTCAGTTCGGCGACCCGGTCGGCGAGGACCACGCCGGGGCCGGGGGCGAGCAACGACCGCGCGGTCCGGGCCTGCCGGCGCGCGGCGCGGGGGAGCAGCAGCGTCAACGCGGCGAAGGCGGCGCCGACGAGCAGCGTCAGCCCGGCGCGCGGCCACGAGTTCACCACCAGCCCGACGGACCCCTCGATCCCACCGGGCACCGCGGGCCACACGAAGGCCGTCACGAGCTGCTGGACCACGCCGAGCGGGAGCCCGATCGCCAGCGAGCCGAGGAACACCCCGGTCGCGGCGTGGACGGCCAGCCACGCGACGTCGCGGCGGGTGGCCGGGTCCTTCAGCGGGGAACCGTCCCGGTACGGCTCGGGGATCGGCGTGCCGAGCGCCCGCGCGGCCCGGCGGCGCTCGACGCCCACCGGCCACCGCGACAGCCGGATCGCCGGGGCCAGCGAAGGGATCCCGACGCCGAAGGGGCACAGCAGGAGCACGGCGACGAGCCCCATGAGGGCGAAGATCGACAGCAGCGAAGTGCCGGCGCCGACCACCAGGTAACGGACCGCCGACCAGCACTCGCGCAGGCGGGTCGTCACGCCGCCAGTGTCCCACCCCACCGCCGTGGTGGTGCTGGCGCTACCCCGGATCCACCCGTCCACGGGATCGAGCTCCCGGCCCCGCCCGCCTAGTTTTCGGTGCAAGGCAAGCAAAGGGGATTTCGATGACGACAGCGTATGCCGTGGAACTGGCCGGCGTGCGGAAGGTGTACGGCTCCGGTGACGGCGCCGTCACCGCGCTCGACGGCGTGTCGGCGGGGGTGGCGCGCGGCACGTTCACCGCGGTGATGGGGCCGTCCGGCTCCGGCAAGAGCACCTTCCTGCACTGCGCGGCCGGCCTGGACCGGCCGACGTCCGGGCGGGTGCTGCTGGGCGGCACCGAGATCGGCAAGATGAAGGAAGCCGAGCTGACGCGGCTGCGGCGCACCCGGATCGGGTTCGTCTTCCAGGCCTACAACCTGCTGCCGGCGCTGAACGTGCTGCAGAACATCACGCTCCCGCTGCGGCTCGCCGGCGAGAAGCCGGACCCGCGGTGGCTGCGCGAGGTCGTCGAGGGCGTGGGGATCGCGAAGCGGCTCGAGCACCGGCCGGCCGAGCTGTCCGGCGGGCAGCAGCAGCGCGTGGCGATCGCGCGAGCGCTGGTCACCCGGCCCGAGGTGGTGCTGGCCGACGAACCGACCGGTGCGCTGGACACCCGCACCGGGCGGCAGGTGCTGGACCTGCTCCGCGACGTCGTCGAGGGCATGGGGCAGACCGTCCTGATGGTCACCCACGACCCGGTCGCGGCTTCGGCCGCGCACGGCGTCCTGTTCCTGGCCGACGGCAAGCTGGCCGGTCACCTCCCGCACCCGACCCCCGAGCGGGTCGCGGAGCGGATGACGCACCTCGGGGAGTGGTGAGCGTGCTGTCCCTCGCCTGGCAGACGATCCGGAGCCGGCTCGGCGGGTTCGCCGGCGCCTTCATCGCGATCCTGTGCGGGACCGCCCTCGTGGCGGCCTGCGGCGTCCTCATGGAATCCGGCCTGCGCGCCGGGGTCCCCACCCAGCGCTACGCCGCCGCGGCCGTCGTCGTCGGCGGCGCCCAGACCGTCCGGCCGCCCGGGGCCGACGCCCTCTCGTTCGAGCAGGTCGGCGAGCAGCCCGCGGTCCCGGCCGAACTGGCCGGGCGGATCGCCGGGCTCCCCGGCGTGCGCACGGCGGTGGCGGAGCAGAGCTTCCCGGCGCGGGTCGTGACCGGCGACGGCCGCGTCCTCGGCGGCGCCGAGTCGCTGGGCCACAACTGGGACGCGGCCGTGCTGGCGCCCTTCACCCTGCGCGGCGGCCAGGCCCCCGCGGCGCCCGGCGAAGTCGTGCTCGACGCCGCGCTGGCGCGGGACGCCGGGGTCGGTGTCGGCGGCCAGGTCCGGATCGCGACGCGCTCGACGCCGTCGGTGTTCCGGGTGAGCGGGATCGTCGACGCGATGGCCCGGCAGCCGGCGGTGTTCTTCACCCCGGAAAAGGCCGTGGAGCTGGCCGGACGGCCCGGGCAGGCGCACGCGATCGGCGTGCTGGCCGACCCCGGCGTCGCCCCGGAGGCCCTCGCCGAGCGGGTGCGCGCGGTCGCGCCCGGCACCGAGGTGACCACCGGCGTCGAGCGCAGCAGCGTCGAATTCCTCGACGTCAGCCAGACGCGGACGCTGCTGCTGGCGATCGCGGGCTCGTTCGGCGGCTTCGCGCTGCTCGTCGCGGTGTTCGTCGTCGCGAGCACGCTGGCCCTGACCATCAACCAGCGGCGGCGGGAGTTCGCGCTGCTGCGCGCGGTCGCGGCGACCCCGCGGCAGATCCGCAAGCTCATCGGCACCGAAACGACGGTGATCGCGCTCGCCGCCGGCGTCCTCGGCAGCGTGCTGGGGCTCGCGGTCGCGTCCGGGCTGCGGGACGCCTTCGCCGCGATCGGCGTGGTCCCGGCCGACTTCGGCCTGGCCATCAGCCCGATCCCGCTCGTCGCCGCGCTCCTGCTCGGCCTGGGCGCGGCCCGGCTGGCCGCCTGGGCGGCGTCGCGGCGGCCGTCGACCATCAACCCGGTGGAGGCGCTGACCGAGGCCGCGGTGGAACGGCGGGAGCTCGGCCGCGCCCGGCTGATCACCGGCTGGAGCCTGGTGCTCGCCGGCTTCGGCGGCGCGCTGGTCCCGCTGTTCCTGCGCGGTGACGTGGCGACCGCCACCTCGACGATGTCGACGCTCGTCGTCGTGATCGGGCTGGCCGTGGTCGGCCCGCAGGTGACCGGCCTGGTGGTGCGGTTCCTCGCGCCGGTGCTGGCGCGGGTCTGGCGGATCAGCGGGTACCTGGCGGGCGCGAACGCGCACGCCAACGCCCGGCGCGTGGCCGCGGCCGTGACCCCGCTGATGCTGGCGGTGGCGTTCGCGCTGGCCACGTTCTACAGCCAGACGTCGAGCACCGAAGCCGCGCGGCAGGAGGCGGAGCGGTCGACGACCGCGGACTACGTGCTGGCCGGCCCGGGCGGGGTCTCGCCCGAGGTCGCGGCGGCGGTGCGGCGGGTGCCGGGCGTGGCCGTGGCGACGCCGGTGGTCCGGACGTCCGTGCTCACCGCGTCCACCGTGGGCGACAGCGTCGAGGTGCAGCGGAAGCCGGCGCAGGGTCTCGCGGCCGACCAGGCCGGGGGCGCGCTCGAACTCGGCGTCGACGCCGGGCGGCTCACCGACCTGACCGGCGACGCGGTGGCGCTGAGCCGCTCGGAAGCGGACTGGCTGGACAAGAAGCCCGGCGACGAGGTCGAGTTCTACTTCGGCGACGGCGTGCCGGCGAAGCTGCGGGTGGTGGCGACGTACACGCACGACCTGGCGTTCGGCGACTTCGTGCTGCCGGTCGAGCTGGCGCGGCAGCACACCGGCGGCCGCCTCGACGACTCGGTGCTGGTCCGGCGCGAACCGGGGGCGGACGCGGAAGCGGTGGCCTCGGCCCTGCGCGCGCTGCCGTACCCGGGTCTGGTGGTGGCCCCGGCGGCGTCGGCGTCCGCGCCGGAGGGCGGCGACCGGCAGGCGCAGTTCTACCTGAACCTGGTCGCGGTCGGCGTCATCGTGGGGTACCTGGCGATTTCGGTGGCCAACACGCTGGTGCTGACGACGGCGCAACGCGGCCGCGAATTCGCGCTGCTGCGGCTGGTGGGCACGACGCGCCGCCAGGTGACCCGCATGATGCGGCTCGAAGCGGTGGCCACGGTCGGGATCGCGGTGGTGCTCGGGACGCTCGTCGCGGTGGTGCCGCTCGCGCTGCTCAACGCCGGGCTGCGGGGAACCCCGCTGCCGGCCGGCCCGCTGTCCGTCTACTTCGGAATCACCGGCGGCGCGGTGCTGCTGGGGATGGTGGCGATCGGGGTCGCGACGAGGGTCGCGTTGCGCGCCAGGCCGATCGACGCGATCGGGCTGCGCGAATAAGGGGAGTGCGGGGCGGGCCGGGTGGCCCGCCCCGCACCGGTTCAGCAGGCCGCGCCGGTGTCCTCGCCGGTGTAGGACGACACGAGGTACTGCGTCGTCTGCCCGATCAGGGCCGCGGTGCCGGCGGCGACGCACTTTTCGCCGACCAGCGTCTTGAACGCACCGCCGTAGGTCAGGGAATAGACCTTGATCTTCGTGGCGGCGGAACCGCAGTTGCCCCAGTGGTAGTCGCGCGCGCTGGGCCCGGCCGCCCCCTGCGTCGCGTAGTTGCCGCAGGTGACCGACTCCGACGCGGACGCCGGGCCGGCCACCAGGGGCAGGGCCGCGAAGGCCAGTCCGAGTGCCGCCGTCGCCGCAATGCGTTTCATCGTGGAACCCCCCGTTGGGTAGGAAACAGTGCGGTGCCGACGCTAGCGCTTTCCGGGCGCGGCAATTCCCCCTGAATTCATAGGGGTTGACGGAAAGACCGGGCCGCGGGAGCATCGAAACTTTCCGAAAGTTATTGCCCCACCGCCGGTGCAGCTCGCATGCTTTCGCCATCCCCAGTCCTCGACGAGGAGGAAGCATGCTCACCAAGAAACGCGGCCGCGGCAGGGTGTTCGCCGGTGGCGCCGTTCTCGCGCTGATCGCCGCATTCCTGCCCGGCACCGCCAGGGCCGACACCGTCATCACCACCAGCCAGACCGGGAACAACAACGGGTACTACTACTCGTTCTGGACCGACGGTGGCGGCTCGGTCAGCATGACGCTCGGCTCGGGCGGCAACTACCGGATGAACTGGAGCAACGTCGGGAACTTCGTCGGCGGCAAGGGCTGGAGCAACGGCAGCCGCCGCACGGTGAACTACTCCGGCAGCTTCAACCCCTCCGGCAACGGCTACCTGGCGCTCTACGGCTGGACGTCCAACCCGCTGGTCGAGTACTACATCGTCGACAACTGGGGCACCTACCGGCCCACCGGGACGTACAAGGGCACGGTGACCAGCGACGGCGGTACCTACGACATCTACCAGACGACCCGCTACAACGCGCCGTCCGTCGAAGGGACCAAGACGTTCAACCAGTACTGGAGCGTCCGGCAGCAGAAGAAGACCGGCGGCACCATCACCACCGGCAACCACTTCGACGCATGGGCCCGTTACGGCATGCGGATGGGCAGCTTCAACTACTACATGATCCTCGCCACCGAGGGTTACCAGAGCAGCGGCAACTCGAACCTGACGGTGGGCTGATGATGCGTGCCACGAGGATTGTGCTGACCGCCGCGGTGCTGGCGGCGGCGAGCGTGTGCGCGGGTGCGCCGGCCCAGGCGGCGGCGTGCGGCGGGTACGTCGGCCTGACGTTCGACGACGGGCCGTCGTCGGGCAAGACCCCGGCGCTGCTGAACGCGTTGCGGCAGAACGGGTTGCGGGCCACGATGTTCAACGAGGGCCAGTACGCGGCCGCGTACCCGGCCCAGGTCCGCGCGCAGGTGAGCGCGGGGATGTGGGTGGGCAACCACAGCTACACGCACCCGCACCTGACCCAGCAGAGCCAGGCCCAGGTCGACTCGGAGATTTCCCGCACGCAGCAGGCGATCGCGGCCGCGGGCGGCGGCACGCCCCGGCTGTTCCGCCCGCCGTACGGGGAAACGAACGGGACGGTCCAGGCGGTGGAAGCGAAGTACGGCCTCCGCCAGATCATCTGGGACGTCGATTCCCAGGACTGGAACAACGCGAGCGTCGACGCGATCGTCCAGGCCAACGGGCGGCTGCAGAACGGCCAGATCATCCTGATGCACGAGTGGCCGGCCAACACCTTGACGGCGATTCCGCGCATCGCGCAGAACCTGGCGAGCCGGGGCCTGTGCGCGGGGATGATCTCGCCGTCGACGGGCCGGGCGGTGGCGCCGGGCTGACCGGGTTCAGTCGACGTACCACTCGACGCGCGCCGAGGCCGGCCCCAGTGGGCGGACCTCGGCGCACGTCTGGTGGGTCACCAGGAGCCCGACCGTCCGGCAGAAGCGGGGCGCCCGCGTGATGTCGCTCTCCGGCGCCGGCGTGAAGTTCTCGGCCGTCAGGTACCCGGCCACCACTTCCGGAGCCCGGTCGCCGGTGGCCGTCAGGACCCGCCAGCAGCCGCCCGAACCGCAGCCGATGTCCTGCGCGATCCGCAGCCCCGGTGGACCGGGCGACACGCCTTCGGCGCCGGGGGCGGCCTGCCAGCCGGTGACCAGGACCCCGAAGGTGACGGCGAACCCGGTGAGCACCACGGCCGTGAGCCGCCCGAAGTTCCGCCGTTCGAGGGCCGCCCACGCGACCGCGGCCACGAGCGGGTACAGCCAGTACACCTCGATCGCCGCCGGGACCCACCGGCCGGTCGCGTCCAGTTCGCGGGGGAGCACGAACCACGCCAGCAGGACCACCAAGACCACGCCGGTCCACGGTGAGCGGGGCGAGTACGCCCAAACGAGGATCGGTAGCAGGCCGAAGACCGCCGCGAAGGGGTCGTTCCGCGCGAAGGGGACCACGGCGATCGCCGCCGCCACGAGCGCCACGCGCCACCCATGGGTTCGCACGTGTTCACGAGTCAGCACCCCGGCATTGTCATCCACAGTGGACCCCACCCGGCCGGTGGTAGCGTTTCCGGGGCAACCGGGAGGGGACCATGGGCGAGCCGCGGCCGATCGGGGTGATCGTGGCCGATGACCAGCAGGCCGTGCGCGAAGGGCTGGCCGCGCTGCTGGACCTGCTCGACGACGTCGAGGTGACCGGGACCGCGGCGGACGGCGCGCAGGCGCTCGAACTCGTCTCGCGGCTCGAACCCGACGTCGTGCTGATGGACCTCAACATGCCCGTGCTGAGCGGGGTCGAAGCGACCCGGCGGATCACCCGGGACCACCCGGGCGTCGCCGTCGTGGTGCTGACGACGTACGCCGACGACGCCTCGATCGCCGGCGCGGTGGCCGCCGGGGCGCGCGGGTACCTGACCAAGGACGCGGGCCGCGCCGAAATCGGGGCCGCGCTGCGGGCCGTGGCCGCGGGGCAGCTGACGTTCGGTGCCGAGGTCTCGCACCGGGTCGCCGGCGCGCTGCTCGGCCCGGGCGCGCGGAAAGCCGCCCCGCGCCGGGAAAGCCCGCCGGACGGGCTCACCGCCCGCGAGGCCGAAGTGCTCGGCCTGATCACCGCCGGGCTGAGCAACGGCGAGATCGCGGCCGCGCTGTTCGTCGCCGAGACGACCGTGAAAACGCACATCAACAACGCGTTCGCCAAGATCGGCGCCCGCAACCGGATCGAGGCCATGCGCTACGCCGTGCGGCACGGCCTCGACCACGACTGAAGGTCACGATTTGCCGCGCTCGTTCAGGACTGCGCCGTCGGTTACCGATCCGACCACAGCCACGGCCGGATCGGCCCGCGACAACGGTTGCGTGACGTTGCGGCGGCGGCCTACTTTTGGCCGGATCGGTAACGAAGCGCTTTGCCGCCGGCCTCCTTCGCCCGGTCGTACCGGCCCGCTTTCTTGAGCGCGAACACGACCACGCCGAGCAGCAGGATCAACAACAGGATCCCGCCGCCGATGATGGCGAAACGGAGCAGCATGAAACCGAGTACTTCACCCATCGCGGATTCCCCTTCCCCCGGTGCCGCTCGCTGCGGCACCCGGCGAGGAGGAAGATAACGCCGGTCACGGGTGGAAGAGGACCTCCGCGGGGTGGAGATCCGGGTGGAGACGCCGCACGCAGGTCACTCGGCGACTCTGGTGCGCCCGCACCAGGCGAACACCGGTACCGGGTCGCCCGCGGTGCCCGTCGTGAACTCGCCTTCGTGGGAGAAGTGCTCGTAGCCGGCGCCGAAGCTGACCTTCGCGACTTCGCCGATGCTGCCGACCGTCCATTCACGGTGCCGCTCGATCAGCTCGGCGGGACCACCGGAAAGCGTCACTTTGATGTTCGTCATGATTGATTCTCCGTGGGCTCGTCTACGCGGAGGAAAGCAGGAAATGTGGCCTGCGTCTCTTCGACGATGCCTGACGGTCGTTCGCCGTGTCAAGATGTCCGGCTCCTATCCGGGAAATGACCAGAACAGGGGTTGACCCGGAATTTGTAAGGGTTTTCTCCGAACGGGGGATAGGGGTTGCTTCAGCCCAGGACGGCCGGGTCCGCGCCCCAGCCGGGGTCGCCGGTGGCGGCGAACCGCACCCACGCGCCGTTGACTTCGCGGGCCAGCTCCGCCGGGGCGCCGGGGCCGGTGAACGACGTCGAGGCGGCCAGGGAATCGAACACGAACGGCAGTTCCATGCCGTGGCACGCGCCGAGCTCCGGCGCCTGCCACGCGAAGTCGTACCGGAACGACCGGCCCTGGTGAGCGGCCACGAGCTCCGCGACGCCGTCGCGGAAGACCAGGTCGGTCATGGCCTCGACGAACACCTCGCCCGCCGTCCGGCCCGCCCCGAGGCCGTAGCGCCCGAGCACGCCTGCCGCGTCCGGGTGCGACGCCGACAGCATGGCCACCGCCTGCTCCTCGGTGAGCACGTCGAGCAGGCCGCTCGGGCCGAAGTACAGGCGCATCTCCTCGCGGCAGGCACCCGCGACCAGGTCGACCCCGGCGCCCGCGCCGTCCCGGATCGCCGCGCCGGGGTGAGCGGGCAGGACGTCGTCGCCGACCAGGGGCAGGAACGGGCTGAGGCCGAACCCGTGGTCCCGGCCGCCGGTGTCGCGCAGGTCGGGCGTGCCGCCGGGCTTCAGGAGCGCGTCCTGCGCTCCGAGCAGCCGCTCGGTCGGCAGCTCCCGGAACGCCGCGGCGGTCGGTTCGGCGCCCAGCCCGGCCGACACGGCCTTCGTGAGCCGGTCGAGCTCCGCGCGCCCGCGCACCAGGTTCATATGTCCGCTTTGGACGATCGCGCGGCGGAAAAGTCCTTCGGAGAGCGGGGAACCGAGCAGGCAGGCGACGCTGATCGCGCCCGCGGACTCGCCGAAGAGCGTGACGTTGCCGGGATCGCCGCCGAACGCGGCGATGGTGTCCCGGACCCACCGCAGCGCGGCCAGCTGGTCGCGCAGGCCGAGGTTGGTCGCGCCGTCGAGCGGGAGGAAGCCGTCGATGCCGAGCCGGTACTGCACGGTGACCAGCACCGCGCCGGCGCCCGTGAACGCCGTCCCGTCGTACACGGGTGCCGAGCCGGTGCCGCCGATGAACGCGCCACCGTGCAGGAACACCAGCACCGGCAGGTTCCCGGCGCCCGGGTCCGGCGTCCAGACGTCGGCGGTCAGGTACTCCGGGCCCGGCCGCCAGCCGTCGCCGACGACGGCCGACAGGTCGAGGCCCGGGATCTCGCGGTGCCGCTGCGGGGCGGTGGGCCCGGCGGCGCGGGCGTCCCGCACGCCGTCCCAGGCCGGGGCCGGGGCGGGCGGGGCGAACCGCAGCGCGCCCTCGGGCGCGGCGGCGTACGGGATGCCGCGGAAGCGGAACCCGGTGGCGGTGGCTTCGCCGCGGACCTGACCGGCGTGCGTGCGGACGATCATGCGGGTGTCCCTTCGGGGAAGACCTTGCCGGGGTTGAGGATCCCGTGCGGGTCGAGGGCGTTCTTGATCGCGCGGTGCAGGTCCAGCACCTCCGGGCCGAGCTCGCGGGCCAGCCCGGGCCGCTTGAGCAGGCCGACGCCGTGCTCGCCGGTGACCGTGCCGCCGAGGTCGAGCGCGTCGGCGATGATGTCTTCGAACGCCGCCTGCGCGTTGGCGCGCGCGGTGTCGTCGCCGGCCGGGGTGACGAGCAGCGGGTGCAGGTTGCCGTCGCCGATGTGCGCCACGTTCGCGATGTGCACGCCGTGCCGCCGCCCCGCCGCGTCGATCCGGGCGAGCATTTCGGGCACGGCCTGGGTGGGGACGCAGACGTCCTCGGTGAGCAGCGGCCCGAGCCGTTCCAGCGCGGGGTAGGCCAGCCGGCGCGCGGCGAACAGCGCGTCCGCCTCGGCCTGGTCGGTCGACTGCGCGGCCCACGTCGCGCCGGCCTGCTCGAAGCACGCCAGGATCTCCGCGGCTTCGTGCTCGCCGAGGGCACCCGGTGCGTCGGTGCGGGCGAGGAGCACGACTTCGGCGTCGGCGCTCAAGCCCATGTTCTTCCACGCGTCCACCGCGGCCAGGCAGTGCCGGTCGACGAGCTCCAGCGCCGAAGGCAGCACACCGGCCGCGGCGATCGCGGCGGCCGCGCGCCCGGCGTCCACAGTGGACCCGAAGTAGCCGGCGACGGTGCGCTCGGCGGCGCGGGCGGGCCGCAGCCGGACGGTGACCTCGGTGACCACGCCCAGCGTGCCCTCGGAGCCGACCAGCAGCCCGGTCAGGTCGTAGCCCGCGACGCCCTTGGCGGTGCGGCGGCCGAGCCGGACGAGCTCGCCGGTGCCGGTGACGACCTGCAGCCCCAGCACGTAGTCGCGGGTGACGCCGTACTTGACGCAGCAGACGCCACCGGCGTTGGTGGCGACGTTCCCGCCGATCGTCGACCACGGCGAGCTGGCCGGGTCGGGCGGGTACCAGAGGCCGTGCTCCGCGCACGCGGCCCGCAGGTCGTCGTTGACGACCCCGGGCTCGACCACGGCGTACCGCTCCGGCTCGTTGATCTCCTTGACGGCGGTGAGCCGGTCGGTGACCAGCACGACGCAGCCGTCGACGGCGTTCGCCCCGCCGGACAGCCCGGTCCCGGCGCCGCGGGTGACGAGCGGCGTGCGGGTGCGCAGGCAAGCCCGGACCACGGCCTGGACCTCCTCGGCCGTGTGCGGCCGGACGACCACGGCGGGGTGCGCGTACGGCGCCCATTCGGCCTCGTCGTGGGCGAAGCTCCGCACGACGTCGGGGTCGCGGACCAGCCGGTCGTCGGGCAGCGCGGCGGTCAGATCGTAGATCAGCACCTCCGGAACCTATCCGACGCACCCCGCGGGACGTGCGTTTCGCACGGGCAATCGAGGAGACGTTCCCCTTGACGAAGAGCTGCCACCCTGATCCGCAGCTTCCTCTCCGAGTGGTGAAATTCCCGACTGGGGTGGTGAAATGAAACTGCTAGCCCTGCTCCACAGCCCCGCGGCCAGTGGTGGTGACACGACGACGCGGCGGATCGCCGGGCACCTGTCCGCCGGCGGGCACGCGGTCCGGCTCGAGCCCCACGAGGCCGCCGTGTCCGCGGTGGCCGAGGACGGCGACGTGCTCGCGATGGTCGGCACGCACGCCCTCCTGAGCGGCAGCACGTTCCTCGAGATCGGCCTCCCGTACGTGCTCGTCCTGGGCGGCACGGACCTCAACGAGTACGCGCTGGAACCGGTGTTCCACCAGGTGATGACCCAGGCGGTCGAGCGCGCCGCCGGCCTGGTCGCGTTCAACGACGACTTCGTCCGGCGCAGCCGCGAGCTGTGGCCGCAGGTCGCCGACAAGGTGCGGTGCATCCCGCAGGGTGTCGAGACCACGCCGTCGGACTACTCGCTGCGCCGCGCGCTCGGCGTCGGCGCCGACGCGAAGCTGCTGCTCCTGCCCGCGGGGCTGCGGCCGGTCAAGGACCCGCTGTTCGCGATCGACTGCGTCAAGCAGCTGCACGAAGAGGACGAGCGCGTCCGGCTCGTCATCGCCGGCGTCTCCTACGACGAGGACTACGAGGCCATGGTGCGGCGGCGCTGCGGGGACAGCCCGGCGGTGCGGTACGTCGGCGCGCTGGACCGCGACGACCTGCACGCCGCCATGCGCGAGGCGACCGCGGTGCTCAACACCTCGACGTCGGAGTGCAGCCCGAACGCGCTGCTCGAAGCGATGGACGTCGGCTGCCCGGTCGTCGTGCGGGACATCCCCGGCAACACGTGCCTGGTCGAGCACGACGCCACCGGCCTGGTGTTCGCCGACCGCGACGGCCTGCGCACCCAGGTGCGGCGGCTGCTCGACGACGACGTGCTGGCCCGGCGGCTGCGGCGCAACGGCCGGGAGCACGTCCGGCGCACCCACGGCATGCCCGCCGAGCGGGCGGCGTACGCCGCGGTGTTCCGCGACCTGCTCGACGACCTGCCGCTCGTGGTGGACGTGCCGGGGCGCGACCGGGTCGTGCGCGCCAACGGCGTCGACCTCTGCGTGCAGACCTTCGGTGACCCGGCGGACCCGGCGATCCTGCTGGTGGCCGGGTCGGGCGCGTCGATGCTGGCGTGGGACGCCGGGTTCTGCGAACTGCTCGCCGCCGGGTCCCGGTACGTCATCCGCTACGACCACCGCGACACCGGCCGGTCGGTGCACCACCCGCCCGGCGAGCCGCCCTACGAGCTGCGTGACCTGGCCGCGGACGCGCTCGGCGTGCTCGACGCGCTCGGCGTCGAGCGCGCGCACGTCGTCGGGATTTCGCTCGGCGGGATGATCGCGCAGGTCGCGGCGCTGGCCGAGCCGGCGCGGATCGCGTCGCTGACGCTGGTGGCCACCAGCCCCGGCGAGGGTGCGGACGGCCCCGACCTGCCGCCGCCGGCGCTGCGCGTGCTGACCGCGCTGGCCGACGTCGAGCCGCCGGACTGGACCGACCGCGACTCGGTCGTCGAACACCTGGTGGCCGGAGCGAGGCTCCTCGCCGGGCGGGACTTCGACGAGCACGCGCACCGGCGGGTGGCGGCCCGGGTGTTCGCCCGCGCCGGCGGCACGCTCGAGTCCGCGGGCAACCACGCCTACCTCGACCACGGCGCGCCGTGGCGGCCCCGGCTCGGCCGGATCACCGCGCCGACGCTGGTGGTCCACGGCGCCGACGACCCGATCCACCCCGTCGCCCACGCGCACGCGCTGGCGGCGGCGATCCCCGGCGCGGCACTGCGGATCCTCGACCGCGCCGGCCACGAACTGTCCGAAGTGGACTGGCCGGAGCTGGTCCCGGCCCTCGTCCGCCACACCTCCGGCTCCGAAGGGCGGCTTCCCCGTGCAACCACACCCCTGTGACTGCAGCCCGATGTGCGAGCTGCGGGCGGCGAACCCGATGCGGATCGAGCCGACGCGCCCGGGGCGTGACGGCACGTTCGCGGCGGTCTCGCCCTACCGGCGGGCCGAGCCGGCGACCGGCGACCTCGCCGCGCGCGTGACGAGCTACGTCGTCCTGACGCTCGACCCGGCGGTGCCCGACGTGGCCGCGGACTACTGGATGCACAGCGAACGCTTCTACCGCGCGGTGGCCGGCCCGATCGGCACCCGGCTGGGGAGCGACCTCGCCTACCGGCGGCTGGTCGCGCACCCGACGGACGCCGATGCCGAGCGCGCCCTGGCCGCGCGGGTGGCGGAACTGTTCGAGGAAGACCCGGCCCTGGCCGGGGAACTGGCCGCCCGGGCCGACGTCGCCGACGACAACGTCTACATCAACTACTTCCGCGGCCCGGACTACACGCTCGACGCGCGGACCGCCGACGTCGAGCGGCTGACCGGCCTCGCCGCCGGCGCGCCGAGCCGCCCGGACGGGCGCGGCGACGAGGTGCTCGTCGTCGTCCCGATCTCCGACCGCGACGGCGCGGGCCGGATCCGCAACCTGATGGCGTGCCTGCTCGCCCTGCGCGACCAGACGATGCCCGCGTCGGACTACCGGGTGACCGTGGTGGAGTTCGACGAGAAGCCCCGGTGGCGGGACCGGATCGAGCCGCTGGCCGACCACTACCTGCACGTCACCGGGCACGGCCTGTTCAACAAGTCGTGGACGGTCAACGCGGGCGTCCGCCACACCCTCGGCGCCGCCCGTACGTTGTGCCTGCTCGACGCCGACATCCTGGTCGACCGCGACTTCCTGCGGCGCAACCACGCGCGCTTCGCCGAGCACGGCCACGACGCGCACCTGCCGCACACGGAAATGCTGTCGCTGGACGCGCAGGCGAGCGACCGCCTGATCGAGGACCGCTGCGCCGGGCGTTCCGCCGACGTCCCGCTCGCCGGCGCGCGCGGGCTGCTGCTGCGGGACGTGCCGGGCGCGTGCCTGTGGCTCACCCCGGAGCTGTTCACCGCGGTCGGCGGGCTCGACGAGCGCTACCGCGGCTGGGGCGGCGAGGACGAGGACATGCTCTACCGCGTCGCCACCGCGGGCACGGCGATCCAGTTCGACGACGTGTTCGTCCACCTGGCCCACCGCCGCCCGGCGATGCGGCGCGAGGACGGGGCGCCGTTCAACGCGCACGTCCCCGTCGGCACGTGGACCGGTGAGCAGGGCTACGGCGACCTCGAGCGCGGCACCGGAACCGATGACTAGCGCCGTTCTTCCCCTGCGCCGGGAGCGGACCGCTGTCGCCACGGTGTTCTTCGTCGTCGGCGTCATGCTGGGCACGTGGTTCACGCGCGTGCCGGAACTGCGCGCGGCGCTGGACCTGGACTTCGCCGAACTCGGTGCGGTGCTGCTGTTCCAGACGGTCGGCGTGCTGATCGCGATGCAGGTGGCGGGGCACCTGTCCGCGCACCTGGACACGCGCACGGTCCTGCGCTGGACGGCGGCGCTCGTCCCGTGGTGCCCGGTGCTGGTCACGGTGACGTCGGGCCCGGTCGCCGCGTCGGCCGCGATGCTGGGGTGGGGCCTGCTGGCGGGCCTGCTCGACGTGGCGATGAACGCCCAGGGCGTCGAGCTGGAACGGGCCGGGGGCCGCCCGTTCCTGAGCGGCCTCCACGCGGTGTGGGGCGCCGGCGCGCTGGTGGGCTCGCTCGGTTCGCTGGGCGCGATCCGGGCGGGAGTGCCGCTGGGCGCGCACTTCGACGTGGTCGCGGCCGTGTTGTGCGTGCTGGCGCTGGTGGCCGGGCGGCACGCGTTGCCGGAGACCGTGCGACGCGGACCGCGCAAGCCGGTGGGCCTGTTGTCCGGCTGGACCCGCGCGGTCCTGGTCCTGGGCGGTCTCGGCGCGGCGGCGGCGTTGTGCGAGGGCGCGGTCTCGAGCTGGTCCGGCGTGTTCTTGCGAGAGCAGCGCGGTGCGGCCGTCGAGGTGGCTTCGCTGGGGTACTTCGTGTTCGTGCTGGCCCAGACGTTCACGCGGGTGTTCGGCGACCGCGCGCACCGCATCCTCGGCCCGGTGTCGTTGCTGCGCTGGAGCATGGCGGCGACGGTGGCGGGCGTGCTGGTCGCGGTGCTTTCGCCGGACCCGTGGATCGGCCTGGCGGGCTTCGCGGTCCAGGGCTGCGGCCTGGCGGTGGTGATCCCGGTGATCTCCGGCGCGGTCGGGCATGGGGCGGGTGGGAACACGAGCCTGGCGATCGCGCGGTATTCGACGTTGCACCAGGCGGGCGTGCTGGCCGGGCCGGCGTTGTTCGGCTGGCTGGCGCAGACGTGGGGGATCAGCGCGGCACTGGCGTTGCTGGTGGTGCCGCTGGCCGCGATCGCGGTGCTGGCAACGGCGACCCGTCCGGCGGAGCAACCGGAGGCGGTCCACCAGCGCGCGGCGTGACCCGGCCGCCACGCCGGCCTTTCAAGATCGGGAATCCCCTGGAACTGCTTGAACACGCAACCAGATGCGAGTACTAGTGGCACCAGGACCAGTACGGTCCGTTGGCTCTTCAGGGGAGAATCATGCGTCTTGGTTTCAGCCTTCCGGTCTTCGGCAAGGCGGCGGCCACACCGGGTGGGATCGCGCGGTACGCGCGCGAAGCCGAGCGGGCCGGGGCGGCGAGCCTCTGGGTCGGTGACCGGCTGCTCTCGCCCGTCGCCCCCGTCGTGCCCTACCCGGGTTCCGACACCATGCCCGAAGAATTCCACACCGCGCAGGACCCGTTCACCGCGCTCGCGGTCGCCGCCGCGGTGACCGAGACGGCGATCCTCGGGTCCAGCACCATCAACGCCACGCAGTACCAGCCCGCCAACTTCGCGCGGCTGCTGACCAGCCTCGACGTCGCCAGCAACGGGCGCCTGCTGCCCGGGCTCGGCATCGGCTGGTCGCCGGACGAGTACGACGCCG
Organism: Amycolatopsis sp. cmx-4-83; assembly: GCF_046548815.1. NCBI lineage: Bacteria > Bacillati > Actinomycetota > Actinomycetes > Pseudonocardiales > Pseudonocardiaceae > Amycolatopsis > Amycolatopsis sp. cmx-4-83. The sequence goes on along the minus strand of NZ_JAEBEF010000015.1, from coordinate 24,211 downwards.
TCGGGATCCCGATGTCCGAGCGCGGCAAGCGGCTGGACGACCTGCTCGACCTGCTCGGCAAGTGGTGGAGCCAGGACCTGGTGTCCCACACCGGCGTCGGCTACACGATCGCCGAGAGCCACGTCGACCTCAAGCCGGTCCGGAAGCCGCCGGTGCACCTCGCCGGGTTCGGGGAGAAGGCGCTGCGCCGCGTCGCCGAGCGGGCCGACGGCTGGCTGCCCGTCTGGTCGGTGCCCGAGGCGTTCCCGGCGAACGTCCTGACCGACACCCTCGCCAAGCTCCGCGCCGGTGCCGAGCAGGCCGGCCGGGATCCGGGGGCGCTCGGCGTCGCGCTGCGCGTGAACGCCGCTCCGGAGACCAAGCCGGAGCTCATCGCCGAGTCCGTCGTCAAGATCGTTTCGGTGCTCGAGCCGGACGAGGTCTTCGTCGACATCAGCTACCTGACCAGCAGCGTCGAGGAGCACCTCGACCTCACCGGCCGCCTGCTGGAGCTCACCGCGCAGGGCTGACCGACGCCGCGCGGCCCTCGTCGAAGAAGGCCTTGATCGCCGGGGCCCCGCCCAGCTCGGCGAGCGGCCGCGCGGCACCGAAGGGCGCGTTCCAGAACGCGCCTTCCCGTTTCTCGAACGGGCCGACGTACGCGTACGGCTCGGCCAGGTGACCGTCGCCCGGGGAGACGCCGTAGTCGACGTCGTCGAGCGTGCCGGCGACGTCGAAGTGCTCCGGCCACAGGATCGGCACCACCTCCGGCGCGAAGTCCCGCAAGGCGCGGTCGCCGTCGGCGAAGGCCCGCAGCACCACGGCCACGGCGGCCGGGTCCAGCGCGAGCACCTCCTCGACGCCGACGCCCGGCCCGTCGCCGTACACCCCGGCCGGCGCGCCCGCCTCGATCCCCGCCTCCGCCGCCACCTCGGTGAAGGACCGGCCGTGCAGGGCGATGCGCGTCTCCGGCGTGACGAGGTCGCCACCCACCACCCGCAGGTCCGGCGCCACGACGGTGGCGAAGCCGCCTTCGACGACGCGCAGGTCGATCCGCCCGCCCGCCCGCCACTGCGGGCCCGCCAGCAGCAGTTCCGCCGCCCCGTGCAGGAATCGCCGGGTGCTCGGGTCGCTCATCTTTTCTCCTCCGCGGCCGTTTGGATTCCCAGTGTCCTCGAAACCCGCGGAGACCCGTCACCCGCGCAATGCGCGATCATGAACGAACTACCACAGTATCTTGCAACATCGAACAACATCCTGCACACTGCGAACACCCGGCGCCCGGCGAGTCCACCCACGTCGAGATCGAGGAGTTCCCATGCACCCTGCCTCGTCACCAGGCTCGCGCCGCAGACGCGCCGCCGTCGCGGTCGCTGCCGCCGTGCTGGTCAGCACGGCCGCGCCCGCCGAAGCCGCTCCGCCCACCAGCGGGTACACCGTCTCGGTCCAGTCGACGGGCTCGTGGTCGACGCCGACCGACTCGCCCGCCAGTCCGTACCTCGACAAGGACGGCACCTTCTACTTCCAGCAGTCCGCGGCCCTGTACGGCGCGACGCAGCCCCGCGAATGGGAGTTCTACAGCGGGCGCGACTTCGACAGCTTCACCAAGAACGCCATCAGCGACGCCGTGAACCCCGCGGACCCCGAAGACCGCAACAACGACACCACGAAACGCTGCAACACCAGCCCGACCGGGGTGGAGGCGACGAACCCGCCGTCCGGGTCGAGCTACTCGCAGAAGAACTTCTGCGACCTCGTCGGCACCTGGGTCGACCCGGACACCGGCGACTGGTACGGCCTGGTGCACAACGAGTTCACGCCCCAGCCCTTCGGTGACGGCCTGCACTACGACGCCGTCGACTACGCGGTCTCCACCGACCAGGGCAAGACCTGGCGGATCAAGGCGCACGTCCTGACCTCGCCGTACAGCACGAAGCGCGGGGACACCGCCGCCTTCCCGAACCAGACCTACTACTACGGCGACGGCGACCAGCGGCTCTACGTCGACACCGCGTCCGGCTACTTCTACGTCTTCTACGGCTCGCGCGTCGTGGACAAGAACGGCGGCTGGAAGGCCTTCTACGCGCACGCCGCACGGGCGCCGATCTCGGCCAAGATGGCGCCGGGGTCGTGGCGCAAGTGGTACGGCGGGGCCTGGACCGAGCCCGGTGTCGGCGGCAAGGAGAGCAACCAGGTGCCGGTCGGCCCGGACAGCGCCACCGGGTACACCCCGGCGGCGAAGGAGTACAGCCCCGCGAACACCGGCACCGCGGACCAGCAGATCGCGGCCGGCAAGATGCCCGCGACCTCACCGTTGTTCGTCATGGACATCACCTACAACGCCTACCTCGGCCTGTACATCGGCGAGCCGCAGGCCGTCGACCAGAGCGGGAACGCGCCGCAGCAGTACTACGCCACCGACGACCTGGCCACGCAGAAGTGGTACCCGATCGGCGGCACCGGCGGCTACCACACCGCGTCGTGGTACCGGTGGTTCGTCGACGGCGTGAACAAGACCGGCTCGGCCGTCGTGGGCAAGAACTTCCGCGCGTACTGCTCCTTCGGCTGCTCCGGCGGCGCTTCCGGCGAGTACGTCAACGTTTCGATCGACAACCCGGCCCGGGCGGCGGTCCCGTTCGACCCGGCCAAGACCTACCGCATCGCGACCGCGGACGGCCGGGTGCTCGCCCAGAGCGGTTCCGCGACGACGTCGGTCGCGTCCGGTGACGGGTCGGCCGCCCAGGCGTGGTCGTTCACCGGCACCGGCGACGGTGCCTACCGCATCACCAACGCCGGGAGCGGCGGCCTGCTCGGCGTCGCCGCCACGTCGTCGGCCACGCGGGCGTGGGGGACCGCGCCGACGGTGACGTCCGCTTCCGGGGTGGGACAGCAGTGGTTCGTCATCCCCGGTGCGTCGGGGACGTACCGGCTGGTCAACCGCTACAGCGGCCTGGTGCTGGGCATGTCCGCGGCCCGGCCGGCCGAGACCACGCCGGTCCGCCACTGGACGGACACCACGGGCAGCCCGGTCGGCGGCGGGCGCACCGCGGCCCAGCAGACGCTGGCCATCACGGCGGTGGGCACCGCGCCCGTCCTGACCGGCACGCACACGCTCGCGGTGGGCGGCAAGGCGCTCGACGTGCCGAGCCACAGCACGGCCAAGGGCACGCACCTGGTCACGTGGACCGCGAACGGCGGCGCCAACCAGAGCTGGACGTTCACCGCGCAGCCGGACGGCTCCTACGAACTGCGCAACGCCGAGTCCGGCCTGTGCGCGGACGTCGACGGCGGCGCCACCACGGCCGGCGCGGCGATCATCCAGTGGACCTGCACGGGCGGGGCCAACCAGCACTGGAAGGCGACCCGGCAGGCCGACGGGACCTACGCGTTCGCGTCCGTCCACAGTGGCCTGCTGCTGGCCACGGCGTCCACTTCGGACGGTGCCGCGGTCACCCAGCAGGCCGCCGCGGACCGCCAGCACTGGACCCTCGGCTGAGTCAGGTCCGGCGAAGCGATGACGAGCCGAGGACGCCGAGGAGGCGGCGGACCTCGGCCGTCACCGCGTCGCGGCCCGCGCCCAGGTAGCGGCGCGGGTCCACCCGCTCGGGGTGCGTGCGCCAGTCGCCCGCGGCGGCTGCGGTGAAGACCTTGTTGAGCTGGGTCGCGATGTTGACCTTCGTCATCCCCGCCCGGACCGCCTCGGCCAGGCCGTCGTCGGACACGCCGGACGAGCCGTGCAGGACCAGCGGCACCGGGACCCGCGACCGCAGCCGCGCGATGAGGCCGAAGTCCAGCGCGGCATCGCGGGTGAGCATCGCGTGCGAGCTGCCGACCGCGACCGCCAGCGCGTCGACGCCGGTCGCCGCGGCGAACTCCGCCGCCTCGTCCGGGTCGGTGCGCGCGCCCGGGGCGTGCACGCCGTCCTTGCCGCCGACTTCGCCGAGCTCCGCTTCCACCCAGACGCCGTGGTCGTGGCAGAAGGCGACGACTTCCCGCGTCTCGCGCACGTTGTCGGCGTAGTCCAGTTTGGACGCGTCGAACATGACCGAGCCGAACCCGAGCCCGACGGCTTCCCGCACGAGGTCTCGGGATTCGGCGTGGTCGAGGTGCACGGCCACGCGCGCCTCGGCCACCCGGGCCGTGGCCAGCGCGGCGCCGCCGATCGGCGCCAGCGCGCCGTGGTAGCGCACGGCGTTCTGGCTGAGCTGCACGATCACCGGCGCGCCGGCCAGCGCCGCGCCTTCGGTGATCGCGGTGAGGTGTTCGAGCTGGATCGCGTTGAACGCGCCGCAGCCCCGCCGGGCGGCCGCGGCCGCCGCGACAATCTCGCCGGTGCGCACCAGCGGCATCAGGACTCCTGTTCCGGCCGGACGCGCACGGCGGCCAGCTCACGGTGGTAGTGCGCGAGGTCGACGTCGCCGGCGAGCGGCCCGAGCACCGCCGCACCGGACAGCGCGACGGCCCGGCGCAGGATCTCCGGCCACGGCTCGCGCCGGCTGAGCCCGAGCGCGAGGGCCGCGACGACGGCGTCCCCCGCGCCGGTGGCGTTTCCGGTGAGCGCGCCGGACGGCGTCGCGCGCCAGGTGCCCGCGGGCGTGACGGCAAGGAGCCCGTCGGCGCCGAGGGAGACGACGACGGACCCTGCCCCGGCCCGCATCAGCTCGCGGGCCGCCTGTCCGAGGTCGTCGAGCCCGGTGACCTCGCGCAGTTCTCCGGCGTTCGGCTTGACGACGGCGGGCCGCCCGGCCAGCCCCGCCAGCAGGGCGGGCCCGGAAGTGTCCAAAACGGACTGGCGGCCGGCGATCAGCCGCGCGTGGCCGTCGGGTGGTGCTCCGGGCGGCAGGCTGCCGGAGCAGACCAGCACCTCGGGTTCACGACGGCGGACGCGCTCGGCGAGCAGCGCCCACTCCGGCGCCGTCACCGCCGGTCCCGGCTCGTTGAAGAGCGTGACCGAACCGTCCACAGCGGACAGCACGGTGGTCGTCCGGCGGGTCTCGCCGCCGATCGGGACCAGCTCCGCGGCCAGCCCGGCCGCGCCGAGCTCCGCCGCCAGCTCGGAGCCGGTGGCCCCGCCCGCCGTGGCGATCGCGTGCACGTCGACGCCGAGCGCGTGCAGCACGCGGGCGACGTTGACGCCCTTGCCGCCCGCCCGGTGCCGCACGTCGCGCGCCCGGTGCACGGCGTCCGGCACCAGTCCGTCCACCGTGTAGGTGACGTCGAGTGCGGCGTTCGGCGTCACGGTGACGATCATGTGAGGACGACGGACCGCGTCAAGCTGCGCGGGTTGTCCGGGTCGAGGCCCTTCCGGCGGGCGATCGCCCCGGCCACGAGCTGGGCGCGGACGAGGTCGGCGAGCGGGTCGAGCCCGCTCTCGACGAACGTGCCGCCGGCTTGGCGGACGTCGTCGGCGAGCCCGTCCGGCGCGGAGCCGAACATCCAGGTCACCCGGCCCGGCTCGCTGATGCTGATCGGGCCGTGCCGGTAGTCCCACGCCGGGTACGACTCCGTCCACAGCAGGCACGCCTCGCGGAACTTGAGCGCGGCCTCGTTCGCGATGCCGATCGACCAGCCGGTGCCGAGGAAGCTGAACTGCTCCGCGCCGGTCAGCTCGTCCGGCAACGGCTCGGCCAGCACCCGCTCGGCCTGCGCGACGACGCCGGTCAGGTCCTCGCCGAGGTGCGCCCGCAGCACGGCCAGCGCCGTCGTGGCGAACCGCGTCTGCACGACCGAGCGTTCGTCCACCGAGGACAGGTCGACGACGGCGTCGGCGGTGCCGGCGACCTCGCCCGGCACGCCGGTGATCACCGTGGTCTTCGTCCGGCCGCGCAGCTTCGCGAGCAGCGTGTGCACCTCGGTCGTGGTGCCCGAGCGGGTCAGCGCGAGCACGTGGTCGTAGGCGCGGCCGACCGGGAACTCGGACGCGGCGAACGCGTCGGTCTCGCCGAGCCCGGCGGCTTCGCGCAAGACGGCGTAGGCCTGGCCGACGAACCACGAGGTCCCGCAGCCGACGATCGCCACCCGGGCGCCCGCCGGGGGCAGCCGGCCGTCGTTCGCCGCGGCCAGCGCCCCCGCTTCCCGCCAGCAGCCGGGCTGGCTGGCGATCTCCGCAGCCATGAAGGTCCCGCTCATGAACTCCCCATCCGTGCCGGTTGTGCGCAACACCTGACACGTTAGATGCAAGTTTGTGCAACGTCAACGCGGCAATCGATCACTTGCACGCAATGGATGCGTCGAGGTGCGAGCACGTCCCGAAGTGTGGTTACGTGCCTGATCACCCGAGCACCTCGGACTTTGGGCGGTGCACGGCTTGGTGGTCTCGGTGTTGACAAGTGCTCGAAAGCTGTTAAAACTGCGCAGCAACGCGCAGGAGGCGTGTTCTTCATCGATGTGGGCGGTGGCGATATGCGGCGGAGCAAGCTCATGGCGTTGACGGCGGGGGTGTCCCTCCTGCTGGCCGGGTGCGGCGGGGGTGCGGACACCGGCAGTGGGACCGGCGAGAACGCACTGCCCGGGGTCGACCAGTACCTGAACGCGCCCTGCCCGGAGGCCGCGGTCAAGCCGGCCACGGACAAGGAGTTCACCTACTGGGCCATGTGGACCGCCGACGAGCCGCAGGGGAAGGTGCTGCAGAAGGCGTTCAAGTGCTTCCAGGAGAAGACCGGCGTCAAGGTCGACGTCCAGTGGCTGGGGCGCAAGGCCTACACGCAGAACCTGGTGCCCGCGCTGAACACCGACGCGGTACCGGACCTGTTCGACCAGGACGTCAGCAAGGTCGGCGCGGCCATCATGACCCCGGGCGGCACGCAGGGCCTCGACGACGTCTTCGCGATGAAGGTCGGCGAGGGCGACAAGACGGTCCGGGACGTGCTCTCGAAGAGCTCCTACGACTTCCCGCAGAACAAGGACAAGACGGGCCAGAACTTCATGGTTCCGTACACCATCCAGTCGAGCGCCTGGTGGTTCAACAAAGACTCCGCCGGTGACGTCCAGCAGCCCAAGACGATGGACGACCTGCTCGCGCTGTTCGACAAGGCGAAGGCCGACGGCAAGGCGGCGATCAGCCAGGACGGCGACATCCCGTTCTACAACATGTACTTCTTCACCCAGCTCGCCGAGCGGTACGTCGGCGCGGGCGGGCTGAACAAGGCCGCCACCGACAAGACCGGCCAGGCGTGGAAGACCGACCCGGGCTTCCTCAAGGCCGCCACCGAAACCGCGAAGCTGCCCAAGTACTTCATCGACGGCTGGGACGCGGCGAAGTTCCCGCAAGTGCAGCAGCGCTGGGCCGACGGCGACTCGCGCTACCTCTACGTCGGTACCTGGGCGCCGAGCGAGACCCGCGAGTACCTGGACAAGCAGGGAGCCGGGACGAAGATCAACTACGGCTCCTTCCAGTTCCCGATGCCGGCCGGCGCCACGCACGACACCGTCGAGCAGATGTCGATCGGCTTCGCCGTGACGAAGAAGGCCAAGCACGCCGAGGCCGCCAAGGCGTTCATCGCCTACTTCCTCAACAAGGACATCCTCTCCGGCATCCCGGCGGTGGCCGACAACCTCGTGCCGCGCGCCGACCTCGCCGTGCCTGACGACCTCAAGCAGGTCAAGGCCGCGCTGGACGACCCGAAGAAGGAGCACGTCCTGCAGTACGACGGGATCGACGGGATCGCCGGCGGCAAGTGGCAGACCGACGTCTTCGACCCGGCCGACACCGCGCTGCTCAAGGGTGAGCTGACGCCGGAGCAGTTCGTGGACCAGCTCGCCGCCAAGGGTGCCGGCTTCTGGAAGAACCAGGGCTGATGGCCACGCTCACGACGACGACGGCGGCACGGGCTCAGGGGGCCCGTGCCGCCGGCGGCGCGCACCTGCGCCGCAAGAAACGGCTGTTCTGGCCGTTCGCCGCGCCCGCGCTGGTGCTGTACCTGGCTTTCCTGGTGCTGCCGACGCTCGGGACGGTGGTGCTGTCCTTCACGAGCTGGGCGGGCGCGGGGGACACGCCGAAGCCCAACGGCGTCACCAACTACACGCAGATGTGGGCGAGCGACTCGTTCCAGTACGCGTTCCGCAACACGCTGGTGTACGTCTTCGCCGGCGGCGTCGGCACGTTCGCGCTCGCGTTCCTGTTCACCATGGTGCTGCGGGACATGCGCGGCGGCAAGGTCGTGCGTGCCGTCCTGTTCTTCCCGAACATCGTCGCGCCGGTGGCGCTCGGCATGTTCCTCGGCTTCGTGTTCAAGTACCAGCCCGGCAAGCAGGGGCTGGCGAACTACGTCCTGGAGCACGTCGGCGCGGACGCGGCCAAGTTCCTGGCCCCGGCCAACGTGACCGGCGTGGTGACGGCGTCGCTGATCTGGGCCAGTTCCGGCTTCTACATCACCATCCTGATGGCCGCGGTCGACCGGATCCCGCCGTACCTCTACGAGGACGCGGAACTCGGCGGCGCGTCGCCGTGGCAGAAGTTCCGCAACATCACGCTGCCGATGACGTGGGACGTCGTGGGCGTCGCCGGGGTGCTGTGGACGATCAACGCGCTGAAGATCTTCGAGCTGGTGTTCGTGCTGGCCGGGCCGGGGACGTACGCCCCGCCGAACCAGGCGTGGACGCTCGGCATCTACGTGTTCGACCGGACCTTCGGCTCGAACGGCACGCCGGACTTCGGCGCCGCCTGCGCCTGCGCGGTGGCGATGATCGCGCTGGTGTCGATCCTGGTCGTGCTGCTGAGGCGGGTGATGCGCCGTGACGCGATCCAGTTCTGACGTCGTGCGGCGGGCGCCGCGCAAACCGAAGCCGGCCCCGGGCTCGCGCCGGTTCAGCCCGTTGCGGCTGCTGGGTTCGGTGTTCGTCTGGGCGTTCACCGCGGGCAACGTCCTGGTGCTGTACTGGCTGCTCACGGCCGCGTTCAAGACGCCGGTGGAGATCTTCACCAAGCCGTTCGCGCTGCCGTACCAGTGGTTCCACGTCGGCAAGCCGTTCCGGAACTTCAGCTACGCCTGGACCAACGCGGGCTTCGGCGACGCCGTGGTGACGACGGTGGTCCTGGTCGGCCTCGCGACGGTCGCGACCGTGGCCGTCTCCGCGCCCTGCGCGTACGCGCTGACCCGGCTCGGTGTACGCGGTTCCGGGCCGATGACGAACGTCGTCGCGATCGGCATGGGCGTGCCGTTCCAGACCGTGATCATCCCGCTGTTCGTGGTGCTGAGCCGGATCCACCTGGACAACGAGTACGGGCTCTTCCTGCTGTACGTCGCTTTGTCGATCCCGTTCACGGTGTTCCTGCTGACCGGCTTCTTCCGCTCGCTGCCGGACGAGCTCGAGGAAGCGGCCTCGCTGGACGGCGCCTCACCGGCCCGGACGTTCTTCTCGGTCATGCTGCCGCTCGCGCGCGGCGGCCTGATCACGGCGTTGACGCTCAACGCGATCGGCCTGTGGAACGAGACGCTGCTGGCCATCGTGTTCCTCAAGGACCAGGCGCACTTCACGCTGTCGCGCGCGCTGTTCACCTTCTACGGCGCGGCGAGCTACCAGTCGGAGTACGGCGGCCTGATCGCCGGCGTGGCGATCGTCGTGCTCCCGATGCTCGTGCTGTACCTCGTGCTCGCCCGCCGGATCATCACCGGCCTGACCCTCGGCGCCGGAAAGTAGGAGCAGATGGCCACCGTGAGTTTCCGGGACACGACCCGGTTCTACGCCGGAGTGGACCGCCCGGCCGTCGACGGCTTCGACCTCGACGTCGCCGACGGCGAATTCCTCGTGCTGGTCGGCCCTTCGGGCTGCGGCAAGTCGACGACGCTGCGGATGCTGGCCGGGCTGGAGGGCGTCGACGAAGGCTCCATCCACATCGGCGACCGCGACGTCACCGAGCTGGCGCCGAAGGACCGGGACATCGCGATGGTGTTCCAGAACTACGCGCTCTACCCGCACATGTCGGTCGGCGAGAACATCGGCTTCCACCTCAAGCTGGCGAAGCTGCCGAAGGCCGAGCGCGAGCGGCGGGTGACCGAGGCCGCGGCGCTGCTCGACCTGACCGAGTACCTGGACCGCAAGCCGGCCAAGCTGTCCGGCGGGCAGCGCCAGCGCGTCGCGATGGGCCGCGCGATCGTGCGCGAGCCGAGCGTGTTCCTGATGGACGAGCCACTGTCCAACCTGGACGCCAAGCTGCGGGTGCAGACCCGGACGCAGATCGCGTCGCTGCAGCGCCGGCTGGGCATCACCACGCTGTACGTCACGCACGACCAGGTCGAAGCGATGACCATGGGCGACCGGGTCGCGGTCCTGCGCGACGGCGTGCTGCAGCAGTGCGACACCCCGATCGGCCTGTTTTCCCGGCCGGCCAACGTGTTCGTGGCCGGGTTCATCGGCTCGCCGTCGATGAACCTGCTGGAGACGAAGGTGGACGAGGCGACGGTGCCGCTCACCCTGGCGCAGCGCTCGGCGCTCACCGGCCCCGACCTGGTCGTGGGGGTCCGGCCGGAGGGCTGGACGTTCGGCGGGGGCGGCTACGAGGCGGTCGTCGAGGTGGTCGAAGAACTGGGCAGCGACCAGTACCTGTACTGCCGGGCGGGGGAGAAGGTGTTCACCGTGCGGACGCCGGGCATGGCGCCGTGGCAGCGCGGCGAACCGATCACCCTGTCGCCGAAGCCGGACGCGGTCCACCTGTTCGACGCGGCCACCGGGGAAAGGCTGCCGGACGCATGACCGAGCTGCGCCGGACGTCGCTCACGCTGCCCGCGGCCGAGCTGGGGCCGGAGAACCCCCTGCCGCCGCTGGTGCAGCCGGAAGCCGTGGCCTCGGTGTCCAATGTGGACGAGCTGCCCGCCGACCTGGCCGCCGGGCTGGCGTACGGGCGGCTCGGCACCGTGCTGCCGTGCCGGCTGCAGGACGGCTACTCGCGCGAACGCTCCGTCCGCGAACTGCCCGCGCTGGTGCTGGAGAACGACCACCTGCGGGCGACGGTCCTGCCGTCACTGGGTGGGCGGCTCTGGTCGCTGGTGCACAAGCCGTCCGGGCGCGAGCTGCTGTACCGCAACCCGGTGTTCCAGCCCGCGAACCTCGCGCTGCGGGACGCGTGGTTCGCCGGCGGCGTCGAGTGGAACCTCGGCAGCACCGGGCACACGACGCTGACGTGCGCGCCGATGTTCGCGGCCGCGGTCGAGGGCCCGGACGGTACGCCCGTGCTGCGGTTGTGGGAGTGGGAGCGCACCCGGGACCTGCCGTACCAGCTGGACTTCTGGCTGCCCGACGACTCGGAGCAGCTACTCGTCGGCGTGCGGATCCGCAACCCGCACTCCCACGACGTGCCGGTCTACTGGTGGTCCAACACCGCCGTGCCGCAGACGCCGTCGACGCGGGTGCTCGTGCCCGCGGACCAGGCCTGGCACTACGGCTATTCGGGCCGGCTCGACCTCGTCGGCGTCCCCGGTGAGCTGACCTACCCGGCGCGGGGCGGCACGGCCGCGGACTACTTCTTCGAGGTGGCTTCGGATCGCCCGTGGATCGCGGCGGTCGACGAGACCGGCGCCGGCCTCGGCCAGGCGTCCACGGCGAGGCTGCGCGGCCGGAAACTGTTCCGGTGGGGCGAATCCGCGGGCGGGCGGCACTGGCAGGAGTGGCTCGCGCCGGGCGCGGGGACGGGCTACCTGGAGATCCAGGCGGGACTGGCCCGCACGCAGCTGGAGCACCTGCGCCTGCCACCGGGCGAGGCCTGGGACTGGCTGGAGGCGTACGGGCCCGTCTCGGCGGACCCGGCCGCGGTGCACGGCGAAAACTGGCGTGCCGCCACGGACGCCGTCGCCGCGGGGCTGCCGCCGGTGGCCGTGCTCGAGGCGCGCCACCGCGCGTGGCGGGGGATCGCGGACGCCGAGCCCGGCGAACCGCTGGCCACCGGCTCGGGCTGGGGCGCGCTGGAAACCCTCCGCATGGTGGCCTGCCTGCCCGGTACACCGTTCCCGAAGGACACGCTGGGGCCGGAGCAGCAGCCGTGGCTGGACCTCCTGGACGGCGAGACGCCGCCGGGCGATCCGCGCGTCCCGCCGCCGTCGACGCTGGTCAACCGGTACTGGGCCGAGCTGCTGGAGTACACGACGGACACCTGGCTGACGTGGTACCACCGCGGCGTGGCCCGCTGGGCGGCCGGCGACCGGGAAGCGGCCCAGGAGGCGTGGCGTGCGTCGGTGGCAGCCGCGGAGAACGCCTGGGCGTTGCGCAACCTCGCCGTCGCCGCCACCGATTCCGAGGAATCGGCGCGGTTGTTCCGGCGTGCCCTGGCGCTGGCACCGGACGTGCGGCCGCTGCTGGTCGAGGCGTTGTCGGCGCAGCTGGCGGCCGGGCACGCCCCGGTTTCCCTGCTGCCCGGGCGACCCGAAGGCAGGCTCGCGTTGCTGACGGCGCACACCCGGCTCGCCGCCGGGGATCGCGCGGGCGCGAAGGCCGTGTTCGACGCGGGCTTCGAAATCCCGAACATCCGGGAAGGCGAGTTGTCCCTTTCGGACACCTGGAAAGTGCTCTCCGCGGATCCGCTGCCGTCGGCCTACGACTTCCGGATGAAGTAGCGGTGGCGGCGTGCCGGGGCGCGGCGGAAAGCGGCGATGCAGCATACTGCTCGCCGAGAGTGAACTAGGGAGTACCGCGATGGCCCGGCACGAACGCTTGAGCACCCTGCTGGACATGCTGGGGCAGCGGGAAAAGATCGACGTCGAGGACGTGGCCGCGGAGCTCGACGTCTCCGCCGCCACGATCCGCCGCGACCTCGACCACCTCGCCGAACAGCAGCTGCTCACGCGCACGCGCGGCGGCGCGGTCGCCAACGACCTCGCCTACGACCTGCCGCTGCGCTACAAGACCGCGCGGCACGTGCCGGAGAAGCAGCGGATCAGCACCGCGGCGGCCGCGTTCGCCGCGAAGGGCATGGTGGTCGGCCTGAACGGCGGCACCACGACCGCCGGGGTGGCGCGGGCACTGGCGATCCGCCCGGACCTCTCCGGCCGCGGCGACGCACCGGGCCTGACGGTGGTCACGAACGCGCTGAACATCGCGCACGAGCTCGCGGTGCGCCCGAACGTCAAGATCGTCGTCACCGGCGGCGTCGCGCGGCCGCAGTCGTTCGAGCTGAGCGGCCCGCTGGCCACCCGGGTCTTGAGCGAACTGACGATCGACCTGCTGTTCCTCGGCGTCGACGCGTTCGACCCGGACGCGGGCGCGTTCGCCCACCACGAGGGCGAGGCCAGCATCAACCGCCTGATGGTCGAGCGCGCCGAGCGCGTGGTCGCGGTGGCGGACGGCTCGAAGCTGGGCCGCCGGGCCTTCGCGCGCATCTGCGAGACGACGCAGGTGCACGCGCTGGTGACGGACACCGACGCCGACCCGGACGCCCTGCGCGCGTTCGAAGCCGCCGGGGTCGCGGTCCAAGCCGTCTGATCCCGGTTCCCCGCCGAAGGGCACCTTTCCCGCGTCACACGCGAGAGTCCGGCAAAGTCGGCGCCGCGTGGTCTGCCGGCGGGCGTTGCCGTGTCGCGAATGACTCATTGGGGACCTCAGAGGTCCCCAATGAGTCATTCGCGACCTTGGCGGAGCCGCTGTCACCGGGCGAGAAGGTGCCCTTCGGCTTATGCACCTTTCGGCGGGTGACACTGCGCGAAGCGTGCGCTATACAGAGCACATCATGCGTGTTAGTGCGCGAAAGGTGTCATTAATGAGCAGACTTGCGCAATCGCTCCCCTGTCTCGCCGCGATCGTCGCCCTCGGGCTGGCGCCCAGCGCGGCGTACGCGGACTCGCCGTCGGGCAGCCTCGGCGACCTGACCGGCATCTCCGCCGACGGCCCGGTGGTCACGCTGAAGTCGGGAGCCGCGGCGGTGCGCGTGAGCTTCCCGGCCGAGAGCGCCGTCCGGGTCTGGCTCGCCCCCGACGGGACGTTCACCGACCCGGCGGGCGACAAGATCGTCCTGCCGAAGACCACGGCCCCCGCGACACCCCGGCGCGTCGACAAGGGCGCCTACTGGGCCATTTCGACGCCCAAGGCGACCCTGCGGGCCTACAAGCACCCGCTGAAGTTCGCCCTCTACGACGGCGCCGACCGGACGCAGCGGTGGGCCGAGTCCGCACCGCTGTCCTGGACCGGCACCACGACCACGCAGACCCTCGCGCGGACCGCGGCCGAGCAGTTCGTCGGCGGTGGTGAGCAGAACGGCCGGTTCAGCCACCGCGACCAGACCATCAAGATCTTCGCCGACGACAACTGGAACGACGGCGGCGCGCCCAACTCGCAGCCGTTCTACGCCTCGACCGCGGGCTACGGCGTGCTGCGCAACACCTTCGCCCCCGGCAGCTACTCCTTCACGTCCCCGGTCAAGACCACGCACGACGAGCGGCGCTTCGACGCCACCTACGTCGTCGGCGCCGGGCTCAAGGACGTCGTCTCCGGGTACACCGACCTCGTCGGGAAGCCGTTCCTGCCGCCGATCTACGGGCTCGAAACCGGCGACTCCGACTGCTACCTGCACAACGCGAACCGCGGCGAGCGGCACACGCTCGACGCGGTGAAGATCGCCGACGGTTACACGCAGAACGGCATGCCGAACGGCTGGATGCTGGTCAACGACGGTTACGGCTGCGGCTACGAAAACCTGCAGCAGACCGGCGAGGGCCTGCGCAAGAACACCATGCAGCTGGGCCTCTGGACCGAAAACGGCGTGCCCAACCAGGCCGAAGAGGTCAAGGCCGGCGTGCGGGTGCGCAAGCTGGACGTCGCCTGGGTCGGCCCGGGCTACCAGTTCGCGCTCGACGCCTGCGACACCGCGCACAAGGGCATCGAGGACAACAGCGACGCGCGCGGATTCGTCTGGCAGCCGGTGAGCTGGGCCGGCGCGCAGCGCTGCGGCGTGCTGTGGAGCGGCGACCAGGCCGGCTCCTACGACTACATCAAGTGGCAGATCCCGACGTACGCGGGCGCGACGACGTCCGGCATCGCCTACAACACCGGCGACATCGACGGCATCTTCGGCGGCAGCCCGCAGACCTACGTCCGCGACCTGCAGTGGAAGACCTTCCTGCCGGCGGCGATGACGATGGACGGCTGGGCGTCGTCGGACAAGCAGCCGTGGCGCCAGGGCGAGCCCTACACCTCGATCAACCGCAAGTACCTGCTGCTGAAGGAAAGGCTGCTGCCCTACACCTACAGCTATTCCGCGCAGGCGCACCGGACCGGCGTCGGCCAGGTCCGGCCGCTGGCCCTCGAATACCCCGACGACCCGAACGTCTGGACGGACAAGGCGAAGTACGAGTTCCTGTCCGGCACGGACTTCCTCGTCGCGCCGGTGTACGAGAAGGCCGACGTGCGCAACGGCATCTACCTGCCGAAGGGCACGTGGGTGGACTACTGGAGCGGCAAGACCTACACCGGACCCACCACAGTGGACGGTTACGACGCCCCGCTCGACACGCTGCCGCTGTTCGTCCGCGCCGGGGCCGTCGTCCCGATGTGGGCGGAGGGCACGAAGTCGTGGCAGACCCGCGACAAGGGCGAGCTCGACCTCGACGTCTACCCGCAGGGCCAGGGGAGCTTCACACTCACCGAGGACGACGGCGTGACCCGCGGCTACCAGCGCGGTGAGCAGGCGAAGCAGACGTTCACCGTCGACGCGCCGAAGTCCGGCCCGGGCCCGGTGAGCGTCGGGATCGGCGCGAGCACCGGCACCTACCCCGGCAAGCCGGCCGCGCGGAACTACCTGCTGACCGTCCACACGGGATCGAAGCCCGCCGTCGTCCAGGCGGGTGCTTCGGTGCTGCGGCAGTACGGGAGCAAGGCCGACCTCGACCAGGCGTCGTCCGGCTGGTGGTACGACCCGGCGGGCAAGGGTGTCGTGCGCGTCAAGACCGGGCAGCTCGGCGCGGGCGAGCGCCAGGACGTCCGCCTGTCCGGCACCAGCGCGGTCGGCGGCTTCTTCCCCGCGGACGACAACGGCTCGGTGACGCTGGCGGTGCCGCCGGTGGCCGCGCCGGGCCAGGCCGTGACCGGGACGCTCGGGTTCACCAACGGCACCCCGCTGCCGGTCCGCGACGTGCGGCTGGCCGTGCAGGGCAACGGCTTCCGCGCCGACGTCCCCGCCGCGCCGAAGCTCGTCCTGCCCGGGCAGACAGTGCGGGTCCCGGTCAAGCTGACTCCGGACGCGGGGCTGAAGCCGGCGGACTACCAGGTCACGGCGACCGCGTCGTACCAGGCCAGGCTGGGTGCGCACGAGGCCGTCGACTCGGCGACCGTCACCGTCCCGTTCGCGTCGTTGGCCGCGGCCTACGGGAACGTCGGCGTCACGGACGCGGCGCACGCGACGGCGGGTGACCTCGACGGCGGCGGCAGCAGCTTCCGCGCGGAGGGCCTGGCGGAAGCGGGCCTGAAACCGGGAGCGGCGTTCACGGCGAACGGCGCCACGCTGACCTGGCCGGCCACCGGCACCGGCCAGCCGGACAACGCCGTGGCGGCCGGCCAGACCATCGCCGTGCGCGGCACCGGGGCCAAGCTGGTGCTCGCGGGCACCGGCACGGGAACGGCGAAGGGCACGGTGTTCGTCCAGTACGCGGACGGCACCACGAGCCAGGCCGACGTCGGCGTCCCGAACTGGTGCTGCACCGACCCGGCCCAGTACGGCGCGACGACGGTGGCGACGGTCCTGGGCAAGAACACCCGCACCGGCCCGGCCTACCCGACGACGCCGTACCGGGTGTTCGCGAACTCCGTCCCGCTGACCGCGGGCAAGGAAGTGGTGGCGGTGACCCTGCCGTCGAACCCGGCCCTGCACGTGTTCGCGACCGGCATCGCGTGACCCAGGGGTCGTGAGTGTTCAGGCGGGTTCTGACCCGCCTGAACACTCGCGACCGGCTGGCGTGCCTCAGCCGTAGAAGTGGATGTAGCGGAACGAGGACGTGCTGACGTCGTGGACCAGGTAGTGGCCGTCGCCGGCCCAGTTGTAGTCCTCGACCGTCACCGTGCCGCCGTGGACGCTGTCGACGATGGCCACGTGCCCGTAGGTGCCGTTGTCGGTCTGGGCGATGGCCCCCACCGTCGGCGAGTTGTCGACGCGGTAGCCGTCGTAGCGGGCGTTGTCGTCCCAGTACTTCGCGTCGCCGTAGTTGTTCGCGCTCTCGCCGTGGCGGTCGATGTTGAAGGCCGCCCACGAGACGCACTCGCGGTTGTACATGTTCCAGTCGTCGACGACGGAGTCCTGCGGGACGTTGCGCCACTTCGCGGGGTAGATGTCCCCGATCGTGCTCGCCGTGGCGGCGGCCGGCACGGTGCCGAACTCGGCCGCCATCGACGTCGGCTGCGCGGGTGCCGCGGTGGCGGTGGCGGTGCCGGAGATCCCGAAGGCGAGGACGGCGGCGAAGACGAGCAGGGGTCGGCGCATGGTGGTGCCCCTTTCCGGTGCGGGGGAGGAGGAATACGCGCCGTGACGGTAGGAGCGAGATCGCGAATGGCCCAGACCTTTGTGGACGACCCGTGCCAGGCGACCCGAAACCCCTGGTCGGGCCGGGGCGTTCACAGAATTGCGCTCACCACCGCCAGCCGGCGCCGCGGATGCCCGGGCGGACGTCGCGCAGCGCCAGCGTGGCCACGTGCGTGGCGCCGACCGGCAGCGGCGTGCCCGGGTGTTCGGGGCCGCCGAGCCCGCGTTGCTCGAACGACCGGACGCTGCCGGGTACGCGTGGCCCGAAGTGCACCTGGCAGACGTACTCGGGCACCGGGCGGGTGAACCGCCGGTGGTAGTGGTCGATCGGCGGGCCGGGCGGGAACCGGATCTCGTACTCCACGACCGCCACCTCGCCCAGCGCCAGCGGGTGGTCCAGGCGCAGCTCGCCGGCGACCATGCCGGTGCCCCGGTCCACGCCGACCCGCCCGAGCCGGGCGAACCGGACGTGGTGGTACGCCGGGTCGGCGGTCAGCGGCCCGTCCGCCTGGTAGTAGGTCATCAGCCGGTCCACGCCGTCGGCGGCCGCTTCGGCGACCATCCGGACCTGCAGCGCGCGCTCGCAGCCGTGCTCGTCGAGCAGCATCCGGTCGTGGATCGACCAGAACGACAGCTGGCCGTCCGGCGGCGGTTTCAGCTCACCGGCCAGCGTCCGCAGCTCCGGCCACAGCCGGCGGCGCTCGATCCGGCACGCGGGCTCGCCGAGCCAGCGCCCGCGCGGGGCCTTGGGCCCGAGCCGCGAGGTCAGCGTGCCCGCCGCCAGGCCCAGCACCGCTTCCAGGTGCGTGACGGCGACCATCGACGTCTCGCGTTCCGGCTGCGAGCGGCCCCGCCGCCAGTAGGACAGCGCCGAGCGCGACAGGCGCACGCCCCGCGCGGCCAGGTGGTGCTGGAGCCGATCGAGCGACAGCCCGGATTCGTCGATCGCGGTGTCCAGCGTGACCGCGAACGATCCCGGAAGCGACCGAGTCACCCCTCCAGGATGATCACCCGCGCGGGGTTTCGGAACCGACGAAAGGCGCTGGTCCGGCCGCCGTCGCGGGCGTGACAGTGGGAGCCGTGGACGAATCGTTCGCCGGCGCGCTGGACGCCGCCATCAGCGACGCCGGGCTGACCCTGGACCGCCTGCGCGAGCACCTCGCCGCGCGCGGGGTGCCGGTTTCGCGCAGCGCGCTCGCGTACTGGCGGCACGGGCGCTTCCGGCCGGGGCGCGAGACGTCGGTGCGGGCGGTCGTCGAGCTCGAGCAGGTGCTGGGCCTGGCGCCGGGCGCGCTCACGGCGTTGCTGGGCCCGGCCGAGCGGCGGCTGCCCCCGCTGCCGCGCACGCCGCTGCGGGAACGGCGCCGGCTGTGGCCGTCGGTCCGGCCGGTGTCCCTGGAGCTCAAGCCGCCGCCGGAGGACCAGCTCCGCCTCTGGTCGGTGCACGACCGGCTGGTCGTCGACGAACGCCGGGCAAGCGGACCCGCCGGACCGGCGGGCGGCTACACCCCGGCCCAGCTCCGGACGGCGTACAGCATGAGCGGGCTGTCCGGCGGTCACCGACGCGTCCGGCAAGAAGGCGACGGCGTCGTTCTTCTGGTTCGTGTTCGGCTGACCCGGTCGTGAGTGTTCAGGCGGGTCAGAACCGCCTGAACACTCACGACCTCCTGGCGTGCCTCAGCTTTCCGCGGCGCAGTGCGTGTCGCCCGGTCGCTGCCCGTTCACCAGGAACCCCGTCACCAGGGTGTTCCCGCACGTGTTGGGCCCGAACAGGTAAGCGCCGTGCCCGCCTTGGTCGATCGTGATCAGGCGGGCGCGGTCGCCGAACGCCGCGCGCAGCTTGCGGGCCCCGGACAACGGCGTCCCGGGGTCACGCTCGTTCTGCACCATCAGCACGTTCGCCGGGCCGCGGCCGGTGATCCGCACCCGCGGCTCGGCCGGCGGGGCCCAGTACGCGCACGCCGCGATGTTCGCGCCCGCCGCGCCGAGCATCGGGTACCGGACGCGGTCGATCGCCACGTCCAGCTGGTAGCTCGCGATCGACCGCGGCCACGCCGAGTCGCCGCAGATCACCGCGAAGCGGGACGCCAGCAGGTTTTCCACGCCCGTCACCGGTTCCGCCGGCGGCTTCGGGGCCCGGCCCTGCTCGAGCCCCTGCCAGTCCGCGGCCAAGGGCGCCAGGTCCGTCGAGTACAGGCCCTCGAACGTCAGGCCGCGGAAGACCGAGCCGGTGATGCCCTCGACCGGGTTGCGGTCCAGCCGCGTCGCGAGCTCGTAGAACTTGGCCGTCACCTGCGCGCTCGTGCGGCCGAGCCCGTACTCCGGGTGCGCCGCGGCGAACTTCGCGAAGTCCGGGAACCGGTCCTCCATGCCCCGCGCGAAGCCGCGCATCGCCTCGATGTCGTAGCCGCCCGGCCCGAGGCTGCTGTCCAGCACGAACCGGTCGCTGCGCTCGGGGAACAGCGACGTGTACACCGCGCCCAGGTACGTGCCGTACGACGCGCCGAGGTAGGACACCGTGGACTCACCCAGCGCCGCGCGGATGCGGTCCATGTCCCGCGCGGTGTTCGCCGTGGTGACGTACGGCAGCATCGACCCGGTCTTCGCGTCCGCGCACTGCTTCGCCTCGGCCTTCGCCAGCTGAGCCTGCTTGACGACGTCGGCCGGGCCCTTCGCGTACGGCAGGTTGCCGACGGCGATCTGCTCCGGCGTCAGGTCGCACGTCACCGGCGTGCTGTGCGCGACCCCGCGCGGGTCGAAGCCGACGATGTCGTAGGCGTCGAGCACGTCCTGCGGCAGCTTCACGTACTTCAGCAGCTGCGGGTAGTCCAGGCCACCGCCGCCCGGCCCGCCCGGGTTGGTCAGCAGCACACCTCGCCGCTTCGCCGGGTTCTTGCTCGGCAGGCGCGACACGGCGACGTCGATCGCCTTTCCGCCCGGGTCCCCGTAGTCCAGCGGGACCTTCATCGTCGTGCACTGCAGGTCGGGCGTCGGGAAGGCCCCGGCCGGGCACGGTCCCCAGCTCAAGGTGTTCGGCGCCGCGGACGCGGCGGGGACGACGATCGTCGCGCCCACCACCGCGATCGCGGCCGCCAGCAAGGTTTTGCGCATCGGGTTTCCTTTCGTTCGCACCGCGGTCAGCGGCGCGGTTCCCAGCGGAAGAGCCGCGTCGCCAGCACGACCGCGACGACGACCCAGGCCAGGGTCGGGGCGAACAGGACCAGCGAATCGGCGACCGGGCGGCCGCCGTTCCAGGCGTCGAGCACCAGCTCGGCCGCCGAACCACCGGGCAGCAGGCGCTTGAGCAGCGTCAGCTCGCCGGTGCTGGTGAGGCCGACCCAGCCGGCCACCGCGATCACGCCGAGGCTGATCGGCAGCGTCGTCACCTGCGCGTGTTCGGGCGAGTTCGTCAGCCCGGCCGTGGCCAGGCCGAGCGCGAGCATCATGACCACGGTGGCCACGACGGCCGCGGCCAGCAGCAGCGGGTTCGCCGGCTTCCCGGTGACCACGGCCAGCACCGCGAGCAGCACGGCGATCTGCACCACCGCGATCGCGGTGACCGGCAGCAGCAGCCCGCCGAGGATCCCGGCGTCGCCCGCCGCGGTCGAGCGCAGGCGCTTGAGGAACAGGTTCTGGCGGCGGGCGGCCAGCGTCGTCACCGTCGTGGTGTAAAGGCCGATGCCCAGCACGAAGAACAACGTCAGCGTGGCGATGTAGCCGAGGCTCCCCACCTCGGCGAACACGTCGTGCCGGGCGATGAAGAACGCGCTGAGCGCGGCCGGCAGCACCAGGGCGGTGACCAGGACGAGCCGGTTCCGGAAGAGCTGGATCAGCTCGCCGCGGGCGATCGTCAGCATGTTCGTCCTTTCAGGAGTTTTCGATGGCGCGGAAGACGTCGTCCAGGCGCGTCGGCCCGGCCTGCAGGTCGAGCAGCTCCACGGCCTGGTCCTGCGCCCACGCGAGCAGCGTGTGGAGGTCCTTCTGCAGGCCGAACGTCTCGACGAGGAACTTGCCGTCGGCGCCGCGCGTGGCGAGCAGCGGCGGTGACGGCGCGTGGGCCGGGAGTCCGAAGTGGATGGTCGAGGGCAGCGTCCTGGTCAGCTCGGCGACCGTGCCCTCGCGGTGGAACGCGCCCTGGTGCATGAGCCCGATGCGGTCGGCGCGCTGCTGGGCTTCCTCGAGGTAGTGCGTGGTGAGCACGACGGTGGAGCCGTCCTCGCGCAGCCGGTCGACGGCGTCCCAGAGCGCGTCGCGCGACTGGATGTCGAGGCCGGTGGTGGGCTCGTCGAGGAAGACCAGCTCCGGCGTGCCGTAGACGGCGGTGGCGAAGTCGAGCCGCCGCTTCTCACCGCCCGAGAGCTGCCCGACCTTGGTGCCCGCCTTGCGGGTGAGGCCGACCACGCCGAGCACGCGCCCGACGTCGTCGTGCCGTTCGGTGAGCCGCCCGACCAGCGAGACGGTCTCGCGCACGGTCAGGTCGGCGGAGAACCCGCTCTCCTGCAACATGATCCCCATCCGCGGGCGGACGGCGGCGCGGTCGCGGGGGTCCTTCCCGAACACCCGCACGGCACCGGAGGTCGGCGCGCGGTGGCCTTCGACCGTCTCCAGGGTCGAGGTCTTCCCGGCGCCGTTGGTGCCGAGCAGGGCGTACAGCTCCCCGCGGTCCACTTGGAACGAAAGATCCTTCACGGCGGAGAAACCGCCGTAGGTGAGGGTGAGGCGATCGACGTCGATGACGGGTGTCGTGGACATGCCCCGAATTCCAGCGGGGATCGGCGCCGCCCGGCAGTGAGGCGACGTCACCCGGATACATGACGCAGTGTCACTGGTGGCGCCCGCGGATCCCGTTACGCTCGGGTTCGTGGAGGTACCGATGATCGCGCGCCGGAGCTCCTGGACGGGTGGGGGCGTCCAGGAGCGCCTGCGCCGGCTGAACCTGATCACGACCGTCCCGCCGCTGGTGATCGTCGGCGTGCTCCTGCTGTTCCTGACCGCCCGGTCCTGGTGGCACGTCGTGATCCAGGTCGTCGGGCTGGTCGCGGCGCTGGCGACGGCCGAGCGCTGGACCGCGGGGGACTACCTGCGCGTCGCGCGCCCGAGCCTGGTCGTCACCGCGGTGGTCTGGCTGGCCGGGGCGCTGACCGACGACACCGCCGCGTTCTTCGGCCTGTCCGTCGTGGGTTCGTACCTCATCCCGCCGCTGCCGCGCCACCGGCTCGCCGCGCTGGGCGGGCTGGCGGCCCTGATCGCGGCGCTGGGCGCGACGAACGCGCTCGTGCACGACGACCGGATCGGCTGGCGGCTGTTCCAGTTCGCCGCCGTCCCGGCGTTCGCCATGCTGTTCTCGACCGCGTTCATGTTCGCCAGCCAGCGCTTCTTCGACCTGATCGCCGAGCTGGAACAGTCCCGCGAGCGGGAAGCGGAGCTGGCCGTCACCCGGGAGCGCGTGCGCTTCGCCGGCGACCTGCACGACATCCAGGGCCACACCCTGCACGTCGTCAAGCTGAAGGTGGCGCTGGCCGAGAAGCTGCTGGACCGCGAACCCGACCGGGCGCGCGAGGAGCTGCGGGAAGTGCACAGCCTGGTCGGCGACACCATCGTCCAGACCAAGGAACTCGCCTACGCCCAGCGGCGGCTCAACCTGTCCGCCGAGCTGGAGAACGCCAAGAACCTCTTCGAGGCGGCGGGGATCCACGTCCGCGTCGAGCGGGAGTCCGAAGTGGACGACACCGCGAGCGAGCTGCTCGGCCAGGTCCTGCGCGAGACGACGACCAACATCCTGCGCCACGCCGAGGCCCGCCAGGTGCGGATCACGCTGACCCGCCGCGGGATCGCGATCGTCAACGACGGCGCCCCGGACACCGGCCCGCTCGAGCTGAGCGGGCTCGCGGTCCTCCGGCACCGCCTGGCCGGGCACGGCGCCGAGCTGGACGTCTCGCACTCCGACGGCCGGTTCCGCACCGCGGCGGCCTTCCCCGCGCCGAAGGAGGCCCGACGATGACGACGGTGGTGCTCGCCGACGACGAAGCCCTGCTCCGCAAGGCACTGGCCGCGCTGCTGCCCCTGGAAGGCGGGATCACGGTGCTGGCCGAGGCCGAAGACGGCGAATCGGCGGTCACCGCCACCCTGGAGCACCGGCCGGACGTGCTGGTCATCGACCTCGAAATGCCCGGCGTCGACGGCCTCGGCGCGGTCGAGCGGATCCGCCGCGCCCATCCCGGCCAGGTGATCCTGATGCTGACCCGGCACGCCCGCCCCGGTGTGCTCCGCAAGGCGCTGAAGCTCGGCGTCCAGGGCTTCGTCAGCAAGGCGGCGGAACCGGCGCACATCACGTCGGTGATCAAGACCCTGCACGCGGGCAAGCGCTGGATCGACCCGGACGTCTCGGCCCTCGCCGTCGTCGACGACTGCCCGTTGACCGACCGCGAGCTCGACGTCCTGCGCGCGACCCGCGACGGCTACTCGGTGGCCGACATCGCGGCCCGGCTGCACCTCGCCGAGGGCACCGTCCGCAACTACCTGTCGAACGCGATGCAGAAGACCCAGACCCGCACCCGTCACGAAGCGGCCCGCTACGCGCGCGAGCACGACTGGCTCTAGGTCGTGTCTGACCATGCCTTGGTCCAGGTGACCACGGCGTGGAGAACGACCGCTGATCGGTGGACGATGGCGAGCTTGATGCCCCTATCGATGTCAAGCGATCGCTGGCAGACCAGTGTGCTGCGTGGCCTGGGCGATGAGGTTGAAGAGCTCTCGCGCGACATAGCGTTTCAGGCAGCGGATCGCTTCGCGCCTGGTCTT
>NZ_JAEBEF010000014.1:0-251224 GCF_046548815.1 Amycolatopsis sp. cmx-4-83 | reverse complement strand
CCGTCCGATGCCCTGCGCCGGGCGGCGTTACCGGGCTGGATGCACTTCTACAATCATCATCGACCCCACAGCTCAACCGGCGGCAAGCCGCCGGTCACCCGGCTGACCAACCTCCCCGGACATCACAGCTAGCGGGGCCCGGGCTTCCCGCGCCGGAACGTCGCCGGCGGGGAAGCCCGGACGCGCTCAGCGCCGGACGAGCTCGACGACCGGGATGAGCCGGTCAACGTTGGCCTGGTATTCGCCGAACTGCGGGCGCTTCTCGACGTTCTTGGCGTAGATCTCGTCCCGCTCGGGACCGGTGATCTCGGTCGCCCGGACGGGGAAGGTCTCGTCGCCGAGTTCGACGGTCACGTCGGGGTGGGCCAGCAAGTTGTAGTACCAGCCCGGGTTTTCCGGCAGGCCGGCCTTGCTGGCGAAGACGAACAGGCGCTCACCCTCGGCGTAGACCGCCAGCGGGGAGATGCGCTCGGTGCCGGACTTGGCCCCGAAGTGGTGCACCAGGATGAGGCTCTCACCGGCGAACCCACCGCTGAGCTCACCGCCGTTGGCGCGGTACTCGTCGATGACTTTGGCGTTGATCTCGTCGAAATCGGGCATGCCCGCCATGGTATCGGCTGACGACGGTCCGTGTTCGCCGCTCGCGGCCGGACGCGGCCCAAACGGCACGCTCGAAGTAGCCGGGCGGGCGTCCACTGGGGACGGTGCCGGCCCTCGCGGGGCGAGGGCCGGCCGTCGTGCTCGGCTCGCCGGCTCAGAACCAGTGCGCGCGGCCGCCGACCTTGCGCCCGGTCCCGCCGAGGATCGCCAAGGCCACGCCCGCGACCGCGAGCACGATGCCGATCGTGTACAGCACCGGGATGCCGATGACGAAGCCGAGGATGATCAGGATGACGCCGAGGATGATCACGGTGGAACTGCTCCTTCTTCCGAGAGGCCGGCACCCGGGGTTGGCGCCGGCTCGACCCGCGCCGGGGATGCCCGCGAAACCGGCTTCCCAAACACGTGTTCTCACTCGAAAGAATGGCGCGCGTCACTCAGCCCGCGCTGACCACCGACGACTGCGCCCCGGGCAAGCGCCACATTGAGGTTTTCTCAGTAGGGACGGGTGCGGGTGTGTGTTGCCCCCATGTGATCTCCTAGGGTGCCACCCTCGATGTGGCACGTGAACTGGCCCTGTTCGTCGACGGCGTGCTGCAAGCCGAACGCCAGGACCGCGGCACCCGCCGCAACCGACGAGCGTTGACCCCCTGCTACCAGGCAGTGCTGATCCTGCGCTGGTTCCGTGACGCCACCCCCGTCGACCGGCCCGCCACCGACAACGCCATCAGCGTCGCCACCGCCTACCGCTACCTGCACGAAGGCATCACCGCCTTGGCAGCACAAGCTCCCGACCTGCACCAGATCCTCACCGCCCGCCGCCGCGCCGGCGACACCCACCTGATCCTCGACGGCACCTTGATACCCGCCGACCGGATCGCGGCGACCACGATCAAAACCAAAGGCAAGAACCGGGGAGACACCGTGCACCTGTGGTACTCCGGCAAGCACCGCGCCTTCGGCGCCATCACCCAGGCCACCCTCGTGCTCACCCACCATGAACACCAACACCGCTTCTGAGAAAACCCCAATGTGGCGTTGGTTGCGCTGGACGCACCCAACGCCAGATTGGGGCGCTCGGCCCGACCTTCGTACAACCGCCGTGCGGCACCAGACACCCTCCGGACCAGGCCCTTACGCCGCGCGGGCCACCTCGTCGCCGCGGTAGGGGCCGGGCTTCGGGCGGGGCCTCCCGCCGGGCAAGGCCAGCCGGAGGATCGTCCGGTGGACCGTGCCGAGCTGGCGGGACAGCGGGCCCGTGTTGTACGGCAGGCCGTAGCGGCGGCAGATGTCCCGGACCCGCGGCGCGATCTCCGAGTAGCGGCTGCTGGGCATGTCCGGGAACAGGTGGTGCTCGACCTGGTAGCCGAGGTTGCCGCTCATCAGGTGGAACAGCGGGGAGCCGGTGATGTTCGCCGCGCCGACGAGCTGGCGGACGTACCAGCCGCCGCGGGTTTCGTCGCGGACCTCGTCCTGGCCGAACGTGTACGTCTGGTCGGGGAAGTGGCCGCAGAAGATGATCGAATGCGCCCACAGGTTGCGGATGATGTTCGCGGTGAAGTCCGCCCAGAACGTCGCGGCGAACGTGCCGCCGCCTTCCTTGCGGACGGCGGCGAGCTGGGCCCGCACGGCGCCCCGGAAACCGCGGCCGCGGGCCCGGTCCGCGAGCACCCGGCGCCGTGACCGGGGTTCGGGCCGCACGAGCCGTCCCACGGCGGTCGCGGCGAGCGCGCTCACCAGCGGCCAGCCGACGTAGTCCTTGAGGATCTGGTCGCGGGCCTTGCCCGAGATGCCCTTGATGTCGTGCCACACGTCCTTCAGCGGCTTCTCACCGGCGCGGATCGCTTCGACGTCGAGGTCGTGGACCGCCACGCCCCACTCGAAGAAGGCCATCAGAAGCAGGTTGTAGAACGGCTGCGCCAGGTACGCCGGGTGCCACTTCTGGTGCGGGTCGATGCGCATGATCTCGTAGCCGAGATCCTTGTCCTTGCCGCGGATGTTCGTGTACGTGTGGTGGATGTAGTTGTGCGAGTGCTTCCACGCCGCCGCGGTCGACGCCGTGTCCCAGTCCCAAGTGGACGAATGGATGTACGGGTCGTTCATCCAGTCCCACTGGCCGTGCAGGACGTTGTGCCCGATCTCCATGTTCTCCAGGATCTTCGCGACGGCCAGGCAGCCGGTGCCCGCCGCCCAGGCTGCTTTGGACCGGGAGCCGAGCAGCAGGGCGCGGCCGGCGACGGCGATCTGCCGGTGCAGCCGGATCACGCCCTTGATGTACCGGCGGTCGCGTTCGCCGAGGTCGGCGCGCACCTGGTCGTGGATGGCGTCGAACTCGCGGGCGAGTTCGTCGAGCTGGTCCGCGCTCAGGTGGGCGAACGGGTGGGTTGTCGAGGACATGGGTTCCCTTCTCGCTCAGAGTTCGACCGTGACCCGGCCTTCGGCACCGTGCACGCAGGTGCGCACGATCTCGTTGTGCTTCTCGCTGACGACGTTCGTGCGCAGGTCGCGGATGCGGCCCTCCCGGATCGGCAGGACGCACGTGTGGCACACCCCGACCCGGCAGCCGAAGGGCATGTCGACGCCCGCTTCCTCGCCGGCGACGAGGATCGGGGTGCCGGGCGGGCAGTCGGCGTCGAGGTTGCGGTGGGCGAAGCGCACCGACCCGCCGGCCCCCTCGGCACCTTCGCCACCGACGATCGGCTGGAACCGTTCGTGGTGCAGCCGCTCGACGTCGCCGTGGCGCTTCCAGTGCGCCTGCAGCGCGTCGAGGAGTTCGCCGGGGCCGCAGGCGTAGCACTCCCGCTCTCGCCAGTCCGGGCACAGGGTGTCCAGCTCGGCCGGGGCGAACCGCCCGTCCCGGCCGGTGACGCGCAGTTCGAGCCGGAAGCCGTCGTGCTCCTTCTCGAGCGCCTCCAGTTCTTCGCCGAAGATGACGCCGGTCGCGTCCCGTGCCGAATGGACGTGCACGACGTCGCGCAGCCCCGGGCCCGGCGCCAGGTGCCGCAGCATGCTCATGACCGGCGTGATGCCGCTGCCCGCCGTGACGAACAGCAGGCCGCGGTCGAGCCGCTCGGGCAGCGTGAACGCCCCTTCGACCTCGCCCAGCCGCACGAGCTCACCGGGCCGGGCCCGCTCGACCAGGTACGGCGAGACGACCCCGCCGTCGACCTTCTTGGGCGTGATCGAGATGAGCCCGTCCGCGCGGCCCGGGCTCGACGTCAGCGAGTACGCGCGCCAGTGGTGCACGCCGTCGATCACCACGCCCAGCCGCACGTACTGGCCGGGCCGGTGCCCGACCCAGTCGTAGCCCGGCCGGATCAGCACGGTGGCCGCGCCGCCCCGTTCGGGCTCGACCCGCTCGACGAGCCCACGCAGCTCCCGGGTCGACCACAGGGGGTTGATCAGTTCGAGGTAGTCGTCCGGCCGCAGGGGCGTGAAGAGCCACCGCAGCGCGCGCAACGCCCGGCGCCGCAGCGGCGACGCCGGGGGACGCATCCCCACTTCGGCCATCACGCACCACCCCGGGCGGGGGCTTCACCGGACAAGTCGAAGGTGACCATGCCGATTGAGTGTACAGGCGTGCACTCAACTTGCAGGCTGAACGTCCCGGCGGTGGGCTACGGGCGCGCCAAGACGGCCTTCGCGGCGGTGAGCTCCTGGTCCAGTTTCGTGCGGATCCCGGTGAAGTAGCTCGAGTGCTGCGCCACCGCCGCGGTCTGGAACCGCACTTCGGCGGCGTGCCAGGTGTCGACGAGCGCGCTCTTGTCCTTGCAGGTGACGTCGGCCGCCGCGGTCGTGGTCTCCGGCTTCGACGGACCGGCGGACCCGTCCGCCGACCACTTCGGGTCCGCCATCGCCGCGAGCGGGTCGGGGTAGTCGAGCCCGGCCTGGTGCATGCACGTGCGCCAGGAGTCCAGCGCCGCCGCGACCGGCGGCTGCTTGAGGGTGTCGTACAGCGACGAACGGCCGGTCTGCACCAGCAGGGCCTGGTCGGCGTTGCCGTCGGCGCCGAGGGCCTTGGCCGCCAGGGGCCCGCACCCGTTCTCGCTGAACGCGGCTTCCTTCGCGCCGTCGCTCAGGATGCGGTCCTGTTCGTCGTAGGCGCGCTCGAGGCTCACCGGGGTCAGCAGGCCGGCCGGCACGTGGTAGCCGAACTCGGCGATCTTCGCTTCCACGACGCCGTACCGGCGGCGGTTGCGCAGGTCCGGCGCATCGGCGGGGCGGTGGATCGGCTGCCACGCGTACCCCTTGACGCGCAGGCAGTCGGCGATCAGCACGTCTTCGGCGTCGGAGATCGTGTACAGCTCGGCGTCGGAGAACGAGTACGCGTCCAACGGCAACCGGAGCGCCTTGACCTGCTCGGTGGGCGCGAGCGGGTCGGTGGTCCGCGGGACCCCGGCGGGCGCGGGGGCACCGCAGCCCGCGAGGACGAGGGTGACGCAGACGAGCAAGGGCAACCGCGGCATCGGGATTTCCTGTTCTGCCGGAATTCAGCGGTCGGCGGGGTGGCCGGCGCACGGCCGGCCACCCCTTTGTGGTGCCGGTCAGATGCGTTTGAGCGAACTGGCCTTGTTCGAGAAGCCGTTGTTCCCGAAGTCCGAGTCGTAGGAGAACGCCTGCGCGGTGTAGGTGAGCGCGCCGCCGCAGCCGGGGAGGTCCCACAGCCGCACCTGGTGGTTGCGGTAGTTCCGCATGGAGTTGGCGTTGTTGGTGATCCCCGCCCCGAGGTTGGTGCAGGTCGTGGTCGGGGCGTACCGGTACTCGCCGTCGTGGTAGTCGTGCGTCTGGTATAGGCAGAACGTGCTGGCGGGGCAGTCGGCGAACGCGGGCCCCGCGGTGGCGAGGCCCACGAGCACCGGCTGGATGCCCACGATCAACGCGGCCGCGACGATTTTCCGTCTCATTTCGGTTCTCCATCTGTTCGGACTGGTTGTCGAGCGCTCTTCGGCGTTCCTCCATTTCGTTGCTGCGCCCCACCAGATTCGCTGCGGAAAACCACGTTGTTACTCGTCTCACCCACTTGGCCCGAGTGAATGTTTCGGCCGGAATACCTGGGTTGCTGCTGGGAAAAGCACCGACTTCGGCGACGACGTGGCGATTCCCGCGTGCGCGGTCACGGACCGGCGAGGCCGATCGGCACCGTCGCCGCCACCCCCTGGGCGTGGCGGCCGTCGAGGCGGTCCACCGACAGCGCCCACTCACCCGCCAACCGGGTCAGCTCCGCGGCCGCGTGGTCCAGCTCCGCGGTGCTCGCCGCCGCGAGGCGGAGGGTGGCTTCGGTGCGGGTGGGTGCCGTCGCGGTCGGGCGGTGGGCGGTGACGGCCACCGTGACCGCCGCGCGCGGGAGCTTCGCCGGCAGCCAGCGCAGCAGCTGGGGCGCCACCCCGGGCGGTAGCTCCGCCCAGCCGCCGAGCCGGAACGTCGCCTGCGCGATCTTGCCGCTGTGCCAGTACCGCCAGTCCTCGCGCACCTGCCCGCGGCCCGCGTTGACGTGCGCGAGCGAGGCCAGCGTGCCCAGCAGCTCCGGTTCGGTCAGGCCGTGGGCGGGCAGCCCGTCCCGGCGGAGCCGGCGCTGCACCCGCCGCACGGCGTTGCCGAGCGCTCGCTGGACGTCGGTGTCGTGCTGGACGTCGACCGTGCGCAGCGCCTGCAGTGCCAGCCACACCCTCGGCGGACGGTCCCGCGGGATCCCCGCGTGGTGGACGACCTGCGCCGCGACCGCCTCGGTCTGTTCGTGCGGCGGGGGGAGCAAGGTCTCCGGAGACGGCATCGCCGGGTCCCGCCCGGCCGTTTTCGGTTGCAGTACCACGGTGATCCCGGCCGCGCGGCTGAGCAGGAAGCCGGTGTCGCCGGTGGTCCCGGTCGCTTCGGGCGAGAGCAGCCGCAGCAGCTCGCGACCCGCCTCGGCCGGGCCGCGCAGGTCGCGGGTCCGGTTCCGCAGCAGGTAGTCCGAGCCCACCACCAGCCACGCGGACAGCCAGCGGCCGTGCACGCGGACCGTCGTCAGGGCCACGACCACCGCCGCCGGGATCGCCACGGCGACGAGCACCGGCCACGGCCGGGTCGCGGCCAGCACCAGCGCGACCAGGACGACCTGCCCGCAGACGATCCGCGCGGCGCCGAGCGCGCGCGGCCGTCCGGTGGGGCGGTGGTGCGCCGGCGGGGGAGTCCGCGGCGGGCTCGGCGGCGCCACGGGCGCCGGGACGCGCGCTGGGGACGACGGCTGCCGTGCCGCGGACAACGCGGCGAGCGCGGCCTCTCGTGCCGCCGCGCGGGAAGCCGCGTCCGCGCCGGCCGCCGCGCCGAACGCGGCCGGCCGGGTGGCCGCGGGGTGCGCGGGCGGTGGCGCGGGCGCGCCGCGGTACCCGTTCGCCCGAGCCGCGCCGGAATCCGTCATCGTGCCCCTCCTCCTGCCGGTCCGGGGGCCAGGTTCCCCGGTGGAGCTGAGGTTTCGATGACATCGGTGCGGGTCACGGCGTTTCATCGAAATTTCATGATCGGGCCCTAGCGTCGGGGCCATGTATGTCGACGTGGCCGGGGAGGGCACGGAGAAGAAGGGCCGCGGGCTGGGTGCCGCCGCGCGGACCCGGCTGGTGGTCGCGTTCCTGGTCGCCGGGTGCCTCGCGCTGATCGGGGTGGCCGTCGCCGGCCGCGCGCCGATGCCGTCGGACCTGGAGTACGTCCAGTCCGGGCACTGGGTGTACAGCGATGCACTCCAATCGGCGCTGCACGTCGACGGCGGCGCGGGCCAGGTCGACGCGCGGGCGGGGGTGCCCGCCGGGCCGGGCAGCCAGGTCGTGCAGGGCGGCCGGTCCGGCTACGTCGTCGACCGGTCGCGGATCAGCATGTTCGACAAGTCGACATTGGGTGTCGAGAGCGCGATCGCGCCGCCCGCCACCGAAACGCCGTCGGTGCTGGAGGTCGCGGGCGGGCCGTACCTGGTCTACCGCAACGCCGGCCGGATCGTCCGGCTCGGCGACCCGGTGGCCACCGTCGCGGCCGGCGGCCCGCTGTCCTCGCCCGTCGCGACCACCGACGGAACCCTGTGGGTGTACCGGATCGACACCGGCTCGGTGTGCGAACTGCCGCGCGGGGCCGCCACCCCGACCTGCCCGGCGCAGCTGCCCGCCGGGCACAGCGGGCTGCCGGCGCTCGTCGACGACCGGCCGGTGCTGCTGGACGTCACCGCGGACACGCTGAGCCCGGTGAGCAAGGACGGCCTGGGCGAGCCGGTCGCGATCGGCGTCAAGCTGCCCCCGACCGCCTTGGTGGCCGACACCTCGGTCGACGGGCGGCTGGCCGTCGCCGACCCGGACCGCAACCAGCTGCACCTGCTCGACACCGCCGGGCTCGGCAAAGACGGGCCGGCGGGCCACCCGGTTTCGGTCGACCTGCCCAAGGACGGCCGGTTCAGCGGCCCGGTCGCCACCGCGCACGTCGTCGCGCTGGTCGACGAGACCCGCAACGAGGTCCGGACCTACGACAGCCGGGGCTCGCTCAAGAGCACCAAGAAGGTTCCCGGCGCCGCCGGGCGGCCGCGGCTGGCCCACGGCCAGGACGACCGCGTCTACGTCGACAGCGCGGACGGCTCGCACGTCCTGGTCGTCGACGGCGAAAGCGGCTCGGTGGCCGACGTGGCCGTCGACGAGCAGGCGCGGCACCAGGCCGCCACCCCGCCGCCGGCTCCGCCGCAGCCGTCGGACACGGGTTCGGCGCCACCACCGCAACAGCAGCAGCAGCAACAACAGCAGCCGCCGTCCCGGCCCGCGCCGCCGCCGGTCGCGAGGGCGACGCCGCCGGGCGCGCCGCGCAACGTCAACGCGTCCGCCTCCGACGGCGCCATCAAGGTGACGTGGTCGGGCGCGGCGGACAACGGCGCGCGGATCACCGCGTACCACGTGTCCTGGCCGGGCGGGTCGACGACGGTCGCCGGCTCGGCGCGGCGCGCCACCGTGAGCGGGCTGGACAACGGGAAGTCCTACGTAGTCACGGTGTCCGCCGTGAACTCCGCGGGCACCGGCCCGGGCGCCAGTGCGAAGGCGGCGGTGCCGGGGCAGGCGGCCGGCGCGCCCGCGGTCACCCTGACCGCCGCGCTGGGCGGGAAGGTGTCGGCGAGCTGGTCCGCGCCGGACCTGCACGGAGCGGACCTGGTGCACTACCTGGTGAGCGCGACCGGTGCGGGGGAGCGCCAGGTTTCCGGGACGTCGGCGCAGTTCTCCGGGCTCACCGGGTCCGTCACGGTCACCGTCCGCGCGGTGACCAGGTACGGCTCGGGCGCCGCGCTCACCGGGAGCCCGGGCAAGAAGACGGTGCGCGTGCCCTCGGGCCCGCCGACGGTGAAGATCACCCACGTCCAGGGCCGGGGCGCGCCGGACCAGCAGATCATCGTCACCGTGACGGCGAACGGCAACGGCGCGGCCGCGACGTGCAAGGCGAGCGCGCTGGGTGGCTCGTCCCCGTCCGTTCCGTGCAGCGGTACCACGAACCTCACCATCTCGAACATCTACTGGGTCGGCGCGATCCCGGTCGACGTCACCATCACGACGTCGGCGGGCACCGGCTCTGACCACTTCCAGGGCACGCCCGCGTTCGTGGTCGTGCTCGGCCCGCTCGCGCTGCTGGGAACGCGCCGCCTGCTCAAGAAGACCGGAAAAACCGAGGCGAAGAAGGAAACGTGACCCCGACTCCCAAGGCCGCCTACGAGCTGATCGCGGAGAACGTCCAGACGGTCGTGCGCGGCAAGCCCGAACTCGTCCGCCTCGCCGTCGCCGCGCTGTTCGCCGAAGGGCACCTGCTCATCGAAGACGTGCCGGGCCTCGGCAAGACGACGCTCGCCCGCTGCCTGGCGCGCAGCGTCGGCGCGAGCTGGAACCGCATCCAGTTCACGCCGGACCTGCTGCCCGGCGACATCACCGGCGTGATGGTCTACCACCAGAACGCCGAGCGGTTCCAGTTCCACCCCGGCGGGATCTTCGCGAACGTCGTGCTGGCCGACGAAATCAACCGCGGCACGCCGAAGACGCAGTCCGCGCTGCTGGAGGTGATGGCCGAGCGGCGGGTGACGGTCGACGCGGTCAGCCAGGACGTGCCGCGGCCGTTCTTCGTGGTGGCCACGCAGAACCCGATCGAGCTGGAGGGCACCTACCGGCTGCCGGAGGCGCAGCTCGACCGGTTCCTGATGCGGCTTTCGGTCGGCTACCCGGACCACGACGCCGAAATGCGGGTCGTGATGGGGGACTGCGCCGGGGTGACGCCGGACGAGCTGCGGCCGGTGCTCGACCTCGCCGCCGTGCAGGCGGTGATCGCCGAGGTCCGGAAGTCCCACCTGGCCCCGGAAATCGTGTCCTACGCCGTCCGGCTGGCCACGGCGAGCCGGACGCACCCGGCCGTCCGCTACGGCGCCAGCCCGCGCGGCAGCATCGCGCTGATCCGCGCCGCGCAGGCGCTCGCGGCCACCCACGGCCGCGACTTCGTCACGCCCGACGACGTCAAGGACGTCACGCACCCGGTGCTCGGGCACCGGCTCGTGCTGACGCCGGACGCGGAGCTGAACCAGCGGCTCACCGCCGACGTCGTCGACGAACTGCTGGCCGAGACGCCCGCGCCGGCGGCCACGGCGGGGCGGTAGCGGTGCGGCTCACCCGCCGCGGGGTCTTCGTGCTCGCCGCCGCGGTCGTGCTGTACGCCGTGGGCGAGGCGGCCGGGTACGCGCTGTTCCGGGCGCTGGGCGGGATCGCGGCGGCCGCGGTGCTCGTGGCGGTGGCCGTCGTCCGGTTCCGGCCCGACGTCGAGGTCGAGCGCACCGTGCTGCCGGACCGGATCGAGCGCGGCGAACCCGCACTGGCCACGCTGACCGTCCGCAACACCGGCACGCGCCGGCACGGCGGCTTCGCGGCGGGCGACCGCACGGGTGCGGAGACGCACGGCGTGCGCGTGCGCCCGCTGGCGCCGGGCGCGTCGGCGACGTACCACTACGAGCTGCCCACCACCCGCCGCGGCCGGCTCGAGGTGGGCCCGCTGGTGCTCGACCGGCCCGACCTGTTCGCCCTCGCCCGCGGCGAGCGGGCGGTCGGCGGCACGGCGAGCCTGTGGGTGCACCCGCGGCGGCACGCGGTGCGCCCGGCGCGCGCCGGGCACCCGCGCCACCACCACGACGGGCCGATCACGGACCCGCCGTTGCGCGGCTCGGCGGACCTGCGCGCGGTCCGGCAGTACGTGATCGGCGACGAAGTCCGCCACCTGCACTGGAAAGCGTCGGCCCGAACCGGGCGGCTCATGGTGCGCGAGTACGCCGACCCGGCCCAGCTGCGCTGCACGGTCCTGCTCGACACCCGCCCGGCGGCACTGACGGCGGCCGCGTTCGAGGAAGCGGTCGAGGTGGCGGCGTCGCTGCTGTTCGCGTCGGCGACGGCGGGGCAGCACTGCCGGCTGATCACGCCGACCGGCACGGACACCCCGGTGGACAGCGGCCTGCGCGTGGCGAGGGTGGTGCTGGACGAGCTGTGCCTGGTGACGCAGGACGGCGCTGACGATGCCCCGCTGCTGCCGGCGTCGTTGGCGGCCGGGCGCCGTCCGGGCGGGGTCGTGGTGGTGGTGACGGGACCGGACGCGGATCTCGGCCCGGCCCGGCGCTGGCACCCGGACACGGTCATCCGCCTCGGCGCGCGGTCGGTTGCGGGGGCGGGGCAGATCTCGGCGGTGGACGCGGCGGATGCGGCGGCGCGGTGGAACGCGCTGATGACGGGGACAGCGTGACGGCACGACTGGATCGGGCCACGGGCGATCGCCGTGTGGCCGGACGGTGGAGCCGGGCGAAGCGGTCTGATGGTGGGGGCGTTGTGACGAGGGGAATTGCGGGCCGGGCGGTACAGCCCGGCGTCGCGGGCGGTCCCACGGTGGCGCGTAGGGGGCGCCGCCGTGGGAACGACCGCACCGATGTCGGGCGGGCTGCCGGGCGCGGGGCCGGGGGCGATCGGTCTGCCGGGCGCGAGGCCGGGGTCGGGTGGGGCGTCGGGCGCGGGGCCGGGGGCGATCGGTCTGCCGGGCGCGAGGCCGGGGTCGGGCGGGGCGTCGGGCGCGGGGCCGGGGGTGATCGGTCTGCTGGGCGCGAAGCCGGAGCCGGGTGGGCCGCCGGGCGTGGGTCCGGGGTCGGGTGGGCCGCCGGGCTCGGGGCCGGGGTCGATCGGCCGGCCGTCGCCGGGGTGCTCGGCTCCGCGGCGGTCGCGGGGCTGCTCTTCACCCCGGTCTTCGGCTTCACCGCGGTGCTCGTCCCGGTCCTCGTCGTCGTGGCGCTCGCCTACGCCTGCGCCGAACTCTGCGCCCGGTGGCCGAAAGCGGCGCCGTACCGCCCGCTCCTGGTGCTCGCCGTCGGGATTCTCGGGCTGGCCGAGGCGGTCGCGTTCCCGACCACCCTCGCGGGGCTGCCGACCGGGGAGACGCTGGCCGTCCTGGCCCGCGGCGCCACCGAAGGCTGGCTGCTCACCCTGCAATCCACCTGGCCGGCCCGGCCGGTCCCGGAGCAGCTGCTGTTCGTCCCGCTCGCGGTGCTGCTCGCCTCGACCGTCGGCCTGGAAGTCCTGCTGCGGCTGCGAAAGCCGCTTCTCGCGCTGCTCCCGGGTGTGCTGGTGGCCGCGCTTTCCCAGGCGTACCAACCCTTGTCCGGCCCGGTCGCGGTGGGGGCGGCCGTGCTCTACGCGGGTGCCGGCGCGCTGACCCTGTGGTCCCGTCCCGGCGGATCGAAGCCGGCCTGGCTCGTGGTGGTGACCGTCGCCGGGCTGCTCGCCGGGGCCGCGGCGCTGGGTGCGCTCGACCCGGCCGGGCGCGATCCCGTCCGGCTCACCGACCGGCAGATCGCGCCGCTCGCGCAGCACGGGCTCGGCAACCCGCTGGACGAGGTCGGCGACCGGCTCGCCCGGCCCGGCCCGGAAGTCTTCCGCTACCGCAGCGACGCGCCGGTCGACCGCTGGCGGCTGGCCGTCCTCGACGGCTTCGACGGCGCCAACTGGTCCACCGACCTGCGGCTGCGCCGGCTCGGGGAGCGCCTCGACAGCGCGTCCGGCGGCACCACGCGCACCGCCGACGTGCGGGTGACCGGGCTGCCGGGGCCGTGGCTGCCGAGCCAGCCGGTGCCGACCGGGGTGACCGGCGTCGACCCGCTCGTCGACCAGACGGCGGGCGCGCTGCTGCTCGACCCGCCCGGCCGGGACCCGCGGTACCGGCTCACGTGGTCGTCGCCCGACGTCGACGCGGCCCGGCTCGAGGGCGCGGAGGTCGACGCGAAGGCCGAAGGCGGACTCGGTGAGCTCGGCCAGGTGCCCCCGGACGTCGAGCAGCTGGCCCGGGACGCCGTGCGCGGCTTGCGCCCGACGTTCCAGTCGGCGTTGCAGCTCGAACGGTTCCTCAGCACGCACTACCAGGTCGCCGTCGGTGCCGAACTGCCGACCGGGCACGGCTGGCCGCAGCTGCGGCGGTTCCTGCTCGACACTCGGCGGGGGACGAGCGAGCAGTTCGCCGCGGCCTACGTCGCCCTCGCGCGGCTGACCGGCATCCCGGCGCGGCTGGTGGCCGGGTTCGGCGGATCGTCCGAAGTGGACGGTGACTTCCGGGTCGTGCGCAACCGGGACGTGCTGGCGTGGCCCGAGGTGGCCGTCGCCGGCGTCGGCTGGGTGCCGCTCGACCCGACGGCCGCGGCGGCCAAGACCGGCCAGCAGACCGGTCTCGCGAAGGCGACCGCGCTGGCTCGCCGCCAGCTGCCACCGGAGCAGTCGCTGCAGCCGCCGCAGCTGCCACCGGGACACCAGGAGGCCGACGACGACCCGGTGGCCACCGGCGGTTCGCTCCGCTGGGATCTGGTGGCGGCGATCGCCGTGGGCGCGCTGCTCGTCTGCTGGCTGTGGGGAGTGCCGCTGGCGAAGGGGATCCGCACCCGCCGCCGTCGCCGCTCGGCGGGTGCGGACGGCGTCCTCGGCGCGTGGGCGGAGGCCCGCGACCGCCTGCGCGCGGACGGCGTGCCCTACCGCGTCGGCATGACCCCGCGCGACCTCGCCGAGCTGGCGGGCGAAGGCACGAAGGAGCCGATCACGCGGCTGGGCAAGGTGCTCGACATGGCGCTCTGGTCCGGGGTTCCGGTGACGGAAGGCGCGGTGCGGAGGGCGTGGCAGGAGGTGGGCGAGCTGCGCCGGAGCCTGGCGACGCGGCCGTGGACGACCCGCCTGCGCTCGGCACTGGACCCGCGCACGCTGCTACCCCCGGCCCGGCGCCGCTGACACCGCGGTCCGGGCTCGGGGCCGGCCGGTCACGAGGTGCAGCGGCCGCCGCGGATCGGGACCGGGGTGGTCGTGTACACGTTCTTGCCGTCGGTCGCCCGGATCTGGAAGCAGTAGCGGCGGGCCGGGTCGATCGGGACCTCCATCGCGCGCTGGCGGTGGGCGACCAGGACCATCGTGTCGATGCGCTCGCCCGCCACCACCACGGCGAAGTCGAGGTCGCCGTCAGCCTGCCAGGTCAGGCGGACGTGGTCGCCGAGGTCGGCCGGGCTGTCCAGCGCGAGGTGGACGTCGGGGACCGGGCCGGTCGTGGTGTTCGCGGGCTGCGCGGCCGGTGCCGCCGGGAGGGCGTGGCCGGTCACCTCGGCCGGGCCGGTGAAGAACGGCAGCACGGCCAGGCCCGCGACGACGACGCCCGCGCCCGCCGACACCACCGCCCGGCGCCGGGACGGCGAACCGGTGGGCTCGGCCGGGCCGCCGAACGTGCGGATCAGCGTGCGCCCGCCCGGGGCCGGCGCCGCCGGGGCGGGCGGGGGGACCTCGGCGAAGTCGTCGAACTCGACGTCGGCCGCGACCGGCTCGGCCTCGGCGGGCTCGGGCCGCGCGGGTTCCTCGGCCGGAACCGGTGGTGTGCCGCCGTTCCGGACGTTCTCCAGCAGCGCCACGACGGCCGCCGCGTCCGCCGGGCGGTCGGCCGGATCCTTGGCCAGCAACCGGGTGACCACATCGGACAGTCCGGGTGGGACGTCGCCGGGGAGCGGGGCGGGCGGTTCCCGCAGCACCCGCAGGATCAGCTCGCCGTGCCGTTGCCCGGTCCGGCGCGGGAACGGCGGGGTCCCGGTCAGTGCGCCGTACAGCACCGCGCCCAGCCCGTAGAGGTCGGACGCGGCCGAAAGCGTGTCGTCGCGCAGGGTTTCCGGCGCGGTGTACTCCACGGCGTGCGCCGGGTCGCGCGGGAACCGGCGGCGCAGCGTCTGCCCGAAGTCGGCGAGGACGAACTCGCCCGAAGCGCGGTAGAGCACGTTGTCCGGGGTCACGCCGCCGTGCCGGACGCCGGCGCCGTGGGCCGCGGCCAGCGCCGACGCGATCGCCGTGCCCAGCGCCAGCACCGCGTCGGCGGGCAGGCGGACGCCGGACGCGAGCAGCGCGCCCAGCGAACCGCGGCACAGCTCCATCCGGACGCCCGCGCGGCCACCGGGGTAGTCGACCACGCCCAGCGGCGGCAGGATCGACGGCTCCGGCCCGGTGGCGGCCAGCGCTTTGCGCTCGCGCTCCAGCCCGGCCAGGGTTTCGCGGTCGAACGGGCCCGGGAACACCTTGACCGCTTCGCCGGTGGCCCGGACGGCGTAGACCGTGGCGATCGGGCCGTCGGCGAGCAGGTCGACGGCGGCGTGCTCGATGCTCATGCCGCCATTCTCCCGCACGAAAGCCGTGCGGTGGGCCGTTTCGCGCGGCCGGTTCCGGCCGTCGTCACCCATTCGCGCGCGCGGTGGCCGAGGCTTTTCCCATGCAGACCGCCGGCCTCGTCAGGCTCACCGTCGCCACCCCGCACCGGCGCATCGACATCGCGCTGCCGGAACACGCCGCTGTGGCGGAAATCCTGCCCGGGCTGCTCGCCCGCGCGGGCGAAGGGCTCGCCGACGATGGTGTCCCCGGCGGCGGCTGGTCGTTGCACCGGGCCGACGGGACGGCGTTCGACCTCGACCGGACCCTCGGCGCGCACCGGGTGCGCGACGGCGAGATCCTGCACCTGACCCCGCGGCGGACGGACTGGCCCGAGCTGGAGTACGACGACCTGGTCGACGCGATCGCCACCGGCTCCGGCCACACCGGCCGGGCCTGGGGCCCGCGGCACACCCGGGTGGCCGGCCTGGCCGCCGGTGCCGCGGCCCTGCTGCTCGGGCTGGTCGCCGTGCTGCGCGCCGGGCCGCCGTGGCCGGGACCCGCGCTGTGGGCGCTGACCGCGGCCGCCCTGCTGCTGACCGCCGGGGTGGTGCTCGCGCGTGCGATGCGGGACGCCGGCGCCGGGGCGGTGCTCGCCGCGGCCGCGCTGCCGTACGCGTTCGCCGGCGGCGGCCTGGTGCTGGCCGGCGGCGCCCCGATCACGGACCTGTCCGCCGGGCACCTCGTGCTCGCGGGCGCGGCGCTGCTGGCCGCCGCGCTGGCGGGCCGCCTCGGCGTGGCCGCGGCCCCGGCGGTGTTCACGGCGGCGGCCACAGCCGGATTGCTTGCCGTGCTCGGTGGCTGGCTGGCGACGCTCGACGACCTCGCCGGGTACCGCGCGGCGGCGGTGCTCGGCGGTGGCCTGCTCGCGCTGTCCGGCGCGTTCGCCCCGCTGGCCCTGCGCCTCGCCCGCGTCCCGATGCCGGTGCTGCCGCGCAGCACGGCCGACCTGGTCCGCGACGACCCGCAGCCGCCGCTCCCGCTCGTGCACAGCGCCGTGGCCCGCGCGGACGGCCTCCTCACCGGCCTGCTGGCCGGGACGTCGGCGGTCGTGTCGTACTGCCAGGTCGTGCTCGTCCGCGCCGGCGGCACCGCGTCGATCGTGCTGGTTTCGCTGCTGGCACTGGGGTTCCTGCTGCGGGCGCGGCTGTACCCGATCGTGCGGCAACGGGTTCCGCTGCTGCTGGCGGGAACGGCCGGCGTCGGCTGCCTCGCGCTCGGCCCGCTGATGACCGGCGGCGCGTTGGTGCCGGCCGGGCCGCTGGCGTTCGCCGTGGCGGCCGGCGCGACCGCCGCCGGGGTCCTGCTGAGCACCCGGCGCGCGAACCCGTACCTCGGCCGGTTCGCCGAGTACGCCGAAATCCTGCTGATGGTCGCGATCGTGCCGGTGGTGTGCTGGGTGCTCGACCTGTACACCGTCGTGCGCGGGCTGGGGGGCTGACACCGTGGCGTCCAAAAGGGACCAGCTGCAGGCGTACCAGTTCCTCGTGCAGCGGGCGACGTCCGCGCTCGTCACGCGCGAGACCGATCCGGAGCAGCCGCCGTTCCGGCGCACCGGGAGCGCGACGTTCGCCGGGGTCGCGCTCGGCATCGTGTCGCTGGCCGGCGCCGGCGTGTACGGGCTGGTCGTGCCGGGCGGGAACACGGCCTGGCGCCAGGATTCCGCGGTGATCGTGGAGAAGGAGACCGGCACCCGGTACGTCTACCTCGACGGGCGGCTGCACCCGGTGGCCAACTACGCGTCCGCGCTGCTGCTGCTCGGCGACCACAAGGCCACCGAGCAGGTGTCGCGGGAATCGCTGGCCGGCGTCCCGCGCGGGCCGCGGCTCGGCATCCCCGACGCACCCGACGCGCTGCCCGCCCCCGACCGGCTGCTGACCGGCTCGTGGTCGCTGTGCTCGGCGCCCGCGAGCGACCTGGCGGGCACCCGGATCGAGGAGTCGGTGCTGCTGGCCGGCGCGGCCCCGGCCGGCGGCGCGCAGCTGGGCGACCAGGCGCTGCTGGTGGAGCTGGTGACGAACGGGGACCGCTACCTGGTCTGGCACGGGCACCGGCACCGGATCGAGGACTACGCCGCGGTCGGCACCGGCCTCGCGCTGACCGCCGAGCCGTGGGCCCGGGTCGGCCGGCCGTGGCTGGACGTCCTGCCGGAAGGCGCGCCGATCGGCCCGATCCCGGTGGCGCGGCCGGGCGAACCGTCGAGCGCCGTCCCGGGCCGCACCGACCTGCGCGCGGGGATGCTGCTGGTGGTCCGCCCGTCCGGTGGCGGCGAGCAGTACTACCTGGCCGAGCGGGACGTCCTGCGCCCGATTTCGGTGCTGCAGTACGACATCCAGCGCGCGGCCGCCCAGACGCCGGCCGCCTATCCCGGCGGCGACCCGGTAGCGGTCACGCTCCCGCCGTCGCTGGCCACGACGTCCCACCGCCTCGACCCGGCCGACGACGCCGAGGGCGCGGCCCCGCCGGTCCGCCCGCCGATCGCGCGCCTGCAGGACCGCGAAGCGACGGTGTGCGCGACCTTCCAGCCGGGTGCTTCGTCGCCCGGCCTGCGGGTCGACCCGGTCTTGCCCCCGGCGGACGCGCTGTCGGCCACTGCCCGCCGCTCGCCGGCCGGAACCCCACTGGCCGACCGGGTGTACGTGCCCCCGGGCAGCGCGGCGGTGGTCGAAGCGATGCCGTCGGCGCAGGCGCCCTCGGGAACGCTGACCCTGGTGACGGACATGGGCCGCCGGTACTCGCTGGCGGCACCGGAGGTGCTGAAGATGCTGGGCTACCCGGCGGATCGCGTGCTGCGGTTGCCGGCGGGGTTGGTGGCGCGGTTGCCGGAGGGCCCGGGCCTGGACCCGGCCGCGGCTCGCAATCAGGCCGTGGGCGGCTGACGGGCGTTGGACGGCCGATTCGCGGCTACCCGGCGGATCGCGTGCTGCGGTTGCCGGCGGGGTTGGTGGTGCGGCTGCCGGAGGGCCCGGGCCTGGACCCGGCCGCGGCTCGCAACCAGGCCGTCGGCGGCTGACGGGCGTCAGACGGCCGAACTGCGGCTACCCGGCGGATCGGGCGCCGCGGCCACCCGGCCGGGTTGGTGGCGCGGTTGCCGGAGGGCCCGGGCCTGGACCCGGCCGCGGCTCGCAACCAGGCCGTGGGCGGTTGACCGACCTCAGACAGCCGACTTCCGGTACAGGTCGAGGATGTCCGTGTCGCGGTCGCGCCACCTGTCGAAGAGCACGTCGGGGTCGTCGTCGTGCGCGTGGACGTACTCGAACTCCGCGCGGGTGCACGGCAGCAGCGTGACCAGCTGCAGCGCCGGCTCGCCCTGGTGGTCGCGGTAGACGTCGAACTCCGCGTCGGCGAACGGGTGCGGGGCCGCGAGCAGGAACGCGATGCCGGTGCCCGGGATCAGCGGCTCGGCGTTCACATAGCCGCTGCCGTACGGGTAACCCCGCTGCCGCTCGATCGCCTCGCGTGCGATCACGTGCGCGAGGTAGCCGGCTTCGTCCTCGTGGTCCGGCAGCGCGGAGACGACGAACTCCTGCGGCAGCGGGGCGGCGATCCGCTGGAACCGGACCCCCGTGGTCGCCGCCGAGATCATCCGCACCGTCGGGTGGGCGTGGAAGCCGATGGCGAACCCCCGGTTGCCGCCGCCGGG
Organism: Amycolatopsis sp. cmx-4-83; assembly: GCF_046548815.1. Taxonomy (NCBI): domain Bacteria; kingdom Bacillati; phylum Actinomycetota; class Actinomycetes; order Pseudonocardiales; family Pseudonocardiaceae; genus Amycolatopsis; species Amycolatopsis sp. cmx-4-83. The sequence goes on along the minus strand of NZ_JAEBEF010000014.1, from coordinate 232,273 downwards.
GAGCTGGGCGCCCTGGCCGTGGGTGACCGGGCCGAGGTGGTGTTCGACGTGCGGGAGCAGGCCGTCGAACCGGCTCGGGTCGGCGTGGGGATAGCTCATCGCCCGATCCTAGGCACCGCGACGCCCCCGCACGGGTGCACCGTCCGGGGGCGTCGCGGTCAGCGGCCGGGCTGCCAGAGCTCCTCGTCGAGCAGCTGGACGGAGTCGGCGTCGGTCTCCCCGGTACGGCGGCCGCGGGGGAGGGTGAAGCCGGCGTCCGGGCTCCCGTTGGCGGAGCGGCCGCGCAGCTTCGCGGGCACGCCGTCGGTCGCGGCCGCGGCCCGGCGGCCGGCGCCGCCCCGGCCGGTGGGCTGCTCGGGCGAGCCGGGGCGCAACGTCCCGGCCGCCGCGCCCGAGCCGCCGTGCGGCGGCATCATCGGCGGCATCGAGCTCCCGGCCGGTTTGGCCGACGCCGGGGTCGCGGTGCCGGGCCGGACCTCCGAAGCCAGGCTGGGCGCGCGTTTGCCGGCGACCGGCTTGGCCAGCGTCGGGATCGCGCCGAGCCCGCCCGCCGCGCCGAACATGCCCGGCAGGGCCGACGCCACCGGTGCCGCGCCGCCGCCCCCGGGCAGGCCGCCGAGAGCCGCGCCGGACAGCGGGAGCGCCGTCGCCGGGGACAGCCCGGCCAGCGACAGCCCCGAAGAGACGTCCTGGCCCAGCCCGGGCAGGCCGGGCAGCGGCGAGTCGCCACCGGTACCGCCGCCGCTGCCGACGCCCGCCGACTCGGCGAGACCTTCCAGCTCGGTCAGCGCGCTCATGCCGGCCTCGGCGGCCTTGACGAAGTCCGCGGGGGAGTTGCCTTCCGCGGCCGCCTTCGGCGTCGGCATCAGGTCGCCGGGGGACTGCATCCCGGACGCCGCGACGACCTTCAGCATCGACACGTCGAACTGCGCGCCGAGCGCGTTCATCCGGAACGCCGACGCCTGCTGCGCCGCGATCTTGGCCGGGATCGCCGTCAGCGGGTTCAGATCCGCCGCGCAGTACGCCGCGTAGCACGTCATGACCTCGGCGAGCGCGTCCGAGATCGACGAAGCGAGCGTGGTCAGCGTCTCGGCCGGCCGGGCCGCGTCGATCCGCTCACCCCACATCTTCAGCTCGGCCAGCGACCGCTGGGTCTTCTCCTCGTGCGCGCGGCCGGCGTCGTCCTGCCACTCCGGGGTCAGCCGGCCGGCGCGGGTGTTGAGTTCCGTGCTCGCGGCGTCGATCCACTCGCGGCACTCGGTCCACATCTTCGCCGCGTCCAGCAGCACCGGCACCTTGGCTTGCTCGGCCTGGACCATGTCCCGGTGCAGTTCGATGGGCAGCAGGTTGTAGGGCACGACCATGGCACTCTCCTCAGGCGGTCTTGTCGGACGGGTGCGGAACCGTGCCCGCGGTCTTCTTGAACAGGTCGGCGCCCTGCTTGATGACCTTGGTCGCCGACGTCGCGAGCGTCAGCGCACTGGCGACGTCGGCGGCGGTGTACCCCGCGGCGGCGGCCTTGACCTTCGTGCTGTCGGTGACCATGTCCTCGGTCACCTTCGTCAGCAGCGCGGCCATCGCGGCAGTGGCGGCCTTGTCGAGCACCGACATCGCGATGCCCTCGAACAGCCCGGTCAGGTTCGGCGGCGTGCCGAGCCGGGCCAGCGAAGGCGGCATCGCGGGCGCGGTGAGCTGCCCGGCGTAGGTGCTCATCGCGTCGGTGTCGCCGTTGATCTGCTGTGCTGCAGCCATTTCCCCTCCTCAGTGACCGGCGCGGGATCGCGGTGCGCCGTCGGTCTTGTCCACTTGCCACAGCTCTTCGTCGAGCAGCTGGACGGTGTCGTTCCCGGTGTCCCAGCGCCGTCTCGACGCGGGTGGTGGAGCCGCTTTCGCGCCACGCCGCCCGGCCCGCCCGAGCAGCGGAACGCCCGGAGTGGCAGCGGGTTTGCGGGACCGCCCGGTGGCCGGGTGTTCGGCGTCCCCGGGCTTGATCTCGCTCGGCGGCTTCCCGCCACCGCCGCGCTGCTGCATCGGCGGTGTCATCCCGGGACTGCTCGCGGCGGCCGCCGCACTGGTCGCGGCCGCGGTGCCCAACGCGGGGATCGCCGCCGCCGTCGTCGTCGAGCCGGGATCCACCACCGGCGCCGGCATCGGCGCGGGCGCGGGGAAGCCGGCCGCGCCGAAGCCACCACCGCCCGGAACGCCGCCGCCCCCGGCGAGGCTCGGCAGCCCGGAGTCGCCCGGACCGCCGTCACCGAGCGCGCTGAGCCGGTCCGCGACCTCGGCGGGGGTCGGCGAGCCGATCTCCGCCGGACTCGGCGAGTCCCCGGCGCCGCCCGCGAGCTGCTGAAGTCCCTGGAGCGCTTGGCTGGCCGCGTCCAGCGCGTTCGGCGCCTCTTCGAGCGCGGCCTTGACCGGGTCTTCGGCGGTCGGTGTGTCCGGAGTGGACGGTGGCGCGGCCGCCGGCGCCGGGCTCGGGGACGTCGGGGACGCCGGAGACGCGGTTCCGGGCGCGGCCGCCGCCGACCGGGGGGTCGCGGACGGCCCGGGCGGATCTTGGGCCGCGCTCCGCGGGCCTCGCCAGCCCAGGCCCGTGGCTTTGGTCAGTGCGGCGGTCGCGGCCTCGTACCGGGGCTTCAGGCCGTCGATCTCCTTCATGACCTCGCGGTAGACGTCGTCGAAGTCTTCGGACTGCTCCTTGATCGACTTCCGGGCGAAGTCGTTGCGCAGCTGTTCGACCTTGACGTGCGCTTCGCAGATCCCGCGCGACAGGTCGGTGAGGCACCGGATCACCGTCGAGGGCAAGTCACCTCCGGTGGGCGGCAGTCCCGCGGTCAGCACCAGGTTGGCGAGCCCGCTCGGATCGACCCAGCTGCGCATGATCGAGGTGTCCCGGTCGGCCCGCGCCCGGAACTCCCGGCCCGCCGAGTCCGGCCAGCGGTCGGCAGCGGCGAGGGCCGACGCCTGGGCGTACAAGAGGTCGGCGTGCCGCGAAATCCACTCGCGGCCCTTGGTCCACATGAGCACGGCGGAGTCGAGCCTGCCGACGTGCCGGAGGCGCTCGGCGGTGATTTCCCGGTACCGCGCCTCGATGGCGGACGTGTCGACGCACTGTTCGATCGGACCTCCCACGGGAACCCCTCACCGCCCCGGCTCGGGTGCCGGGTCGAGGGCCGTGAACTCGGCGCGGGCCTGTTCGTCGGCGTCCACGTACGCCCTCGCCGTCCGGTGCACGAACGAGCTGTAGATCTTGAACCCCTGCTCCACCTGGGCGATGAACTCCTGGAGGGCGTGCATGCTCTGGTCGTCCGCGCCCGTGAGGTTGTCGCACCAGGGGCTCCCGAGGCCTCCCTCGCACGGGAGCGCCGGCTCGCGATGGCTGACCTCCACGGGGACCGGGTCCCGTTCGAGGCTGCCCAGCAGCACCCGGGAGAACTCCCGCATGGCGTCGGTGTCGCCGTCGATGTCACCACTCATGGTCCACTCCTGTTCTCACGTCGTCGGGGGGTGCCAGGCGAGCTGGACGAGGCCCTTGCCGCCGCGGCGGTCGACCAGCCAGCCGCGCCCGGGCGGGAGGACCTGGGCACGCATGTTGCCCAGCAACGGGCCTTCGTCGCGGTCGCCGGACATCATCAGACCGGGGGTGCCGACTTCGCGGAGCCTGCCGAGGAACGGCTCGAACAGCCCGCGCCCGGCCCCGCCGGTCCGGCGCGCCAGCACCACGTGCAGGCCGATGTCGCCGGCCTGCGCGACCAGGGGCAGCAACGGCATCAGCGGGTGCGCCTTGTGCGTGGCCACCATGTCGTAGTCGTCGACCAGCACGAAGATTTCCGGGCCCTGCCACCAGCTCCGGGCCCGCAGCTGCTCGGGTGTGACGTCGGCGCCGGGCAGCCGCTTGGTCAGCGCCTCGGCCGTTTCGGTGAGCAGGCCGCCGCTGTGCTCGTCGTTGACGCCGAAGCCGAGCAGGTACTCGTCGGCGATCTCGCCGAGCAGGCCGCGGCGGTGGTCGACGACGATGATCCGGGCCTCGCCGGGCCGGTACGCGCCCTGGATCCGCTTGGCCAGCGCGCGCAGGAACGACGTCTTGCCGCTCTGGGTGTCGGCCAGCAGGAAGAAGTGCGGGTCGGCGGCGAAGTCCAGGCGCATCGGGGAGAGGTCGCGCTCGTGGATGCCGACCGCGAGCCCGGCGTCCGCCCCGGTCAGCTCGTCCGCGGCGGGCAGTTCGTCGTAGGCGAGGACCGCGGGCAGCAGCCGGACCGACGGGGCCGGCTCGCCCGGCCACGACGTCCGGACCGCGTCGACGAGGGCCCCGGTGCCGTCGGCCAGGTCGGCGGCCGAGGACACGCCGTCGACGCGGGGCAGCGCCAGCAGCATCTGGTGCCCGGTCGGGGAAATCCCGCTGCCGGGCGCGTCGGCGGGCACGCTCATCGCGGCCCGCCGGTCGATGATCGAGTCGATCGGGTCGCCGATCTTCAGCTCCAGCCGGCTGGCGAACAGGTCCCGCATGTTCATCCGCAGGTCGAACGCGCGGGCACAGCCGGCCACGACGTGGACGCCGTAGGACAGGCCGCGGGCGGTGATGTCGCCGACCGCCTCTTCGAGCTCGGCGAAGTCGGTGCGCAGAGACTGCCAGCCGTCGATCACCAGGAAGACGTCGCCGTGCGGGAGCTCGGGGAACCGGCCTTCCGCGCGGAGCCTGCGGTAGGTGGCGATGCCGTCGATCCGGTGCTCGGCGAAGAGGCGTTCCCGCCGGGCCAGCAGGTCCGCGACCTCGGCGACCGTGCGCCGCACGGCCCCGGTGTCCAGCCGGCCCGACACGCCCGAGACGTGCGGCAGCCCGGCGATCGACGCGAGCGTGCCGCCGCCGAAGTCCAGGCAGTAGAACTGCGCTTCGCGCGGGGTGTGGGTGAGCGCGAGGCTCGTGATCAGCGTGCGCAGCGCCGTGCTCTTGCCCGCCTGCGGGGCCCCGAGCACCAGCACGTGCCCGGCGGCGCCGGAGAGGTCGAGGACCAGCGGGTCGCGCCGCTGCTCGAACGGCCGGTCCACGATCCCCAGCACCGGCCGCAACGCGCCGGGCGCGCCGGTGGTGAGCCCGCGCCGGGGGTCGACGGCGAGCGCGGGGAGCAGCCGGTCCAGCGTCGGCGAGTCCGACAGCGGGGGCAGCCACACCTGGTGCGCGGGCGTGCCCTGGCCGGTCAGCCGGTCGACCAGGATGTCCAGCAGGGTCTCGCCGGTCAGGGGCTCGTCCACGGGTTCGGGCTCGGCCTCGCCGGTGTCGAGCTCGTCGGCGACGTAAGTGGTCGTGTACTCCCGCAGCGTCAGCTGGTCCGCCGGCGTCACCGGCCGCACGCCTCCGGTGGCGGCCCGCTGGTGGACGCCGGAGACGTAGGCGGAGCGGAACCGGTCGAGCTGGTCGGTGCCGACCTTCAGGAACCCGTGCCCGGGCGCGCGCGGCAGCCGGAACGCCTCCGGGTGGCCGAGCACCGCGCGGCTTTCCATCTCGGAGAACGTGCGCAGCCCGACCCGGTAGGACAGGTGGCTTTCCAGCCCGCGCAGCCGGCCCTCGTCGAGCCGCTGCGAGGCGAGCAGCAGGTGCACGCCGAGCGAGCGCCCGACGCGTCCGATTTGGACGAACATGTCGATGAAGTCGGGCTTGGCGGAGAGCAGCTCGGAGAACTCGTCGCAGATCACCAGCAGCGTCGGCACTTCGGGCAGCGGGGCACCGGCGACGCGGGCCTTCTCGTAGTCCCGCAGGGAAGCGAAGTTCCCCGCCGCGCGCAGCAGCTCCTGGCGGCGGATGAGCTCGCCGTTGATCGCGTCGGTCATCCGGTCGACCAGGTGCAGCTCGTCGGCCAGGTTCGTGATCACGGCACTGGTGTGCGGCAGCGCGTCCAGCCGGGCGAAGGTGGCGCCGCCCTTGAAGTCGACCAGCGCGAAGTTCAGCGAGTTCGGCGGGTGGGTGACCGCGAGCGCCAGCACGAGGGTGCGCAGCAGCTCGGACTTGCCGGACCCGGTGGCGCCGATCAGCAGGCCGTGCGGGCCCATGCCGTCCTGGGCGGACTCCTTGAGGTCGAGCTCGATCGGCGTCCCGTCGGCCTGGATGCCGAACTGGACGCGCAGCCGGTCACGGTTCGGCCGGGGCACCCAGGTGTCGGCCGGGTCGAACGCGTACGGGTCGCCGAGCCCCAGCAGTTCGGCCAGGCCCAGCTCCGCCGACATCGGCGCGTCCCCGCCCCGGCCCACGGTCAGCCGCAGCGGGGCGAGCTGCCGGGCGAGCCCTTCGGCCGCGAGCGGCCCCAGCGCGTCGGCGGTGCCGAGCGGGGCCTCGCCGTCGATCGTCTCGCTGACGAGGTCGCCGCCGTCGTCCACCGCCAGTACGACGGTGGTCCGGTCCAGCGCCCGCGGCGGCATGGTCGTCAGGTCCACCACGGTGACGCCTTCGACGCCGCCGCCGGTCATCAGGTGGTCGGAGCCGGCGACCGAACCGCCGTCCAGGACGACCACCAGGTGCGGGCCGGGCACCCGGCCGTCCGACTCCGGGTCGAAGCGGGGCCGCTTGGCCAGCTCCTCCTCGAGCACCGACTCCAGCGCGGGGATCGTGGGCGCCACCAGGCGAAGCGGGCCGAGGGCGTCGGTGCGCTCGGCGTGCAGCGCGTGCGGCAGCCACTTGACCCAGTCCCAGTCGGCGCGGCGGTCGTCGGCCAGGCAGACGGCGATCCGCAGGTCGTCCGGCGACTGCAGGGTGGCCAGCTGGGCCAGCAGCGCACGCAGCAGCCCGAGCGCGGCCTCGCGGTCGCCGCGCAGGTGGATGCGGCTGAACCCGGTGACCGCGATCGCGAGCGGCAGCCGGTCGACCGTGCTGTAGGTGGTGATGAACCGGCGCAACGCGAGCGCGGACAGCGGTTCGAGCTCCTCGAGCGGCTTGGTGTCCGGCGCGACCAGCGTGGTGGCCGGCCCCTGCGGGCCGCGGCCGATCCGGGCGACGCCGAAGTCCTGGTCGTCCTTGCGCCGTTCCCACAGCCGGTAGCTCGCGGCCAGCGACCACAGCGCCGCCGGGTCCGGGTGCAGGTACTCCATCGCTTCGCGCTGGCGACTCACCGAACGGCGCAGCCGCAGCCGGTGCTGGGCCAGGTGCCTCAGGTACTTGCGGCGCGCGTGCCCCATTTCCCGCCGGCTCGGGCCGCCGCCCTGCAGCAGCCCCATCGCGACCATGCCGAGCATGCCGACGCCCATCAGCCCGTAGACGGCGTAGCGGACGGACCCGCCGGCCGAACCGGAGAACATCAGCATCATCGCGCCGGTCGTGCCCACCATGGGCAGGACCATGAGCAGCTGCGCCCACTGCCGCGCGGGCGGCGCCGGGATTTCCGGCGGCGCCTGGAGGATGAGTTCGCCGGAGGGCAGCTCCGGCGCGGGCCGCCGGGCCGGCCGCTTGACCACGATTGTCGCCACTCCATGAGCGTCCCTTCCCAGCGGCGTCCGGTGGGGGCGATGACCGGAACAAGACGCGCGCCCGTGGCTGCGCCGTTCCCGCCATAACCTGGCCGGGACAGGAAAGCGTTGTGTCGCAATCCAATCGGAGGGAACCCGCGATGTACGGTTCGTCAGGGGGAATCGACGGCGACGTCGACGCCATGCTGCGGCAGGCGAAGACGTCGTCGGAAACCGCCACCAATCTGCAGAACAGTTCTCGGCACGTGACGAGCGCCGGGGCCGACCTGCGCTCGGCGAGCAGCGGCCGGTGGGCCGACGGGTTCGCCGACGCCGACCAGAGCCGCCAGACGGTCGTCGACCACCACCTCGCCCCGAAGTACGTGGCGGCCTCCGACGCGATGCACCGCGGCGCCGGCGGCTACCAGGACGCCGACGAGGCGGCCAACCAGGAGGCCAACCGCGTGAGCTACCAGGCCGGCGGCTTCGGCATCTCGGCCCAGATCTGACGGAGGGGAAACGGCAATGAACCGGATCACCGGCAACAGCGAGTCGATCCAGGGCACGGCGCAGACCGTGGGCCAGGGCGCGCACCAGAGCCGCGAACACACCGACGACCACCACCACGGCGCGGGGTTCCTCTACGAGAACGAACTCACCGACGGGTTCGGCTCGAGCTACTACGAGGTCGTGGGCAACGTCCAGGCGAAGGCCAACGAAGCCTGGGAACAGCAGAACGCGCAGAGCCAGGGCCTCATCCGGGCCGACGACCACCTGATGAGCGCGGTGCGCGCCGCCGAGCAGGCGATCCGCGGCATCTGAGCACGGGAACGCGAGCGGCCCCGGGAGCGATCGGCTCCCGGGGCCGCTTTCGGCGTGCCGCACCCCCCTCTTCGACCACCCGCTGGACCACGCGCGCGGCGCGTCGGCCAGCTGCGGCCTGCTCGACTCGGCCCGCCTGGCGAGCGGCTGCTGCTCGACCTCCGCTTCCCGGCGATGGGCACGTTGCCCGGGGCCGCTTTCGGCGTGCCGCACCCCCCTCTTCGACCACCCGCTGGACCACGCGCGCGGCTCGCCGGCCAGCTGCGGCCTGCTCGACTCGGCCCGCCCGGCGAGCGGCTGCTGCTCGACCTCCGCTTCCCGGCGATGGGCACGTTGCCCGGCCCGCTTTCGGCGTGCCCGGTCCTTCAGACGAGGAAGACCTGTTCCGGCGGTTCGGCGGACGCGGGTTCGGCGGGTACCGGTGCGGCCCAACCCGCTCGCCAGCGCCGTCGCCGTCCGCGGGGAAGGATCGCCGCGAGCAGCCCGGCCAGCACGAGGGCACCGGCGACGGCGATCGCCAGCCCCTTCGCGGTGGCGGCCGTGTCCTGCTCCCGCGCCGCCTGGTCGAGCCGCGCCCGATCGGGTGGCTGGGGCACGAAAGCGGGCAGCAGCGCGGGTTTCGCCGGGTCCAGCCCGTCGGTCACGGCGCGGTACGGGTCGACCAGCCCGGCGCCGAAGGCGTGGCTGCCGCGGCCACCGCGGGCCGGGCTCGCGGTCGCCACCAGCCGCTGCGCCACCTCGGCCGCACTGAGCTGTGGCCACGCCGAGCGCACCAGCGCCGCGGTCCCGGAGACGAACGGCGCGGCGAAACTCGTGCCGTCCACGTAGGCGTGCCCGCCCGCGCGGGTCGTGGTCAGCACCTTGGCGCCGGGCGCGACGATGTCTACGTACGGGCCGATCTGCGAGCCGGACAGCCGGGCACCGTCGATGTCGACGGCCCCGACCCCGAGCACCCCGGCGTAGGCGGCCGGGTAGGACGGCAGCTCGCCGCTCGGGTCCTTCTGCGCGTTGCCCGCCGCGGCCACGACCAGCACGTCCCGCGCCACGGCGTAGGCGACCGCGTCGCGGATCACCGGGAAGTCGTCGTGGCCGGCCAGCGACAGGTTGAGCACCTTCGCGCCCTGGTCCGCGGCGTAGCGGATGCCGTTCGCGACCACCTGCGGGTCGATCCGCAGCGACTCGCCCTGGTCGCCGACGTCCCGGTCGCTGATCCGCACCGGCAGGATCGCCGCGTCCGGCGCCACGCCGTGGAACCCGATGCCGGGCACCGGGTCCGCGCCGATGATGCCGGCCACCCCGGTGCCGTGGGAGACGCAGTCGAACGCGCCCGGCAGCGCGCCGGCGAGGTAGAAGTCGCGTCCTGGCAGCACTTTTCCCGGCCGGCTCAGCTGCGGGTGATCGGCGTCGACGCCCGAGTCGACGACGGCGACGAGCACGCCCGCGCCGCGGCTGTGCGGCCAGGCCCGTTCCGGGGAAAGCGCTTGCTGGGCCCACGGCTGCGCCGGCACGGCGGGGTGCGCGGGTTCCGTGTCGTGGCAGGCACCGGCCGGTGGCGCCGCGTGCGCGGGCGGTGCGACGAACAGGGGCAGCGCGACCGCGGCCAGCACAGCGGCGAGGTGACTTCGTCGGTTCACGTGCGCCATCGTCCGCCGGGAGCTTCGGCGCCGGGCCGTCGTGGCGACAACCGGACACCCGTTCAGCGGCCACCGAAGTGGTGCAGGACCTCGGCGAACTGCTCGAACGGCGGGGCCGGGTCGCCGTCGAACCGGTACCAGGCGGCGGTGTGCTCGCCGGAACCGAGGAGCTTCACGCGCGCGGCCGGTGCGCGGTGGGCGTGGGCGACCCCGCGGCCGGCCACCAGCTCGGGTCCGAAGAGGACACCGTAGGGCAGGGCGGTCGCCACGCCGGGGGAGCGCAGCCCTTCCCGCCGTCCGGGGTGCGCGCCGACGACCACCATCCGGGCCGTCCGGGCGGATTCCGCGGCCAGCGCCTCGATCGCGGCTCTCGCCACCGTGCCGGCTGCCGGGCCGCTCAGCTCGACGTCTTCGACGACCAAACCGTCCACTTGCGACACCCGGAGCCGCCCGGTGGTGCCGTGCCCGACGACGACCACGGACACCGGCCGGGGAAAGTGCTTTCGGACGTGCTCGGTGAGGTCGCCGGTGGACCACGGCTCGGTGACCGGCTCGGCCACGCCCCAGCCGAGGGGCGGGCCGCCGGAGAGCACCCGCATCGCGGTCTCGGTGCTCGCACCGATCCGGGGCGGCCGGCAAGTGAGGATGCGTACCTCCAGGTCACCGGACCCGGGGACGGGCGCCTCCGCGACGACGTCGCCGTCCCGGACGAACCGGACTCCGTTCCAGGCCAAAGGGAATCCCCGGAAGCCGTCGCGGTCACCCGCCATCCAGTCGCCGCGGGCGTCCCGGAGCAGCAGTTCCAGCGGGAAGGTGAGGCGGCTGTGGGCCGGGGTGCGCAGCTGCAGCGCCCGCCCGTCGCGCGTGGCCGTCTTGGCCGCGTCGATCAGCGACGCCGTGGCGGGCACGACGTCGCGGTGCTGCTCGACGACGAGGGCCTCCGCGGTGGTCACCGGCTCGACCACGGGCGGCCCCCGGTCGCGACGGCCAGTGCTTCGGCGAAGGTCCGGGCGACGGCTTCGGCCTCGACGTCGTCGTCCGGCGCGCGGCCTTCCACCCACCACACCGGGGAGGGCACGTCGAGGCCGAGCAGCCGGTCCACCTCGCCCGGCACCCGGACCAGGCGGGCGCTCTCGACCGTCAGCAGGCGCCGGCCGCCGGGGTGCCGGACGCCGATCAGCTGCCGGTCCGCGTCGAAGTCCACAAAGGATCCCTCGCCCGCGGTCAGCAACGCCGCGACGACGGCTTCGGGACCGGGTTCCCGCCGGCACAGCGCGATGACGTCGAAGGTCATGCCCGTCATCGTCGGGTGCGCCGGGGCGTGGAACACCGCCGTGGCAAGAACAAGTCACGCGGCCATCCGGCGTCGTCGGCGGCGTGAGACTGGGCCGGAGACGTCCCCCGGAGGTGGCCGTGGATTCCCCGTTCCCGTTCGACCTGCGCGCCGATCACGCGCGCCTGGCCGGCGACATCAGGTCGACGCAGCAGCGCATGGCCGAGATCCGGGCCACGGCCGAGTCCGACGACGGGCTGATCGGCGTGACCGTCGGCGGTGCGGGCGAGCTCCTCGAACTCACGCTGGACCCGCGCATCTACCGCACCACGGACGCGGCGGCGCTGGCGCGGGACATCGCCGGCACCGTCCATCGGGCCGTCGAACGCGCCGAGGAGGAGGGCCTCGCGATCGTCGCGAGCCTGCTGCCCCCGGACGCCACCTCCGCGACGACCGACCTGCGGTTCGACCCGCTGCTGCACGAGCTCGACCGCCGGAGCGCGCGATGACGGGCATCGACCACGACCATGACGGCCGCATCGACATGGACCCCGGTGAGACGACCGCCCGGCTGGCCCGGCTGCGCGGCGCGGGCACGGCGCTGGACGCGGCGTGGCCGGGGTGCCGCGACCGGATCGAGAACCCCGGCCGGCTGGGCGGCGGCCCGCTCGGTCAGGCGTTCACGACCGTCTACAACGGACCGAAGCAGACGATTTCCGATGCGATGGCCCAGCTGACCGGCGCGTACCAGACCCTCGCCGGCAACGGGGACCAGGCGGTACAGGTCTACGAAGCCGCGGACCGCGCGGCCGCCGCCGAATTCCTCTGGTGACCCGCGCCCGGCGATGACGGACCTCCTCGAACCGGACGGCGAGCTGTGGCGCTGGGCCGTCGCGCACGGCGGCCTGGCGAAGGACTTGCTGTGGCCGCCGGACAGCGAAACCGACGCCCACAACCTCGCCCAGGCGTGGACGGACGCGGCGAAGGCGCTGCGCGACGCCGTCCAGGACTCCGACCAGGCCGCGGCCGACGTGCGGCAGGTCTGGACCGACGCGGCCGGGTTCGAGCTGTACTACTCCGTCCATTCGCTGAACCACGGCGGCGGTGGCGGCGAGTCGGGCATCGCCGACCTCGCCACCGCGATGGACGCACTGGCAGCGCTGAGCCAGGACTTCTCGAACAAGGTCAGCAGCGCGAAGTTCCTGATCAGGGCGTACATCGCGCTGAACGAAGACCTGTTCGCGCGGTGCACCAGCACGGCGGCGCGGCTGGTGTTCGCGATCAACGTGGCCGGCCAGGTGGCGAAGATCCAGAAGGACCTGGCCGACAAGTTCGGCAAACCCCCGGAACCGAAGAAACCGAAGAAGCCCCACGGCTTCTGGGGAAACGTCGGCGAGTTCTTCGTCGGCATCGGCGAGGGCGCCAAGGAGATGGTCCTGGGCTTCGGCGCCCTGGCCGGCTACGCGGACGGCCACTGGTCGTGGTCGACCGCCGGCCAGGCCTGGGGTGGCTTGGGCAAGTTCGCCTTGGCCGCGGCGACGTATGCCGTTCCCGGACTGTCCTCTTTGGACCAGACGTACGGCCTCCCGGGCTTCGAGCGCGGCGAGATGGGCCGCACCATGGTCGACGCGGGCAAGTCCCTGGTCGCGTGGGACGACTGGAGCGACGACCCGGCTCGCGCCGGCGGCAAGGCGACGTTCAACATCGTGAGTTCGGTGCTGGGCACCAAGGGCGCGGGCGCGGCGATGCGGGGCGCGGGCGCAGCGGCGGCGGGCAGCCGGGTGGGCGCGGTCGCGGCGGCGGGGCGCGTGCTGGAGACGACGGGCTCGGCGATCACGAAGATCCCGACGGCGACGGAGGTAGCGGGGAAGGTCGTCCGCAAGATCCCGGGGGTGGAGGGGGCGCTCTCGCGGGTGGGGCTGGGACGTCCCGCGCCCGATGTCGGCGAACCGGCCGTGCGGCGAGAGGGCGGGACGACGGAGCGGCCGCCGGAGGATCCACCGGGTGGGGGACCGCCGCCCGAGAACGTACCGAGCAGGCCACAGAACCGGACGCCGGCCGAGCACCCGCCGGAGCGGCCTGCGGAACGGGAGCGTGCGCCGGAGGAGGACGCACCTTCGGAGCGGCCTGCTGACCACACGCTTTCGGAGCGGCCGGTCGAGCACGGGCCGTCGGAGCGCGCCATTGAGGGTGCGTCGGCGGGGCGGCCTGTCGAGCACGGGCCCTCGGAGCGGGCCACTGAGGGTGCGTCGGCGGAGCGGCCGATCGAGCACGGGCCTTCGGAGCGGGCGGTGGAGCGGCCCGCCGAACACGTGTCTCCCGAGCGGCCGGCGGAGGGGGCGCCACCGGAGCGGGCGGCCGAGCAGGCGTCGTCCGGGGGCAGGGCAGAGCCCGCCGCACAGCCGGGGTCCGTCGGGGAGGCGCTGGGCCGGGAAGCGGCACGACACGAGCCGACGCCGTGGCGCGACGCGAAGGCCGAGCTGGACCCGCGTACCCAACAGGCCCACGTGACGGGTTCGCTGGCCCCGGAGCGGGAAGCACACGCAACCGCCGGAGTGGACCGCGACCACTTCCTGGAACAGGAACGCTGGGCGGGCGCCAGTTCCCCCGAGCCGAAGACGCCGACGCAGAAGGTGGCGTTCGCCTTCCTCCGGGGGATCGGTGTCCTGCACACGGGCATCGACATGATCGCGGGCCACGACTTGCTCCCGACCAGCAAGCTGACCCCGTTGCACCCACCCAAGGACCACAAGCCGAAGACGCACGAGGAGAAGCCACCCGAGCCGGCACCGGAACCGAAGCCCGACGACCCGGGCCTGCCACCGAAGCCGGGCGAAAACGCCATCGCGCACGTCGACCCCGAGACGCTGAAGGTCGACCGCATCGACCCACCAGCCGAGGCAAAACCCACCCCGGAACCCACCCCGGCCGGCGCGCCACACCCACCCGCCGACATCGACAGCGCAATCAACCCGACCGCCGGCCGCACCCCGCACCCGGACACCGGCCACGGCCCCCACCACGAGCCACCGGATCCGGACGCGAGTCACGGTCCGCACCACGACGGCCCACCAGACCCGGACGCCGGCCACGGCCCCCACCCCGACGACCCACCAACCCCCGACGAGGTCAACGCCCGCCACGCGGAGAGCACGCCGTCGGGCAGCTCCTACCACGCCGGCGACCCCGACCTGGGCGACCTGCCCCACCGCGTCCCACCCGACCCGCACGGCCGCCACACCGTCGACGTCCACATCACCCCGGACGGCCGCGCCCGCATCGGCGACCACCACTACACCCCCAGGGAATTCGCGGAAGTCCTCCGCCGCAACGCCGACTACGACGGCGGCCCGATCCGCCTGATCGGCTGCGACGCGGGTTCCAACGCCTTCGCCCACGGCCTCGCGCGCGAACTCGACACCGAAGTACTGGCCCCGACGAAACCCGCCTGGACCGACTCCCACGGCCGCGTCTTCTCCTCCGACTTCGAGATCGGCCCGGACGGCCGGATGCGCCCCCGCATCCCACCCGACGGCGAATGGAACACCCACCACCCCGACGGCACCACCCGCCCCGCAAGCGACGGCTTCGCCCCGGACACCCACCACGACGTCGACGCGGACAGCGCGCGCCACCGCGGCGACGGTGACGACCTCAACCCGCAGCACCAGGTCGACGGGCGCTGGGAGGAGCCCGAGAACTTCACGCCGCCAGGTGAGGACGTCCGCCTCGGATGGGACGAGAACTTCTTCGAGCGCACCACGGAACTGAAGCCGAACACGCGCTACAACGTCCTCGACCCCGACGGCACCGTCCGCACCCGCGTGTACACCGACCACAGCGGCAATGTGTCCCATGTGGACGCACACGCCCCGAACACACTGCACGGCCGGAACCCGGAAGTCGCTCACCCGGTGCCGGACGCCGACTACCGGGTTCAGGTCGGGCGCCGGTACGACATCTACCCGACCGGTCCCGACGGGGCCGTCCGGACGGTGACGCACAACGACGTCAAGACCGTGCACGGGACCCGGGACGTCACGCGGGTGGACCACGTCGAAACCCCGCCGGAACCGGCCCGCCACACCGATGTCGGTGCGCGCGACCCGCGGGCTCCGCGGGCGGACCAGCCGTTCGGCCGGCAGGGGAACCTCGAGCCGAACACCCGCTACCACGTCACGGATACCGAAGGGAACCCGCGCGGCAGCTTCCAGACCGACGGTGCCGGCCAGGTCAGGTGGGTCGACACCCACGACGGCACGCCCGGCCGGCCCAACCCGGACCTCGAGCACCGGGTGCCGAACGGCAACTACCGGGTCGACCGCGGGCCGAACCACCAGGAGTTCCGCGTCGGGACGGACGGCAGGCCCGAGTCCGCGGCCACCTGGCGGCAGCCGCCCGCCTCGGGGGAGGCCGTCGTGCACACCGGGAACCTCCGGCAGAACGACGCTTTCAACCGGCAGAACCACGTCGACGCGGAGGGCAACTCGACACTGGCCGGCGAGCGCGAGCACCGGGTGACCGACGACCACGGCCAGTTCCGCGGCTCCTTCCACACCGACGCCGACGGCAAGATCACCCACGTCGACACGACGACCGGGCAGCGGGCGCGGACCAACCCGGAGATCACCCACGCCCCGGAAGGCGCGAAGGTCACCCAGGACGGGTTCTACGGCACGGGCAAGGCCAAGACGGTCCAGGACACGTGGCCCCAGCCCGATCGGGAAGTCGTTTTCTCCCACCAAAAGAAGGGTGGTGGGTTCCTCGAGGGGACCCCGGACGGCTGGAGCGAGCGGCAGGTGAAGGCCGTCACCGAGCCGATCACCCAGGGCACGCCGCTGGCCGGCCGCACGGACCTGCCGCCCGCTACCCGGATCCACCTCGTCGACCAGAAGGGGTACCCGTACTCGACCGTCCAGACCGGACCGGACGGCGCGGTCACCCACGTCCACACCTTCCAGCCGACCAACGCCGACCTGAACTACCCACCGCCCAGCGCCACCGTGCGAGTCGACCACGGCCTCGAGGTGCGCAACCCCGACGGCAGCACCCGGATCACCGAAGGCGACGTGCACCGCACCGACTCGCGCGGCAACACGGTGGCGACCTCGGGGCCGCCCGACGCCGCCGGAGCCAGCCAGATCCGGCGCGACACCACGGCGCAATCGGAAATGGGCGCTCTGGGCGGCAAGGCGCCCGACAACCGGAACATCGACGACGGCGGTCACCACGGCAGCACTTCGGCCGGCAAGGGTGGCGAGTCGATCAACATGTCCACCGAGGGGCGCATCGACAACAGCAACGCGGGCGCGAAGGACGTCGAAGCCACCTACGACGTCGACGACAGCTGGTACCAGATGGAACGCGACCGGGACGAGCACCTCGACCGGGTGGCGCACGAAGACGTCATGCCGGCGCGGGACCCGGGCGTCGACGACCCCCACACCCGCCACTACCGTTCCTACGGCGTGGACGAGCAAGGCCGAATCACCGTCAATGTCAGGAGTTTCCCCGGTGACCACAACACCCCACTCTGGCCCCGTGACTTCCGGCGGTGAGAGCCACGAGGACCTCGTCCAGCAACTCGGGATCGCGCTGCTGGACCTGGTACCCGAGACGGGCTGGCGGCGCATCGACCTCGTCAGCTCGATGACCGTGCCGGTGCAGGACCTCGGCCTGACCGTGATCATGACCGACGGGTCGCGCCCGGAGATCCGGCCGCCGCGCGAGCTGAACGTCGTCCTCGCGAAGCTGCGCACGCTGACCTACCGGCCCGGCCGCGGTGCGTGGTTCTCCGCGCGGGTCTCGCTGAACCCGCCGGCTGCGATCTTCTACAACTACAACTACGACCACGAGCCCCGGCTGACCCCGCCGATGTCGGCCGCGGACTACGCGGAGGACCTCAAGATGTTCCCGCGTGAGCCGGAGCACATTCCGGGCTGGCTGCGGGAAAAGCTCGCGTCGGCGCACGGTGAGGAGCGGAACTGATGCCCATGCCCCGGATGCCGCTGACCACGGCGCAGGCCCACGAACTGCTCACGGACTTCACCACGTGGATGATCCACTCGGTGCCCGCCGACTGGGACCAGCTCTTCCTCACCTTCCGGTCGGTCGGCGGGTACGTCGAGCTGCGCGCGTCGATCATCACCGTGCTCGGTGGCGGTCTCGAGTGGACGCCACCGCCGGGGGCCGCCGAGTTCTTCGCCGGGCTCAGGGACGACATGGCGCGGCCGGGCGAGGGTGCCTGGACGTCGCTGCGCTACCACCTGGTGCACCCTGGCCGCTACGAAGCGGAGTACGACTGGGACGGCGAGCCGGACTGGGACCACGTCCCGCCTCGCGAGCACTTCGCCGAAGAGGCCGAAAGGTACCCGCGCGAGAACGTTCCGGGCTGGCTCCAGCACCGGCTGGCCGGCTAGACCGCGATCACCGGGAAGCGCAGCTCGAAGATCGCTCCACCCTCATCGGCGTTGTAAACCGACAACGTCCCCCCGTGCGCCTCAGCCACCCACCGGACGATCGACAACCCCAGGCCCGACGAGCCGCCCGTGCTCGCGAACCGGTCGAACGCGTCCTCGGTCACCGTCGTGTCGATCCCCGGACCGTGGTCCGCGACCGTCACCGTGCCGCCCGCGACCATCACGTGGACGATCGCCGGGGCGCCCGGCTGGCGGCCGTACCTCAATGCGTTGTTGAGCAGGTTTCCCACCGCTCGCTGGACCAGGGCCGGGTCGGCGTTGACCTTCGTCGGGGCCGTCGTCACCGTGACCTGGGCGCCGTCGGGCTCCGTGTCCTCGACCACGCCCGCCACGAGCTGGTCGAGCCACACCGGCTGGATGCTCAGCTGCTCGACGCCGGCCGCGAGGCGGGCGCGGACCAGGAGGTCGTCGATGATGCCGCCCATCCGCGCCGCCAGGCGGACCGTGCGGGGGAGCAGGTCCGTGCGCTGGGCCGGGTCGAGCATCGCCGTCTCGGCCAGTGCGCGCAGCGCCGCCACCGGGGTGCGCAGGTCGTGCGCGGTTTCGGCGAGGAGGACCTCCTGTTGCTGCAACGCCGACGCCGCCGGGCGGATCGAGCGGCCGGACAGCACGTGGCCCGCGAAGCCGAGCGCCGTGACCAGCAGCGCGCAGCCGCCGACCA
This sequence comes from Amycolatopsis sp. cmx-4-83, assembly GCF_046548815.1. Taxonomy (NCBI): domain Bacteria; kingdom Bacillati; phylum Actinomycetota; class Actinomycetes; order Pseudonocardiales; family Pseudonocardiaceae; genus Amycolatopsis; species Amycolatopsis sp. cmx-4-83. The sequence goes on along the minus strand of NZ_JAEBEF010000014.1, from coordinate 213,973 downwards.
CCAGCAGGACGAACCGGGTGTGCTCGGCCGAGGCCGCCGCCGTGTCCTCGACCGCGACCACCGCCGCGAAGGGCTTGCCCGTGCGGCTCAGCAGCGGCTCCGCCCGGACCTGGACCAGCTCGCCGCCGGTGCCGCGCTGGTAGCCCGTCACGACGGTGCCGCCGCGGACCGCCTCGGTGGCCAGCCCGTCGAGCACGCCGGCGTCGACCGGCACGCACGTGCGCCGGGACAGGTGCGCCTGGAACCCGGCCGCGCCGCCCGGCAGGATCGCGAACTGCGGGCACTGCTCGTTCAGCACGTCGGTGTTGACCAGCGAGAGGTCGATCGCGGCGTCGTAGCCGACGAGCCTGCTGACCGACGACGTGACGCGCAGGAGTTCGGCGTCGATCCGCTCGGTGCCTTTGTCGGCGTCCTCGCTGATCATGAACCACGCGAACGCGACCAGCCCGATGGCGTTGACCGCGGTGAACAACGCCGTCAACGCCCAGCGCAGCCGGCGCAAGCGGTCGGCCGACGAGCGGTTCACCGGTCGCCCAATCGATAGCCGAGGCCGCGCACGGCGTGGATCAGCTCCGGTTCCCGCAGCTTGCGGCGCAGCCGCCGGACCGTAACGTCGACCACGTTCGACATCGGGTCGGTCGTGCTGTCCCAGCAGTGCTCCAGCAGCTCGGCCCGCTCCACCGGGTCCCCGCCGCGCACCATCAGGTACTCCAGCACCGCGTACTCCTTGTTCGACAACGTCAGCAGCACGCCCGCCCGGCGCACTTCGCGGCGCGCGCAGTCCATCACCAGGTCGTCGTGCCGCAGCACCGACGGCCGGTCCAGCGAGGCGCGACGGCAGAGGTTCAGCACGCGCTCGGTCAGCTCCGCCACAGCGAACGGCTTGACGAGGTAGTCGTCACCGCCGTGCTCGAAGCCTGCGACCCGGTCGGCGAGGGCGTCGCGCGCGGTCAGGAACAGGACCGGCGTGCGCCAGCCTTCGACGCGCCTCGCGTGGACGTACCCGATCGCGTCGCCGTCGGGCAGCATCCGGTCGAACACGACGCAGCCGTGCCGGCCCGCGCGCAGGGCCTGGTCGGCGCCCGCCAGATCGCCCGCGACCTCGACGTCGAGGCCCGCCGCGCCGAGCCGCGCGGCCACCGCGACCCGCAGGTTTTCGTCGTCTTCGACGACCAGGACGGTTGTCATCGAAACCTCAGGTGCCCGGGGGAGAGTGGCCACATGCTCGAGCACGTTAACGCGTCGGCGAGCGGAGACCAGCGGATCCGCGGGATCTGGCATGAACCGGCCGCGGCGAAACGAGGGGATGGCGCGATGAACCAGGGGAGCGGGCTCAGTCTCGTCGAGGGGACCGGACCGGACGCGCTGCCGGACACGGCGGTCAGCGAGGTCCTGATCATGAGTGCCGACACTAGTGCGGCGTCCGTCGGCGAGTTCCGCCGGATCGCCCACGCGAACCTGCGCGCGGGGGTGCCCTGCCGGGCGCTGTTCCCCGACTCGGCACGGCTTTCGGGCACCGCGCGGGCGCTCGCGCTCGCCGGCGCGCAGGTGCGCACCGACACGGAAGTGCCGATGGACGCGCTGGTGCTGGACCGCAAGTCCGTCGTGCTGCCCGCTGAGCGGCCGGGCCCCGCGATAGCCGCGTTTCGCTTGCCGGGGATGGTCACCGCGACGGCCGGGCTGTTCGAGCGGGCCTGGCGGACCGCGGTGCCGCTCGGGCCGTCGGACCTGCCCGAGCCGGGCGACGACGAAATGCTGACCGCGCGCGAGCAGGACCTGCTGGTGCTGCTCTGCTCCGGCAGCACCGACGAGTCGGCCGCGGTCCAGCTGGGCATCTCGGTCCGCACGGTCGGGCGGATGGTCGCCGACATCATGAACCGCCTCGGCGCGCGCAGCCGCTTCCAGGCCGGCGCCAAGGCCGTCGACCGCGGCTGGCTGCTGGCCGAGGCGGGCTGATGACCGGCCGCACCCTGGCGGTCGCGGCGCGGCCCGGCGCGTACGCGACGATCGGCGACGCGCTGGCCGACGCCGGCGACGACGCCGTGATCACCGTCGCCGCGGGCACCTACCACGAGGTCTTCGAACTGGCCGGCCGGCGCGTGACGATCGAAGCCGCGGCCGGCGCGGCGGTGGTCGTCGACGGCGGTGGCGCCGACCAGCCGGTCTTCGCCGTCCACGGCGGATTCCTTGCGCTGCGCGGGATCGAGGTCCGCGCCGGGGACGCGGGCGCGATCTCCGCCGACGACGTCGCGCTCACCGTCCGGCAGTGCGTCTTCGCCGGCGGCCGCGGCCCGGCCATCCGGATCCGGGGGACCGCGGGGTTCGAGGTGACCGGGTGCGCCGTCGCGGGCGGGGAGCAGGGGATCGTCGTCGAAGGCGGGTCCGGCACGCTCGCCGACACCACGGTTCAGGACGTAACCGGCGATGGTGTCATCGTCGCGATGGGGGCCGACCCGGTGATCCGCAACTGCGCGGTGACCGGGTGCGGGCTGCGTGGGCTGTACGTGTACCAGTACGCGCGGCCGGTCGTCGAACGCTGCGAGATCACCCGCACCGGCCAGGAGGGCATCGCGGTGGCGCACCACGGCGCACCCGAGCTGGCCGGCTGCACGGTCCGCGACACGCGGTGCGCCGGGATCGCGTTCGCCACCGGCTGCGGGGGCCGCGTGGCCGGCTGCCGGGTGGAGAACACCGCCGAACCGGGCATCGTGGTGGCACCGGGGGCGACGACCACCGTGGTCGCGGCAAGCGACCCGGCGGCGCCCGGCGGCCTCGGCAGCCAGGAGCTGGACGACCTGCTGGCCGAGCTGGACGCGATGGTCGGCCTGCCGGGCGTGAAGGCCGAAGTGCGGGCGCTCGTCGACGAGCTGCAGGTCAACGAGTGGCGCCGCCGGGCCGGGCTGCCGGTCGGCGCGACCGGCCACCACCTGGTGTTCGCCGGCGCGCCCGGTACCGGCAAGACGACGGTCGCGCGGATCTACGGGAAGCTGTTGAAGGCACTGGGTGTGCTGCCGCGCGGCCAGTTCCGCGAGGTGTCGCGCCGGGACCTCGTCGGCCAGTACATCGGGCACACCGCGGAGAAGACCGCGGTCGTGGTCGAGGAGTCGCTCGGTGGCGTGCTGTTCATCGACGAGGCCTACATGCTGTCGCGGGCGGCGTCGGCGGGCGGCGACTTCGGCCAGGAAGCCATCGACATGCTCGTCAAGCTGATGGAGGACCGCCGCGACGACGTGGCGGTGATCGTCGCCGGCTACACCGCCGAAATGGCGGAGTTCATGTCGGCCAACCCCGGGCTCGCGTCCCGCTTCGGCAAGACGATCGAGTTCGCCGACTACACCCCCGGCGAGCTGCTGGGCATCGTCGGCCGGATGGTGTCGGCGGGGGACTACGCGCTGGACCCGGCCGCGCGCCCGGTGCTGACGGAGTTCTTCACGCGCGCCGCCGCCGAGCCGAACTTCGGCAACGCGCGGGACGCACGGCGGCTGTTCGAAGGCATGCGCAAGGCGCAGTCGCAGCGGTTGCGGCAGCTGGGCCGGATCCCGGACGTGGGCGAACTGCGCGAGCTGCTCGCCGACGACGTCGTGGCAGCCGCCGCACGCTGCTGAGTCGTTGGTTAACAATCCGACGGCAGCCACGGCGGAAACGGTGCTGGTGAGCAGGCCCGCCGCGGGCCGTATCCGCCTGCTTTCGGCCGGATTGTTAACGTGCTGGGGTGCGGGTGCTGGTGACCGAGGACGACGAAAATCTGCGGGTGGCGCTCGACGCCGCCCTCCGCGCCGCCGGGTTCGCGGTCGACACCGTGGCCGACCTGCCGGCCGCCGACGAGGCGCTGTTCGTGAACCCGTACGACTGCGCGGTGTTCGACCGGATGCTGCCCTCGGGCGACGCGCTGCGGTACGTGAGCGGGCGGCGCCGCGAGGACTGGCCGATGCCGGTGCTGTTCCTGACCGCCCGCGACAGCGTGGCCGACCGGATCGACGGCCTGCGCTTCGGCGACGACTACCTCGTCAAGCCGTTCGCGATGCCGGAACTGGTGGCGCGGGTGCGCCGGCTGTGCCGCCGCGACCTGACCACGCGGCCGGACGTGCTGCGCTGCGCGGACGTCGAGCTGGACAACGGCAAGCACCAGGTGACCCGCGCCGGCGTGCTGCTCACGGTGACCCGCAAGGAATACCTCGTTCTCGAACGGCTGATGACCGCCGCCGGCCGCCCGGTTTCGCGCACCGCGTTGCTGGCGTACGCCTGGGACGAGGCGGCCGACCCGGGGTCGAACGTGCTGGAGGTGGTGATCGGCCGCCTGCGGCGCAAGCTGCGCGACCCGGTGCTGATCCACACCGTGCGCGGCGTCGGTTATCGCATGACCGGGTGAACGAGTGCGCGGTTTCATCGGAATTTCATGATCGCTTGGCAGCATTCCCCGCGTCGAGGTCAACCGGGCCGCGACAGTTCAAGGGGGTTGCTGTGAAAAAGATTTCGATCCTGCTGACGGGCATTCTCGCGTCGGCCGGGCTGGGCCTGCTTTCCCCACCCGCGGCGCAGGCCGCGTCGTGCGACGGCACTTACACGATCGTGGTCGGCGGAACGGGGGACAACGATTCCAACGCCCCCTATTGGCAGGGCAACATCAGCCAGCGCGTCGGGTACCCGGCCCAGCCGATCGGCTACAACGCCCGCCAGGGCGTCAACGAGCTGAACCGGCTGATCCGCGACCAGCGCAACGCGTGCGGGGGCCAGCACGTCAAGGCGGTCGGGTTCTCGCTCGGCGCCGCGGTGGTGCACACGTGGGTGACCGAAAACTGGCAGACCTTCGACAACGTGAACGCCGTGCTCATCGCGGACCCGAAGCGGGCGCCGGGACCGGGCAACGCCGGGGCGGCGGGCCACCCGCTGATCGCGCCCATCGCCGGTTTCCCGCTCGCCGGGGTGGACGACTTCTTCGGGAACATCCCCACGTTGACGTTGTGCACCGATGACGTCATCTGCGACATCGACGCGGCTTCGGGCCTGCCCGGTTACCTCTGGGAAGGCAAGCACGGCAACTACAACTTCAACGTCGACGTCTATTCCGACGACGCCGGCGGCCAGTGGTACAACGGCGTTTACTACCCCTGATCGCGAGACGGGCCCTAGGGTGAGGCTGTGAAGATGCGCGATCGGCTGGAAGCGAGCCTCGCCCAGTCCCGGATCGCGTTGCCGTGGTGGGTGGCGGTCTGCACCAACGCTTTCACGGCGTTGCTGGCCGGCACCGCCATCGCGCAGCGGGCGGGGGTGCTGCCGCCGCTCGTGCTCGTCGTGGTCGCGCTGCTCGTCGTGGCGACCAGCCTGGTCTGGCTGGCCACCGGCCGCATCCTCCCGGTGTGGACCAAGTGCGTCACGGTGGCCGGCGCGGTGACGATCCTGCTGACCGAACCCCGCCTGCCGGACTTCGCCCCGATCGTGCTCGTGGTGCTCGCAGCCGAGGTGGCCTCGATCGCGCGGCCCGCGGTCGCGTTCCTGTTCCTGGGCCTCGACCTCGCGGTGCTCGTCCTGGCCGCGGCCGGGCCCGGCCTGACCGGGGCCGCGGTCTACCTGGCCGCGGTGCTGCTCGGGCACTCCGGCGGGTTCATGCTCCGCTGGTACGTCCGCGCGCTGGCCGCCGAGCGCGCCGGCCGGGACGCCGAACGCGAGCACACGATCCTCACCGAACGCCAGCGCATCGCGCGCGAGGTGCACGACGTCGTGGCGCACTCGCTCAGCATCACGCTGCTGCACCTGACCGGTGCCCGCCGCGCGCTGCAGCAAGACCGGGACGTCGACGAAGCGATCGAAGGGCTCACCGAGGCCGAGCGGGTGGGCCGGGCAGCGATGTCCGACATCCGCCGCACGGTCCGGCTGCTCTCGCACGCGCCGGCCGAACGGCACACACTGCCGGGCGCCGGTGACATCGCCGGGCTGGTCGCCCACACCCGCGGGGCCGGCCTGGACATCCACTTCGAGCAGGAAGGCGACGCCGCCGACGTGACCGACCTGGCCGGGCTCACGCTCTACCGCATCACCCAGGAATCGCTCGCGAACATCGCCAAGCACGCGCCGCGCAGCACCGCCCGGATCCGGCTGCACGTCGGCCGGAACGAGGTCCGCCTGAGCGTCCGCAACACCCTGCCCGACCGGCCGGCCGAGTTCTCGACCGACGGCTCCGGGCTGACCGGGATGGCGGCGCGGGCCGAGCAGATCGGCGCCCGCCTGCGCGCCGGGCCCGACGGCGGCGACTGGCTCGTCGACCTCGCCGTCCCCCCGACGGCGACCGGAGCGGCGTCGTGATCCGGGTCCTCCTGGTCGACGACCAGGAGCTGGTCCGGTCCGGGCTGCGCCGGATCCTGCGCCAGCGCGACGGCTTCACCATCGCCGGCGAGTGCGGCGACGGTGCCGAGGTGCCCGCGGCGCTCGCCGCGGCCGAAGCCGACGTCGTCGTGATGGACCTGCGGATGAAGCACGTCGACGGGATCGAAGCGACCCGGCGGCTGCGCGAGACCGGCCCGCGGCCGCCGGTGCTGGCCCTGACGACGTTCGACGACGACGAACTGCTCGCGGGCGTGCTGCGTGCGGGCGCGGTCGGGTACGTCCTGAAGGACTCGCCCGCCGAGGACCTGATCCGGGCGGTCCGCGCGGTGGCCGCGGGTGACGCGTGGCTCGACGTCGCCGTCACCGCCCGCGTGCTGACCACTTTCCGGCACTCGGCCGGGCAGCCGGAGCCGCGGCCGGGCGCGCTGACCCCGGAGCAGCTCGAGGTGCTGCGCGCGGTCGGCCGCGGCGGCACCGACGCCGAGATCGCCACCTCGCTCGGCATCCCGGAAGCGGTGGTGAAGACCCGGTTCGCCCGCCTGCTGAAGGAACTCGGCCTGCGCGACCGGGCCGCGGCCGTCGTGTACGCGTTCGACCACGGCATCGTGACGGCCGCCCGGACCCCCGCCGTCGTCCCGGCACCGGCGCCGCGGCCTTCGGTGGCGCAGCTGCGGTTCTCGGTGCTGGGCCCGCTGCGGGCGTGGCGCGGCACGGCCGCCCTCGACCTCGGCCCGGTCCGGCAGCAGGCGCTGCTGGCCGCCCTGCTGCTGCGCCCGGACGTCGTGGTCACCGACACCGGCCTCCTCGACGACGTCTGGGGCCTCGAACCCCCGGGCACCGGCACCGGCGTGCTCCCGACGTACGTGCTGCGCCTGCGCGCGTGTCTGCGCGCGGCGAAGGAGACGAGCAAGGAGTCGGTGATCCGCCGCGGCCGCGCGGGGTACTTGTTCGCGAGCAACGGCGTCTGGACCGACCTCACGCGACTGCGCGAACTCGACCGCGAAGCGAAGGCGGCGGCGGACACCGGAGACCTGACCACGGCGGCCGAGCGGTGCGCCGACGCCATCGGCCTCTTCCAGGGCGAGCCCCTGGCGGGTTTGCCGGGCCCCTTCGCCGAAGGCGAGCGGCTGCGCCTGCGCGAGTACCGCCTTTCGCTGGCCCAGCGCAAGGCGGACTCCCAGCTGCGGCTGGGCCGCTACACGTCGGCCGCGGAGGAGCTGTCCACGGAGCTCGCGGCGCACCCGCACCGCGAGCCGATCGCGGCTCTGCTGATGCGCGCGCTTTATGCCCGCGGACTGCGGACGGACGCGCTCGCGGTGTACCAGCGGATCCACGACCGGCTGCGGCATGATTTCGCGGTGGAGCCGGGCGCGGAGCTGAACCGGACCCGGACGGCGGTGCTGGAGGGCGACGATCGGTCTCTCGGGTTCGCATGAGCGTCGTCGGAGCTTTCAGCCGGCGGGTGCCGAGCCCGATCGCGGCTTTGTTGATGGGCACGCTTTCCGACCGCCCGGCGCGGAGCTGAACCGACCCGGACCGCCTGAGCACCGCCGGAACGCTCAACCCGCCGGTGCCGAAACCCGCAGGCGGCCGTCGTGCACTTCGGTGATCCGGTCCGCCGCCGTGAGGTGGGCGCGGTCGTGGGTGACCAGGACGGTCGCGGTGGCTCGCTGGTGGGTGAGGCGGGTGACCAGATCGATGACGGCGGCGCCGCGGTCGTGGTCGAGGGCGCTGGTGGGCTCGTCGATCAACAGGACGGTCGGCTCGTTCATCAGGGCCCGGGCGATGTTCACGCGCTGGCGCTGACCGCCCGAGAGCTGGTGCGGCCGGCGTGCCGCCTGGGCGGCGAGGCCGACGGCGTCGAGCAGGTCCAGTGCGCGGGTGCGGGCCTTGGCCGCCGAACGCCCGTCGATGCGGGCCATCACCTGGAGCTGTTCGGCGGCGGTCAGGGCGGGCAGCAGGTTGGGCTGCTGGAAGACGATGCCGATCTTGTGGCGGCGCAGGTCCGTGCACTCGCCGCGGCTCAGTCCGGCGGTCGTGGTGCCGTCGACGGTGACCGTGCCCGAGTCGGGCGTGATGAGCGTGGCCGCGACGGCCAGCAGGCTCGACTTGCCGGAGCCGGACGGCCCGACCACCGCGATCAGGCTGCCGCGCGGGACGGCCAGGCTGACGTCGTCGAGTGCGGTCAGGCGGGTGTCGCCGTCGGGGTAGGTGAGGGTGACTCCGGTCAGGGTGAGGCTCATCGGGCACTTCCCAGGGCGGTCAGCGGGTCGACGGCGGTGACCCGGCGGATGGCGAGCGCGGCACCCAGCCCGCCGAGCAGGACCAGCACGGCGGCCGGGACGAGCACGGTGGCGGGGGTCAGGACGAAGGGGATCGCGGAACCGGCCAGCGCGGCACCGGCGGCGACGGCGAGACCGGTGCCGGCGAGGGTGCCGCCGGCGAGCAGGACGGCGGCTTGGCCGAGTGCGTCCGTGAGCAGCCCGGCCGTGGTGGCGCCCAGGGCTTTGAGGATGGCGACGTCGCCGCTGCGCTGGATGGTCCAGACGGTGAAGAAGGCACCGATGACCAAGGCGGAGATGACGAACAGGAAGCCGCGCATCAGTTGCAGGGAACCGTTTTCGGACCGGTAGGAGCCGATCGCCGACAGCGAGTCGTCCCGGGGGACCGTCCGGGTGCCGGCGGCGTGGTCGGTGGCCGCGAGGTCGGCGCCGGACGTGGTGGTCAGGGCGATCACCGTGGCGTCGCCGCCGGTCGGCGGGGCGATCGCCCGCCAGACGTCGAGGGTGGTCCAGACGACGGGGGTGTGGCTGAACGAGGCGTCGCCGGCCACCGCGGCCACGGTCAGCTGCCGTCCGGCCAGCGTGATCCGGGCACCGGGCCGGCTGTCCAGGTCGGCGGCGGCCGCGACGGACAGGACCACGGTGTGCCCGGTGAGCGCGCCGCCGTCCGGGGCGAGCCCGGATCCGGGCCGGACGCCGAAGGCGGAGACCCCGCTGCTCCGGGCACCGGCGGTGGCCTTGGTGGTGGTGATGCCCAGCGGTTCGGCGCCGGTGATCCCCGATGCGGCGGCCCACTGACGCCACTGCGCCTCGGTGACGGTGGAGTCGGCGTACGACGGGTCCTGGCCGCCGCCGAAGGCGATCCGGTCGGCGGGCAGGCCGGTGATGGCGGAGACGTTCTGCCTGCCGAGCCCGGCGGTCAGTCCGGACAGCAGGCCGACCAGCAGGGTGATCAGCACGATGACGGTGCCCATCAGGGCGAAGCGCCCCTTGGCGAACTTCAGGTCTCTCCAGGCGACGAACACGGCGTCGGTCTGTCCTTTCGGGAGGGGAGCGGGTACGTCCCCACAGTCGTCGCCGGTGCCCCGGTGGGGCATCCGGCCGGGGACGGCACTTCCCGGGCCGGACGGTGGCGCGCCGGTTCCCCCTTTCGATAGAGGTGGTTCCCGCCGCGGCTCCGTAACCTGGACGCACTGTGAACGCCGCCGCTCCTGCCTTGACGCCGACCACCCGGGTGCTGACCTGGTGCCTGCACCTGCTGCTCGTCGCCCTGCTGGTCCTGGCGGCCGCGCGGGCCGTGGCCGGGGGTCAGCCGCGGGCCGGGGCGGTCGTCGCGGTGGCGGTGGCCTGCGCCGTGGTGTACGCGGCCGGGCCGCTCCTCCCGCCCGTCCGCACGTCCCGGCGGGCCGCCGCGGCGTGGCTGGGCGCGGTCGGCGCCGGGTGGCTGGCCCTGGTGGTGCTGACCGCCGACGGCGTGTGGGTCGCCTTCCCGCTGTACTTCCTCCAGCTCCACCTGCTGTCCCGCCGGGCGGGCCTGCTCGCGGTGCTCGCCACGGCCCTGACCGCGATCATCGCTTTCGCCGCGCACCAGGGCACCTTCGGCCCGGCCGCCGCGATCGGCCCGGCGCTCGGCGCGGCGGTCGCGGTCGCCGTGGTGTGGGGGTACCAGGCGCTCTACCAGGAGAGCGAACGCCGCCGTCGCCTGATCGAGGAGCTCACCGCGGCCCGGGCCGACCTGGCCGAGGCCCAGCACACCGCCGGGGTGCTGGCCGAGCGGGAACGCCTGGCCCGCGAGATCCACGACACCCTCGCCCAGGGGCTGTCCAGCATCCAGCTGCTGCTGCGCGCCGCCGGGCGGTCCCTGCCCGGAGAACCGCAGGGGAACGCGGCCCGTTACGTGGAGCAGGCCCGGCAGGCCGCCGCGGACAACCTCGCCGAAGCACGCCGCTTCGTCGCCGCCCTCACCCCGCCGGCGCTGGACGGCACCACGCTCGCCGGCGCGCTGGAACGCCTGTGCGCCACCACCAGCGCCCGCCACCGGATCACCGCGCGCTTCCACCGCACCGGCGACCCGGCACCGCTGCCGGCGGCGCACGAGGTCGCGTTGCTGCGCATCGCCCAGGCGGCGCTCGCCAACACGGTCCGCCACGCCGGCGCCACCACCGCCGAGGTCACCTTGAGCTACCTCGGCGACGAGATCGCCCTCGACGTCGTCGACAACGGCACCGGCTTCGAACCCGGCGAGCTCCCGGCCCCCGACCCCGGCGAGGGCGGCTTCGGGCTGGTGGCCATGCGCGCCCGCACCCACGCACTGGGCGGCTCGTTCACCATCGAGTCGGCCCCTGGCCAGGGCACGGCGCTGGCGGCCCGCCTGCCGCTGCCCCGGCCCGCCGAGGCCCAACCGGAGGTGCACCGATGACCGGCAGCCTGATCGGGTCGGCGACCGAGCCCGGGGCGCGGTTCGCCGAGATGCAGCGGGAGGCCTGCCGATGACGGAGATGCCGATTCGGGTGTTGCTGGCCGGCGACCTCCTGGTGCGGGTGGGGTGGGTGGCCGAGCCCGGTTTCGAGGCCGCGGTGGTTCGGTTCGCTGAGATGGAGCGGGAGGGCCGCCGATGACCGAGATGCCGATTCGGGTGTTGCTGGCCGGCGACCTCCTGGTGGTACGGGCGGGGCGGGCGGCCCAGCCCGGTCTCGAGGCCGCCGTTGCCCGGGCCGCCGAGATCCAGCCGGAGGCCCGCCCATGACCGAGACCCCGATCCGCCTGTTGCTGGCCGACGATCACCCCGTCGTCCGGGCCGGGTTGCGGGCCGTGCTCGAGACCGAGCCCGGTCTCGTCGTGGTCGCCGAGGCCGCCACCGCCGAAGCCGCGGTGGCGCGGGCCGCCGGTGGGGACGTCGATGTCGTGCTGATGGATCTGCAGTTCGGTGCCGGGATGACCGGAGCCGAAGCCACCGCGGCGATCACCGCGCGGGCCGGGGCGCCCCGCGTCCTGATCGTCACCACCTACGACACCGACGCCGACACGCTGCCCGCCATCCAGGCCGGTGCCACCGGGTACCTGCTCAAGGACGCGCTGCCCGAGGACCTGGCCGCCGCGGTGCGCACCGCGGCGGCCGGGCGCACCACCCTGGCGCCCACCGTCGCCGACCGGCTGGTGGACCGGATGCGCCGGCCCGGTGCCGCGGTGACCCGGCGGGAGATCGAGGTGCTCGCCCTGGTCGCCGACGGCCTGTCCAACCGGGCCGTCGCCGAGCGCCTCCACCTCACCGAAGGCACGGTGAAATCGCACTTGGCCCGCTGCTACACCAAACTCGGCGTCGACTCGCGCACCGCCGCCGTCGCGGCCGCGACGGACCTCGGCCTCATCCGCCGTTGACCTTGCGCGCCATCCACTGCCACAGGTGGGTTCCGCGCGTGCTCGGGTCGTTGCGGGCCGCGTAGATCCACGACCAGTGCCCCGGGAACTGGTGCCCGTTCCGGATCACGTGGTCGTACAGCGTCAGTTCGGCACGCGGGATGAGGTCGTGCGCGTGGACGGAGTTGGCCGACGGGTCCACCGTGTCGTCGTCGCGGGAGGCGATCAGCCAGGTGGGCGTGGTGATCGCGGTCAGCTCGGGGTCGGGGATCAGCGGTGGGTCGCCCGCTTTTCGCCCGGCGACGACGCCGCAGACCGGCACCGACGAAGCGAACGTGCCGGGGTAGACCGTGGTCATCTTCAGGCTCATGTAGCCGCCGTTGCTGCAGCCGGCGACGTGCACGCGGGCGGGGTCGACGGGGTGCGCGCGGACGACGTCCCGGACGATCTCGCGGATGAGCGGGGCGAAGCGGGGGCCGTCGTCCATCCAGGCCGCGGTGCATTGCGGTGCCACGACGTAAGCGCTTTCAAAGATCGCCTGCGCTTCCCGGGTCGCGAAGCCGAGGGCACCGCGGTTGGCGCGCAGCGTGGTCTCGTTGTCGTAGTAGCCGTCGGGCAGGGAAGCGCCTTCCCCGCCGCCGTGGAGCCAGACGACCAGCGGTCTCCGGCCGTGCCGCTCCGAGGGCGAATACAGCCGGTACTTCATCCCCGAACCCGAGACGTGGTGGGTGAAGGCGTCGACTTCGGGATTGACCAGCCGGCCCTGGGTGAAGCCGCCGAAGGTGACCGGACGGCCGTGCCGCCGGACGGAGGCGTTCTGCGTGATGGTGTAGACCAGGTCGAGCCGGACGTTGCGGCCCTTGCCGTTGATGTAGCCGAGGGTGCCACCGCCCGTCTGGCCTTCGCCGTGGCTCAGTTCGAGCACGATGTTCCCCCGGTGGTCGAGCCGCGCGGCCGTGACGGGCCGGTCGAGGTCGTAGCCGATGTCCTGGCCGCCGGTGTCGATGGGGCTGGTGGCCTTGACGTGCACGCCGAACGTCGTGGTGGTGAGGCTCGCCGGATCGAGCGGGCCGAGCCGGGCGGTGCCGAGGGTGAGCGAGGTGACCTGCTCGCCGCCGTCGAGGGTTTCGGCGTCGAGGGTGAACCCGACGCGGCCGGTCGAAGAGGCTCGGGCGACGCCGGGGAGCGCGAGCCCGGCGGTGATCCCGGTGCCGGTGAGCAGAACGGTGCGCCGGCTGAACGCTTTGACCATGCGGAACTCCTTTGTCCGATGCAAGCGCTTCCATCGTCACGCAGATCCGGGGTGATCGCCACCACTTGAAACCCATACCCCGTAGGGGTACCTTCGGGTTCATGGAGAGCACCTACACCGTGACCGGCATGACCTGTGCGCACTGCGTGGCTTCCGTCAGCGAGGAGGTCGGCGCGGTCGAGGGCGTCAGCACCGTCGCCGTCGACCTGCCCACCGGAACCGTCACCGTCACCAGCGAGCGGACGCCCGAAGCCGAGCGGATCCGCGCCGCTGTCGAGGAAGCCGGCTACACCTTCGCCGGCTGAGCCGGGCGAACGGATCGAGGGGAGTTGCCATGAACACCGCAGCACGGCTCGCCGCGTTCGGGGGAGCGCTCGCGCTGCTCGCCGCCGGGGGGTTCGCCGTCGGGACCGCGGCCGGGCCGGTCGCCGCCGCGCCGGGGGAAGGCATCGGACACGCGGGCATGGCCGGGGAAAGCGCCGGTCACGCCGAGCTGGCCGCGGCGGGTGAGCTGCCGGGCGGGCTCGCCGCGAGCCAGGACGGCTACACCTTCACCCTTGCCGGCCCGACGCCCGAACCCGGCCGGTTCTCGTTCACGATCACCGGCCCGGACGGTCGGCCCGTCACCGCGTTCGACGTCGAGCACGAGAAGAAGCTGCACTTGATCGTGGTCCGCCGCGACACTTCGGGCTACCGGCACGTCCACCCCGAACTGGCCCCGGACGGCACGTGGAGCGTCCCGTTGACGTTGCCCGCCGCGGGTTCCTACCGCGCGTTCGCCGACTTCGCGCCCACCGGCGGCAAGCCGATGACCCTCGGCGCCGACTTTTCGGTCGCGGGGGACTACCAGCCGGTGCCCTTCGCGCCCAGCCGCGTCGCGAACGTCGACGGCTACCGCGTGGAGCTCACCGGGGACCTGGTCGCGGGGAAGACGTCGCCCCTGACGCTGACCGTCGGCCGCGACGGCGTCCCGGTCACCGATCTGCAGCCGTACCTCGGTGCTTACGGGCACCTGGTCGCGTTGCGCGAAGGCGATCTCGCCTACCTGCACGTCCACCCCGAGGGCAACCCCGGTGCCGGGCCCGAGGTGAAGTTCGCCGCCGAGGTACCCAGCGCGGGGACCTACCGGCTGTTCCTCGACTTCCGCCACGGCGGTGTCGTGCGGACCGCCGAATTCACCCTCACGACCGGCCACTGACGGAGGCGACCATGACCGAGATCGAACTCGCGATCGGCGGCATGACCTGCGCGTCCTGCGCCAACCGCGTCGAGCGCAAGCTCAACAAGCTCGACGGCGTAACCGCCTCGGTCAACTACGCGACGGAGAAGGCCCGCGTGCGGGCGCCCGGGGGCGTCGATCCGGCCACCCTCGTGGCCACGGTCGAAGCCGCCGGCTACCGCGCGACCCTGCCGCGACCGGAGCCGGCCGAGCAGCCGGCAGGAGACGCGAACGATCCGCTGCGGCAGCGGCTGATCACCAGTGCCGTGCTCGCGGTGCCGGTGATCCTCCTGGCCATGGTGCCTGCGCTGCAGTTCACGTACTGGCAGTGGATTTCGCTGACGCTGGCCGCGCCGGTCGTCACCTGGGGCGCGTGGCCGTTCCACCGGGCGGCGTGGACGAACCTGCGCCACGGCGCCGCGACCATGGACACGCTGGTGTCGATGGGCGTGCTGGCCGCGTTCGCCTGGTCGCTGTGGGCCTTGCTGTTCGGCACGGCCGGGACACCGGGGATGACCCACCCGTTCGAGCTGACGATCGCACCGTCCGACGGCGCCGGCGCGATCTACCTCGAGGTCGCCGCGGGCGTCACCACGTTCATCCTGGCCGGCCGGTACTTCGAGGCGCGGTCCAAGCGCCGCGCGGGCGCCGCGCTCCGGGCGCTGCTGGAACTCGGCGCGAAGGAGGTCGCGGTGCTGCGGGGCGGCGCCGAAGTCCGGATCCCGACGGCCGAGCTGGCGGCGGGGGACCGGTTCGTCGTGCGGCCGGGCGAGAAGATCGCGACCGACGGCGTCGTCGAGACCGGCAAGTCCGCCGTCGACGCCTCGATGCTCACCGGCGAATCGGTGCCCGTCGAGGTCGGCGAGGGTGACGCCGTCACCGGCGCGACGGTGAACGCCGGCGGCCGGCTGGTCGTGCTGGCCACCCGCGTCGGCGCGGACACGCAGCTCGCGCGGATGGCCAAGCTGGTCGAGGACGCCCAGAGCGGCAAGGCCGGCGTCCAGCGGCTGGCCGACCGGATCTCCGGGGTGTTCGTCCCGATCGTGATCGGGCTGGCCGTGGCCACGCTCGGCTTCTGGCTCGGCAGCGGCGCCGGGACCGCGGCGGCGTTCACCGCGGCGGTCGCGGTGCTGATCATCGCCTGCCCGTGCGCGCTCGGCCTGGCCACGCCGACGGCGCTGCTCGTCGGCACCGGCCGCGGCGCCCAGCTCGGTGTGCTGATCAAGGGCCCGGAGGTGCTGGAGTCGACCCGCCGCGTCGACACGGTCGTGCTGGACAAGACCGGCACGGTGACCGCGGGCCGCATGACGCTCACCGGCGTGCACGCGGCCGGGGGCGTCGACGAGGGCGAGCTGCTGCGGCTGGCCGGTGCGCTGGAGGACGCGTCGGAGCACCCGATCGCGGCGGCCATCGCCCGCGGTGCCCGTGAGCGCGGCGAGCTGCCCGCCGTCGAGGACTTCACGAACGTGGAAGGCCTTGGCGTGCAGGGGATCGTCGACGGGCACGCGGTCCTCGTCGGCCGCCCGGCGCTGCTCGAAGACTGGAGCCGGCCGTTGCCGGCGGACCTCACGGCGGCGAAGGCGGCGGCCGAGGCGCGCGGGCACACCGCGGTCGCGGTGGCCTGGGACGGCGCGGCCCGCGGCGTCCTGGTGGTCGCCGACTCTGTCAAGCCGACATCGGCCGAAGCGATCGCCCGGCTGCGGGCGCTCGGGCTGACCCCCGTATTGCTGACCGGGGACAACGCCGCGGTCGCGCGCACGGTGGCCGCGGAGGTCGGGATCGACGAGGTGATCGCCGAGGTGCTGCCGGCGGACAAGCTGGACGTCGTCAAGCGGCTGCAGGACGAGGGCAAGGTCGTGGCCATGGTCGGCGACGGCGTGAACGACGCGCCGGCGCTGGCGCAGGCCGATCTCGGGCTCGCCATGGGAACGGGCACGGACGTCGCGATCGAGGCGAGCGACATCACCCTGGTCCGCGGCGACCTGCGCGCGGTCGCCGACGCGATCCGGCTGTCCCGCCGGACGCTGCGGACGATCAAGGGCAACCTGTTCTGGGCGTTCGCCTACAACCTGGCGGCGCTGCCGCTGGCCGCGGCGGGGCTGCTGAACCCGATGATCGCGGGCGCGGCGATGGCGTTCAGCTCGGTGTTCGTGGTCGGCAACAGCCTGCGGCTACGCGGTTTCACCGGCTTGGGCGCCGCGAAGCCGTGATCGCGTCCGGCAGCCGGGCGGCCAGGTGGGTGACCAGCTCGGCCGTCCGGCGCGGGACGTGGGCGTCGTCGGCCAGCAGGGCGTAGATGTCCGCGGGCGGTGTGGGTACGCCGGGCAGCACCCGCACCAGGGCGCCGCTGTCCAGGTGGGGCCGGACCTGCCATTCCGAGCGCATCACGATCCCGCGGCCTTGAAGCGCCCAGTCCGTGACGATGTCGCCGTCGTTGCTCGCCAGGCTCCCGCGCACCCGCACCTGCCGGGGCTGGGCGGCACCGCCGAAGCGCCACACGGCGAAGTCGCCCTCGTTCTCGCGCAGCACGATGCAGTCGTGCGAGGCGAGGTCCTCGATCCGTTCGGGGGTCCCGCGATGGTCCACATAGGACGGTGCGGCGCACGGCACCCGGCGGTTGCGCGCCAGCCGGCGCATCCGCAGCGTCGAGTCCGGCGGCGTCCCGACGTGCACGGCGAGGTCGAACTCGCGCCGGTGCGGCCGCAGCGGCAGCGCCGAGGTGTGGAGCCGGACGCGCACCCGCGGGTGCCGCGCGGTGAACTCGCCGATGAGCGGCGCGACGTGCGCGCGGCCCAGCCCGAGGGTCGCCTGGACGACGATCGGGCCGCGCAGGTCGCCGGCGCGGTGGCCGACCAGGTCGTCGAGCTCGCGCACCTGGTCGAGGATCGCCTCGACGCGGGCCGCGTACAGCTCGCCCTCGGCGGTCAGCGCGAGCCGCCGGGCGCCGCGGTGCACCAGCCGGACGTCGAGCCGTTCTTCCAGCGCCTTCAGGCGCTTGCTGACCACCGGCAGCGAGACGTCCAGC
This sequence comes from Amycolatopsis sp. cmx-4-83, assembly GCF_046548815.1. Lineage (NCBI taxonomy): Bacteria > Bacillati > Actinomycetota > Actinomycetes > Pseudonocardiales > Pseudonocardiaceae > Amycolatopsis > Amycolatopsis sp. cmx-4-83. The sequence goes on along the minus strand of NZ_JAEBEF010000014.1, from coordinate 196,517 downwards.
TCGCGCGCGGCGGCGGTGAGCGTCTCGCTGACGGCGACCACGTGGAAGAAACCGAGGTCGTCGAGCCTTTCCATGGGGGAAAGGATAGGTTGCCGCGAGCGATCTTGCCGGGGTGCCGGGCGGCCGTCCACAGTGGCGGGACCCCTACTTCGAGGAGCGGCTCGTGCACCACCGCATCGCGGTCATCCCCGGCGACGGCATCGGGCGGGAGGTCGTCCCGGAAGGTTTGCGCTGCCTGCGTGCCGCGGCCGACGTCCACGGCTTCGGGCTCGAGACGACCGAGTTCGATTTCGCCTCCGCGGACTATTGGCTGGAGCACGGCGAAATGCTGCCGCCGGACTGGCAGGAGATCCTTTCCGGCTTCGACGCGATCTTCTTCGGCGCGGTCGGGTGGCCGTCGGTCGTGCCCGACCACGTGTCGCTGTGGGGCAGCCTGCTGAAGTTCCGGCGCGGGTTCGACCAGTACGTCAACCTGCGGCCGGTCCGGCTGCTGCGCGGGGTGCGGGGCCCGCTGCGCGGCCACGGGCCGGGGGACATCGACTTCCTCGTCGTCCGGGAGAACACCGAGGGGGAGTACTCCAGCATCGGCGGCCGGATCTTCGAGGGCACCGACCGCGAGACGGTGCTGCAGGAGACGGTGATGACCCGGACGGGCGTGGACCGCGTGCTGCGCTACGCCTTCGACCTCGCCGCCGCCCGGCCGCGCAAGCACCTGACGTGGGCGACCAAGAGCAACGGGATCTCGATCTCGATGCCGTACTGGGACGAGCGCGCGGCGGCGATGGCCGCGCGGTACCCGGAGGTCACCGCGGACAAGGACCACATCGACATCCTCGCGGCCAAGTTCGTGCTGAACCCGCGGGCCTACGACGTGGTCGTGGCGAGCAACCTCTTCGGCGACATCCTGTCCGACCTCGGCCCGGCGTGCACCGGCACGATCGGGATCGCCCCGAGCGCCAACATCAACCCCGACCGCACACGGCCGAGCCTGTTCGAGCCGGTCCACGGCTCGGCCCCGGACATCGCGGGGCAGGGCACAGCGAACCCGGTGGCCCAGATCTGGAGCGGCGCGATGATGCTGGACCACCTCGGCGAGCCGCAGGCCGCCGCACACGTCGTCGCGGCGATCGAAGGGGTGCTGGAGGAGCGGCCGGAGGTGCTCACTCCCGACCTGGGTGGTTCGGGAACGACGGAGGGTTTGGGTGCGGCGATCGCGGAGCGGATCGGTCCCGGGTCGCGGCGGGCGTCCTCCGATACCGGTGCCTCCGGCTGAACCACCGGCGCGTAGTGCGCGGACCAGTGCTGGAGGAGCGGCCTGAGGTGCTCAGTCCGGACCTGGGTGGTTCGGGAACGATCGCGGGCCTGGGTGCGGCCATCGCCGAGCGGATCGGTCTCGGGTCGGCGCGGGCGTCTTCCGATACCGGTGCCTCCCCTGAATTGCCGGTCCGCAGTGCGCGGACCGGCGTGGGAGCTGGAGGTGCTCACTCCCGACCTGGGTGGCGAGTGAACGACCGAGGTCCGGAGTGAGCGATCGCGGAGCGGCTCGTCACCGCGTCATGAGCTCGCGAGCAGGTCCCCGAGGCCGCCCCTGGCGTCTTCCAGTACCAGCGCCTCCGCCTGAACCGAATCGCCCGCCCGCAGCGCGCGGACCAGTGCGCGGTGGGTCTCGTAGCGGTCGAGACCGAACGTCTCGTCCACGCTGACGCGCTCGAGCACCCGCGAGCGCCGCTCCGGGTAGGAGAACACCCGGGTCTGGTCGAGGAGGCGGACGAGCACCGGGTTGCCCGCGCACGACTCGACCAGGCCGTTGAAGCGCTGCAGGGCGTCGAAGAGCCGGCCCACGTGCTTCTCGACGTCCTGGCCGGATTCGTGGCGCTGCTTGATGAGGATGAGCAGGTCGTCGGCCTCGTCGAGGACCGCGTCGAGGCCGTCCAGCTGCTCCGGCGTCGCGTGGCGGGCGGCGAAGCGGGCCACCATGCCGCGCAGGCCGACCTCGACCTCGGCGAGGTCCTGGACGGCGACGCCGCCGAACACCGCCACCTTCACCGTGCGCGGGCCGGCGCGTTCGATCAGGCCGTCCTGCTCGAGGCGCCGGATGGCCTCGCGCACCGGCGTCGGGCTGACCGACAGCCGCTCGGCGAAGCCGCGCTCGGTGACCTTCTGGCCCGGGCGCAGCTCGCCGGTGGTGATCGCGTCGCGCAGCGCCCGGTACACGCGGTCGGCGAGCGTGTCGGTCTGCAGTGCCTCACCCATCATGCGCCCAGCCTACTGACCATGGCAAAACTTGTTTGCAACTATTGACCATCTTGCTATAGCAAAAGTACGGTGGCGGCCATGCCCAAGGGAAGGTGCCGACGATGACGTTGACCACCCCGCGCGTCCGGCCGGGACGCATCACGTTCTTCGTGGCTCTGGCGGTCTTCGCGCAGGAGTCGACGTGGAACCTCTACGACTCCCAGGTCCCGCCCCTGCTGCGCGAGCACGTCGGCAGCGCCGCGCTGATCGGCGCCCTGATGGGCATGGACAACCTGCTCGGCATCTTCATCCAGCCGTGGATGGGCAACCGCTCGGACGGCACCCGGACGGCGTGGGGCCGCCGCATCCCGTACCTCGTCGCCGGCATGCCGGTCGCGGCCGTGCTGTTCGTGCTCATCCCGCACGCCGCGGTCTCGCTGCCGCTGCTCGTCCTGGTGATGTTCGGCTACGCCCTCGTCGCGAACTCGTTCAAGCCGATCGCCGAGTCGCTGCTCCCGGACTTCATCGCCCCCGAACGCCGCGGCCGGGCCAACGCGGCGGTCAAGATCGCCTCCAGCATCACCGTGATCGTCGCCGCGCTGATCAGCCTCTTCCTCATCGACGACTTCCCGAAGCTGTCCTTCGCGATCCCGGCGGTCCTGATGCTGGTGTCGATCGGCGTGCTCGCCTGGCGGGTGCGCGACAGCGACTCCCCGGCCTACCGGGCCGCGCTCGAAGAAGACCGCGCCGGCCACGCGGAAAACTCCCCGCGGGTGCGGATGCGGGACGTCCTGCTCGACATCCTGCGGGACACCGACCGCAGCCGGCTGCTGGTCATCCTGGCCGTCTTCGCGTTCGGCGGCGCGTGGTTCGCGTCGCGCTCCCTCGTCACCAACTACGGCATCGAGACGCTCGGCGTGTCCCGCGGTGACGCCGGCGGCCTCACCCTGCCCAGCGGCCTGGCGTTCCTCGCGGCCGCCTACCCGGTGGCGCTGTTCGCCGAACGCTTCGGGCGGCTGCGGGTGATCCTGATCGGGATGGTCGTGTTCGCCGCGGCCATGGTGCTCGGCACCGTCGTGCGGACACCCACCGGCACGATCGTCGCGATGTGCGTGGCGGCCGCGGGCGCGGCGGCGTTCATGGTCAACGCGGCGGTCGTCCTGTGGAACCTCGCGCCCTCGGCCCGCGTGCTCGGGACCTACACCGGGCTCTACACCGTCGGCTGGTCGAGCGGCGGGTTCCTCGGGCCGGCGCTGGTCGGCGGCATGGTCGACGTGACCGGCTGGCCGTTCCTGCTGCTCGACATCGCGCTCGTCACGGCGATCGCGGTGCTCCTTATCGCCCGCGTCGCCGTGCTGCAGCGGCGCCGCACCGACGGGCGCGTCCTGTGAACCGGGTCCTGGTCACCACCGACTACCTGCGCCCCGGCGACGAGGTCGACGAATACCTGCGCGGCGCCGGGCTGGAAACCGTGCACGCTCCGATGAACGGCAAGCGCGATCCCGAGCAGCTGGTCGAGGCGCTCGACGGGATCGACGCGGCGCTGGTCGCCAACGAGCCGCTCTCAGCCGGCGTGCTGGCCCGCGCGCCGAAGCTGCGCGTCATCGTCCGGACCGGCGTCGGCTACGACTCCATCGACGTCGAAGCCGCCGCCCGCCGGGGGATCAGCGTCAGCACCCTGCCCGGCGTCAACGCGAACGCCGTCGCCGAATACACCATGGGGCTGCTGCTCGCCGGTGCGCGGCGGCTCGTGCAGTCGGCGTCCGGGGTGGCGGCGGGGAAGTGGCCGCGCGAGGACGGGCGCGAACTGCGCGGGTCGACGCTCGGGCTCATCGGGTACGGCGCTTCCGCACGGGCGGTCGTGCCGCTGGCGCGCGCGTTCGGGATGACCGTCGTCTGCACGTCCGGCCTGCGCGGCCCGGACGTCCGGTTCACCGGGCTGCCCGAGCTGCTGTCCACTTCGGACTACGTCTCGGTGCACACGTCGCTGACCGACCGGACGCGGGGACTGCTGGACGCCTCGGCGTTCAAGCTGATGAAGCCGACGGCTGTGCTCGTCAACACCGCCCGCGGCGCGATCGTCGACGAGGCGGCGCTGGTTTCGGCCGTGGTGTCCGGCGAGATCGCCGGCGCGGTGCTCGACGTCGTGTGCGAAGAGCCGTTGCCGCTCGACAGCCCGTTGCGCGGGGTGGCCGGGATCGTCGTCTGTTCGCACCTGGCCGGGCAGACCGCCGAAGCACGCCGGGCCGCCGGTTTGCGCGGTGCCGAAGAACTGGTCGCGGCCCTGGACGGCCGGGCCCGGTACGTGGTGAACGGAGAGGGATGAGGGACATGCACAAGGTGCGCGTACTGGCGCCGAGCGGGATGCTCGGTGCGGGCTGGGACCACGCCACGGTCGAACGCGGCATCGCCCTGGGGGCCGACGTCATCAGCATCGACGGCGGGTCGACGGACTCCGGCCCGTACTACCTGGGTGCCGCGACGGCCAAGACGACCGCCAAGGCCGTGGCGCGCGACCTGCGCAGCCTGTTCACGGCCGCCGCGGGCGCCGGGATCCCGGTGATCGTCGGGTCGTGCGGGACGAGCGGGACCGACGCCGGCGTCGACTGGGTCGCCGGGATCGCCGCCGAGGTGCTCGCGGAGGAGGACCTGGACCTGAAGGTCGCGAAGATCTACAGCGAGCAGGACGCGGCCGAGCTGAAGGAGCACCTGGACGCGGGCCGCGTGCACCCGTTGCCCCCGTTGGGGGAACTGGCCGCCGAGACCCTGGAAAGCTGCACGCACATCGTCGGCGCGATGGGGCACGAGCCGATCGCCGAGGCGCTGCGCGCGGGCGCGCAGGTCGTCTTGGCGGGCCGGGCGAGCGACACGGCGGTGGCGGCGGCGTTCCCGCTCATGAAGGGCATGCCGGCCGGCCCGACGTGGCACGCGGCCAAGATCGTCGAGTGCGGCGGCCAGTGCACGGACAACCCGCGCGCGGGCGGCGTCCTGGCGACCATCGACGCCGGCGGCTTCACGATCGAGCCGCTCGACCCGGGCGCGGCGTGCACGCCGATCCTGGTGGCGGCGCACATGCTGTACGAGACGGCGAACCCGTTCGAGATGCGCGAACCCGACGGCACGCTCGACGTCCGCGAGGCGGTGTACACCGCCGTCGACGACCGGACCGTCCGCGTCACCGGGTCGCGGTTCCACGTCGCGGACCAGCACACGATCAAGCTGGAGGGCGCGCGGATCACCGGGTACGAGACGATATTGTTTTCGGCGATCCGCGATCCCCTGGTGCTGGCCGACATCGACGAGTGGGCCGCCCTGATGCGTGCGCTGATCACGCAGCGGGTGGGTCAGACGCTGGGCCTCGCCGCCGACGAATACGCGTTCGACCTGCGGCTGTACGGCCACAACGCGGTGCTGGGCTCGTTGGAGCCGGAGGCCGGTCCGCCCCGCGAGGTGGGGGTGATGCTGCTGGTCAACGCGCCGGACCAGGCCACGGCGACCGCGGTGGCGAAGGTGGCCAACCCGCTGATGCTGCACCTGCCGACGCCGTCGATGGACTACCTGCCGAGCTTCGCGTTCCCCTCGTCCCCGGCGGAGGTCGAACGCGGGGCGGCGTACGAATTCGTGCTCAACCACGTCGTCGACTGCGCGCCATCGGACCTGTTCCGGATCGAGTTCGAGGGGAAGACCCATGCCTGAAACCACTCTGGCGGACCTGGCCCACGAGGTCCGCTCCAAGAACGCGGGCCCGTTCTGGGTGACGATGGAGTTGTTCATGCGCGACGCCGACGGCTATCGCGTGGCGGCGGACGAGGAATTCCTGAACGAGCGGGTGGTGGCTTCGCTCTACCACGTCGACGAGGCAACGGTGCAGATCTTCCGCATTCCGTCGTTGAACGTCGTGAAGATTTCGTTCCCCCGGCCGGTGAGCCAGGGTTCGCTGCGGGACCGGGACATGCACGCGGGCCAGCACCACGTACCACTGGCGGGAATGGTCGTGCGTCACGCGTCGGATCCCCACCGCGCTTCAGTTCGATGAGGTCGAACGCCTCGAGCCCGGTCGGCCGCGGCCCCGGCGCCGCAGAAAGCGCTTGATCCACCGGCTTTCCGCGGTGGTTCGTGCTCTCGGGTCGAGGATCTGTGGAGGGCCGGGCGCGCCGGGACGCGGTCGCCGCCCGGGGACCGCGGCTGAACGGGGTACCCGCTCAGCGGTTGCGCCCGAACCAGCGCCGGGAGCCCGGCCGCGCCTGGGCGGACAGCCACCCGGCGATGTCGGCGACCACCGCCGGGTCGACGTGCTGCGGTACCTCGTACCCCGCGGGCGTCGACGGCCCCTCGCCGCGGAAGAACAGGTGGTCGTCGGCGTCGTGGACGCGGATCGTGACGTCCGGCCGGTGTGCCAGGCCCGCCCGCCAGCGGGCCAGGTCGCCGGCCGCCGTCACCTGGTAGTCGCGGCCGCCCTGCAGGATGAGCATCGGCTTGGCGAGTTCGGCCGCGGTCGCCACCGGGTCGTAGGTGCGGAGGTCCAGCCAGTACGACGCCGGCCAGCCGAAGAGCAGGTCCGCCGCCGGGGTCGAAAGCGTCAAACCGGGGCTTTCGACGAGCGCGGCCTGCCGGATGACCGCCTCGACGGCCGCCGTCATGGCCGGGCCGGGGTCCAGCTCGGCCAGGTAGCGGACGACCCGGACCGCGGCCCGGGGCAGCGGCAGCGTGTCCCCGGCGAGGCTTATCAGGCCGGCGATCGACGCGTCGGCGGCCGCGACCCGCGGGGCCGCCTTGCCGCCGCCGCTGTGGCCGAGGACGAAAACCCGCTCGGCGGCCACCGTCCGCTGCTCCCGCAGCAGGCGGACGGCGGCGAGCGCGTGCGGCACGTACTCCTCGGCCATCGTGAACCCGGGTTCGGCGCCGACGTGGGGGTGCGTGCCGGTCACCTTGTCGAACCGGGCCACCGCGACGCCCCGGCTCGCCAGCCCCCACGCCAGGTCCTTGAACGGCTTGTTCGGACCGGTCGTCAGGTCGCGGTCGAACGGTCCCGAGCTGAGCAGCACCAGCCCCGGCCACGGGCCGCGCCCGGCCGGGACGGTCAGCGTGCCGGGCACCGCCGGCGGGCCGGAACCGACGGTGACTTCCCGCTCGGTGAACCGTTTCGGGGTGGCGTAGTCCGGTGGCTCCCAGGCGGCGCCGGCGGGCGGCGCCAGCCGCAGGCCGTGCAGCAGGCCGGCGTCGTCGACCGACATGACCACCGTGAGCCCGCCGCGCTCGCAGGTCACCGGGACGCGTACCCGGACCAGCCCCGCTTCGCTCGGCTCGCTCACCGCGCCCCCGACCGCCGAGACCGGCCCGATCTTGGCGATTTCGCCCTCCCAGCCGACGCGCAGCGTCTCGGCCGAGGCCACCGCCCGCAGCCTCGGCGCGAACAACGCCTCGACGTCGGCGAACCGCCGTTCGGTGGTCAGCCCGACCACTGCCGCGGCGACCGCCGCCGGTCCCTCGTCCACGTTCTCCCCCCACCATTCTCGCTTTTTGCGAACGGTAGCACCGTGTGAGATCGTTCGGTAGTGGACACCTTGGAACTGCTGGCGCACCCGGTCCGGCTGCGGATCGTGCACGCCATGCGCGGCGGCCGGACGCACACCACCGCCCAGCTCTGCGCGGTGCTGCCGGACGTCTCGAAGGCCATGGTCTACCGGCACGTCGAGCTGCTCGCCACGGGCGGGATCCTGCGCGTGGCCGACGAACGGCGCGTGCGCGGCGCGGTCGAGCGCCACTACGAGCTGCGCCCGGAACGCGCGTCGATCGATCCCGAGACGGCCGCGGCACTGTCCACCGAGGACCACCGGCGCGGGTTCGCCGTCGCGGTCGCCGCCCTCGTCGCCGAGTTCAACGCCTACCTCGACCGCGAGAACACCGACCCCGCCACGGATCCGGTCGGTTACCGGCAGCACGCGGTCTGGCTCAGCCGCGACGAACTGATCGCGATGAACGACGAACTGCGCGCCGCCATCCTGCCCCGGCTGGCCCACCCGCCCGCCCCCGGCCGCACCCGGTACCTGCTCAGCCCCATCCTCTTCCCCAGCGAGGAGCCCGCTGCCGACTGACGTGCCGCTGTACTATCCCGGCACTGATCCGAACGGCAGGGGGAACGATGAGCGGTATCAGGGTTTTGGTGTCCGGCGCCAGCATCGCGGGGCCCGCGCTGGCCCACTGGCTGCGCCGCCGCGGGGCCGAGGTGACCGTGGTGGAGCGGGCGCCCGGGCTGCGTCCCGGCGGGCAGGCGGTCGACGCGCGCGGCGTGACCAAGGAAGTAATCCGGCTGATGGGGCTGGACGAGGCGGTGCGCGCGGCCCGCACGCAGACCGCCGGCGCGCACACCGTGGACGCGGACGGGAACGTGCTGGAGACCTTCAGCGCGGAGGACGACGGCGGCGACGGCTACATCACCGAGATCGAGATCCTGCGCGGTGACCTGTCCCAGGTCCTCTACGACGACACGCGCGACGGCGTCGAGTACGTCTTCGGTGACCGGATCGCCGAGCTCACCCAGGACGGCAGCGGCGTCGACGTGACGTTCGCGAGCGGTGACTCGCGGCGCTTTGACCTGGTGATCGGGGCCGACGGGCTGCACTCGTCGGTGCGGGGAATGGTCTTCGGGCCGCGCGAGCGGTTCGTCCGCCACCTCGGGCACGTGCTGGCGTTCTACAGCGTGCCCAACGAATTCGGGCTGGACCGCTGGCTGCTGGACTACCAGGAGCCCGGCCGGTCGGCCTGCCTGCGGCCGATCGGGGACGCCACCCGCGCGATGGCCATGTTCTCCTTCACCGCGGCCGACTTCGACGTCGACTACCGAGACATCGAGGCCCAGAAGCGGTTGCTGCGCGAGCGGATGGCGGACTTCGCCTGGCTGACCCCGCGCATCCTCGCGCACGTCGACGACACCCCGGACTTCTACCTGGACCAGGTCGCCCAGGTGGTGATGGACCGCTGGTCGAGCGGGCGGGTCGGGCTGCTCGGGGACGCGGCGTTCAGCTCGTCGCCGCTGTCCGGGCAGGGCACCGGGCTGGCCCTGATCGGCGCCTACCTGCTGGCCGGGGAGCTGGCCGCCGCCGGCTGGGACCCGGCGGCCGGGTTCGCCCGGTACGAGGAGCTGATGCGGCCGTTCGTCGAGGCCAACCAGGAGATCGGCCGGTTGCACGCGAAGATGCGCGGCATCCCCGACCCGGACGCCGAGCCGGCCGCGGAGCCGGACACCGAGTGGCTCACCGACCTGGTCCAGCGCGCGGTCAACGGCGTCGAGCTGCCCGATTACGCGGGGGTGCCGGACTCCGGGCCGTCGGTCACCTCGGTGTCGCGGTAGGGCTCCGCCGCGGTCGTCCGATGTGGACTGTCAGCGGTCCACATCGGACTTCCGCGGCGGGCCGAGTTCCTCGACGAGCACGGCGTCGACCTTCGCGGCGGCCCGGCGCAAGGCGAGCACGGCCCAGACGACCACCGCGACCGCGATGATCGCGATGGCGGTCGTCCAGGCGTAGCCCTCGTCGGCGGGCACCACCGCGATCGTGGCCGCGGCCAGGAACGGCCAGCGGCCCGCCGGGGTCGTGCGGAGGTGCCATCGGGGGGAGGCGGAATCGTGGGCGGTCAGGAAGACGGGGCCATGAGCGCTCACCAGGCGTCGACCTTTCCTTCGGGGGTGTGGCAACGCACGGATAGTCGACCGGGAGAGCCTTCGGGTTACTGACTGCGACCGCATTGGCCGCGAACGGGTGGAAAATACACTCGAACGAGTGATCCTCGGTTCCAAATTAGCGGAGGCAGCCTCCGTAACCCGAAGAGGTTACTTCCCGCGCTCGGCCGGCCCGGCCGCTCTACGGTGATTTCAAGATCGACCAGGGGAGCCACCGTGCGTCTTCGTTCCATCACCGCAGTCGTCCTGCTGGCCTGCGCCTCCGCCGTCATGCCGGCCGTGACGGGCGTGGGTGCGCAGGCCCTCGCGCTGTACCCGTGCCCCGAGGTACGGGACCCGCCCGACTACACGTTCTCCAACCCGTCGCGGTCGTGGCTGCCGACGAACCTGCGCAGCGACTACCTCCGCGGCCCGGGCACGATCACCTACAACAAGACTGCGACGTCGACGGTGAACGCGTCGATCACGGGCACGACCAGCGCGGAAGCGGGCGTGATCTTCGCGAAGGCCAGCGTCTCCCTCGCGGTGAGCGTCGGCGCGAGCTACGCGAAGTCCGACTCGTGGTCGTACGCCGCGACGGTGCCCGCCGGGAAGCTCCTGCGGCTGCAGCAGTACAAGGAGGCGCGGACGTTCACCGTGCGCAAGTACCACATCGTCCCGCCGTGCACGACGAAGTACCTGTGGACGAAGAAGGTCTCGGCGCCGGTCAAGAACGCGAGCTACCTCTGGCAGCTCGTCGGCTGAGCCGGCCCGCCGTCGTCGGCTGACGGCGCCTGCCCGGCGAGGTGGCCTCGCCGGGCAGGCCGGTCAGTGCGCGGCAGCCGGGCCGAGCTGCAGGACCACGGCCGTCCACGTCATGCCGACGCCGATGCCCAGCAGCAGCACGTGGTCGCCCGGGCCGGCTTCGCCCGTGCGGAGCAGGTGGTCGAGCGCCACGATCTGGTCGCTGGCGCCCAGGTGGCCGACCCGCAGTCCCAGCTCGGTCATCGTGCGGTGCTCCGGGATGCCGAGCGGGCGCAGGATCTGCGTGTGCACCAGGCGGCGGCCGTAGTGCGGGGCACAGATCCGGGCGATGTCGGGCAGGTCGACACCCGCGTCGGACAGTGCGGTCTTCACGACGTTCGTGACGCCGTCGGCGTTGCGGCTGTCGACGTGCGCCGGACCGCCGTGGCGGCCGAGCCACTGGCGCTTGCGGGCGCGGATGTCGAGCGACTGGTGCGCGGTGATGCTGGCCGGGCGGAACGGTTCGTTGCCGCGCTGCAGGCCTTCCAGCGACGGATCGGTGTAGGAGGCGATCGCGCGGATCCGCGCCAGGCCGGGCCGCCGCGACAGCACGACCGCGCTGCCCGCGTCGCCGTAGACGATGCCCGTGTCGGTGGACCAGTGCGGGAAGCCGGGTGCGCCGAACCGGTCGCCCGCGGTGATGAGCGCGGCGTCGTGGTCCGGGCGGCCGCGCAGCACGCTCGCCGCGACGTCCAGGCCGGCCACCAGGCTGTTGCTCATCGCGCCGAGCTCGAGCGTCAGGCCGGGACCGGCACCGACACCGAGCTGGTCGCGCACGTAGGACGCGGCGTGCCAGAAGTCGATGCCGGAGTGGTAGATCCCGGCGTGCAGGCACAACGTCGGGAACACCGGCCCGCCGCCGGTGCTTTCCGCCTGGCGCAAGGCCTCCCGCCCCGCGCGCACCGCGAGTTCGGGGCCGGGCAGCCCGGCGACGGCGGTGGAGAGCTGGCCGGTCCGGCCGGCGTCGGCGACGGTGAACTCACCGGCCGCCAGCGGGGCGGCGACGGGGGTCAGCGCCCCGACGTCGGTGCCGATCCCGTTGAGGTGCAGGTCATCCACGCGCATCCGTGGCCACCTCCGGCAGTACGGCTTCGATCTCCGACAGGGTGTCGTCGAGGTGGAGCGGGGGAGCGGACACGCAGCCGGCGACGGCGAGCTCGGCGGCGACGGCTGCGGCGCTTCCTCCGGCGAACCGGTGGAAACCCGCGAAGCAGGCCGGTCCGGTGCCCGGAACGGCGATGGCCAGGTGCGCCCAGCCGGTTTCGCGGTCCCAGCGCACGATCAGCCGGGTGGGCCCGGTGACGGTGTGGGTCTCGCGCAGCACCTGTGTCAACGTCGTGGCGGTCAAGCAACTTCCTTTCGGCACGGCGAACAGCACGCACCGAGGGGCGCGCGCTGGCGAAGGATGGACGGGGACGCGTCGTCGGGCCCCTGGGAACACCGGGAAACCTACCGCGATGATCATGCGCGGTCTGCCACCCCCCGATACACAGAGTGATCGAGCGAACTGCTACTGGAGCGGATTTTCCCCAAACAGCCAGGAATCCCGTGGGGACGATCATGAGATTCCTTCGGGTGTTGATTACACTCGGTAGTGTTCGAGTGGTCGGCCGACGAAGTCGATGCGCAGCCCGGTGCAGAGGGCGAACATCCTCGACCGCCGGCTGACCGAACTCGGCGTCGGCCGGCGCGGAAGGCGTGTGGACGCAGGACTTCGGCACCCCACACGGGCGCAGCCGTCCCAGCGCTGTCCCACCGCGCCGGCGTTGTCGCTGGTCCGGTGGGGTGGGACTGTCCCGGCGTCCCGAGCCGGGCGCGGAACCGCCACCGGCGGGCCGGGTGCTGCCAGCCTGCTCGCCATGCAAAGACTCGCTCTGGCCGTCGCGGTGGTGCTGGTGCTGCCCGCCGCGGCCGCCACCACCGCCGCGGCCGCACCCGTCGCGGTGTGCGGGCACACCAGCGCCCAGCCCACCCTCAAGCAAGGGGCGACCGGTACCGAGGTCGCCGAAGCCCAGTGCCAGCTGAACCTCGCCACCAAGGCGAGCCGGTACACGCCCATCGGCGCGGACGGCTCCTTCGGCCCGGCGACCGACGCCCGGGTGCGCGTGTTCCAGGCGTGCGCCGCGCTGAGCGTGGACGGCCAGCTCGGGCCCAACACGTGGGCCGCGCTGAACACCTGGTCCGCGCACCCCCGCAAGTGCGCCACCCAGGGCACTTCGAGCACCGCGCAGAGCGTCGTGTGCGGTCACTCCACCGCCCGGCCGACCCTGCAGAGCGGCTCCACCGGCGTGGCGGTCAAGGAGCTCCAGTGCCGGCTGAACCTCGCCATGGAGCCGGGCCACTACCCGCCGCTGACGATCGACGGCAACTTCGGGGACGGCACCCGCAACCGGGTGATCCAGTTCCAGCACTGCGTCAACGCCAGTGCCGACGGCGTCGCCGGGCCCACCACCTGGGCGAAGGTCGCCGACTGGTCGAGCCGCAACGCCTACTGCGTGCCGCCGAAGCCCGCCGGGCACCCGATCGACGGCGTCGACACGGCGAAGTACCAGCACCCCGGCGGCGCGCCGATCAACTGGGGCGCGGTGAAGGCGTCCGGCGTGGAGTTCGCGACGGTCAAGGCGACCCGCGGCCTCAACGTCACCGACGAGTACCTGGCCACGGACCTGCCCGCGGCCCGCAACGCCGGCCTGGCCGCGGGGCCGTACCACTTCTACACGGGCACCGCGGCCAATACCGGTGGGGCGCAGGCGGACCGGTTCATCGCCGCGGTGAAGGCCACCGGGTACACCGGCAAGCGCGCCGGTGACCTGCCGCCGGTGTTCGACCTGGAGTGGAAGGACGACGGCTCGGGCGGCTGCCCGCCGTACGTGACCGTCGCCGACGCCAAGGCGTGGCTGGACAAGGTGCAGGCGGCGTTCGGCCGGACCCCGATCATCTACACCCAGAAGTCGTTCCTGGACGCGTGCCTCGGCGGCACCACGGCGTTGTCGGGCTACCCGATGCAGCTCGCCGACTACCGCCAGTCCGTCACGCAGCCGGCGCTGCCCGCCGGGTCGAAGACGTGGCTGATGTGGCAGTACACCGACGCGGCCATCCCCGACGGCATCCCCGCGCCGGCGACCGGCGACGTCTTCAACGGCACCCAGGCCGACCTCGACCAGCTCGCCAACCGCTGAACCCCGCCCGAAATCCCCGCTAGGAAAGGACGAGAATGAGTCTCCCCATGAGCCGCCGCACGGCGCTGCGCGGCGCGGCGGTCATCGGCACCGCCGCCGTGGTCAGCCCGCTGCTGCTGGCGGGCACGGCCCAGGCGTACCCGTGGTCCCGCACCCTGGTGCAGGGCACCACGGGCGCCGACGTCACCGAGCTCCAGATCCGCGTCGCGGGCTGGGCGGCCGACTCGCCCAGCCACAGCCGCGTCTCGATCGACGGCGAGTTCGGCCCCGGCACGGCAGCGGCGGTCCGCCGCTTCCAGGCGGCGTACGGCCTGGGCGCGGACGGCCAGGCCGGCCCGGCCACGCAGGCGGCGCTCAACGCGCTGGAGCAGAGCGACGGGTCGACGGTGCACTTCAACTTCAGCGAGTTCACCGACCGGATCAGCGGAACGTTCAACGGCGGCAAGGTCAGCGCGGCCACCGCCAAGGAGAACGCCCGCCGCTGCATGTACAAACTGGAGGCGGTGCGCAAGAAGCTGGGGAACAAGCCGATCACGGTGAACTCCGGGTTCCGCAGCATCGCGCACAACGCGGACATCGGCGGCGCGACCGACAGCATGCACCTGTACGGCACGGCGGCCGACCTGAACGTGCCGGGCGTGGCGAACAAGACGGTGTACCAGAAGGCGGAGACCAGCGGGTTTTCCGGGCTTGAGACGTACAACACCGACCACCAGCACGTGGACAGCCGAGCCGACCTCGGCCGCGCGTGGTGGTGGGAGAACGGCACGGTCTGACCGGCCGGCCGGGGGTTCCGGCGGCAGCGAGCGCCGGCCGCGGGCTGGGCTTTGGGGGAGCGGGTCTCGGCGTGGGGCTTGTGCCGCCGGAAGCCGGTTCTGGCCGGTGCCGCGGGCCTGAGCTAGCCGGAAGCCGGTTCTGACCGGTGCCGCGGGCCTGAGCTAGCCGGAAGCCGGCGCCGTCGGGGCCGCGGGGCCGTGCTTTCGCAAGCGATTCCCGGTGCGGGCTTGTGTTCACCGGAAGGCAGTTCCGGTCCATGCCTCGCGGCCTGAGCGAGCCGGAAGCCAGAGCCGCCGGGGCCGCGCGGCGACCTGCGGCGTCGGGAAAAGCGGGCGGCGGAGCCCGCGCGTTCCGGCGCGTGCCGCGGTGGCTTGTGATCGCCGGAAGGTGTGGGCCCGGTCCGTGCCACGGGGCCCGCGCCCTCCGGAATCAAGTCCCGGCGCGGGGCTTGTGCTCGCCGGAAGCCGGCCCGGTCCGTGCCGCGGAGTCCGTGCCCTCCGGGTCCGTTCGCGGGCCGCCCCTCGGGGAGGGCTCGGGCTCCGCCCCGCTCGCTCAGTGCGGCGGGGTGTTCTGGAGCGCCGCCGAGCAGGCGGGCCAGTCGTGGAAGTCGTGGTGGGCGGCCCACAGGCGGTGGGCCGCGTCGATGTTCCACGCCGGGTCGAACGCCTGGCGTGGGGTGCCGCCCAGTTCGAGGAGGCGGGCGTCGGAGATCTGGAAGACGCCCCAGTTGCGGCTGCCGTTCGTGTTCGGCAGCACCCACAGCGGGTCGAGGAACGAGGCGCAGCGGGCGATCGCCACCGCCGTGTCCGGCGCCTCGGTGAACACGGCACGGACCCGCTGCTCCACCATCGCCGCCGACCAGCCCGCCATGCTGGTCCGGTGGTCGTACAGCGCGTTCTTGGTGGCTTCGTCGACGACGCCGCGTGCGGGCAGGCCGGCCAGTACCTGGAACGCCGTGACCCGGCGCAGTGTCTCCGGGCCGAACGAGCCGTCCACCGAAAGCCGGGCCTGGGCCGCGGTCAGCAGGTTCTGCACCTCGGTGACGCACTCGTCGTGCTGACCCATGCTCACCGGCGGCTGGCAGCCGGGGGAGAACAGCACCCGGTCGGCGTACCGGCCCGGTGCGGGCCCGCCCGCCGTCCCGCCGACGGCGGCCCAGGCCAGGCCGCCCGCCAGCAGGGCCGCGATCGCGATGGCCACCGCGACGTACCCGCGTCTGCGCGGCGGCCGGAACGATGACCGCGCCGGCAGCGACCCGGCTTGCCCGGCCGGCACCACGCCTGCCCCCGCGGCCGCTGCCTCGCCGGCCTGCGCGGCCGGCACCACATCTGCCTGCTCGGCTGGCGCCCCGGCGACCTGCTCCGACGGCGCCTCCTCGACCCGTCCCGCGTCGGCCAGCGCCCACAGCTGGTGCAGCTCGCGCAGCTCCTCCGTGGACGCGCCGCAGACCTTGGCGAACGAGTGGACCACCCGGTAATCGGCGGGCACGCTCTTGCCCGAGCAGTACCGGTGCAAACTGGAACCGCTGACCCCGGCGCGCCGGCCGAGGCGTTCGTAGCCCTGCCCGCTGCGGTCCTTCAACATGCGCAGGTAGGCGGCGAACTTGTCCATGTGCGGAGTCACGGTGACAGAACCACCTCGCTCGGGCCGCGGATGACCGACGGAAGTTAACACCGTCCCACCGGTTGCCGGGCGAAAACCGACGGATTGGTCCACACGGCCGGTTACGCGCCGCCCAAGTGGTGGCACACCAACGGTTCCGCGTCAGATCTTGCGGTAGCGGCTCTCGAACAGGGCGAACACCCCGAAGACCGCGATGCCGGCGGCCAGCGCCAGCAGCATCGCCTGCCCGTAGGGCTGGACCGCCAACGTCTTCAGCGCCGGGTCCAGGCCGCCGGCTTTGGCGGGGTCGTACTCGACGGCGGCGATGACGAACATCGCGCCGACCGTGCCGTACGCCAGTGCCATCGCGCACCAGCCGACCTGGCCGAGGCGGACCGTCGAACGCTTCACGGCCGGGGATGCCCCGCCGAAATCGAGGTCGTGGACGAACTTCTTGCGGATGCCGCGGTAGGCCAGGAACGCGGCGACCGCGAGCACCGCGCCGCCCGCCGTGATCACCGCCGCGGCTCCCCAGGGCTCGGCCAGGGCCGTGGCCACGATCGAGCCCGCTTTGCCCGAGCCGCCGGTCGCGATCTTGCCCGCGCTGTAGGCGACCAAGGCGTACAGCACGACCTCGACGCCGCTGGTCACGCGCCGCACCCGGCGTCGGCGTGCGGGTGCGTTGCGGTGGCCCGTGATCGCCTCGGTGAGCTGCCACAGCGCCAGCAGCCCGGTGCCGCCGGCGATCAGCCAGAGCAGCCACGCGCCGCCGCCCGCCGCCACGATCTGCAGCGCGCCGGCCTTGTCGGCCTTTTCGTTGTCGCCGAGCGCCACCTGCGCCGCCAGCCACGCCACGACCAGGTGCACGATGGCGTAGCAGACGAGGCCGATTCGGGCGAACAGGCTGAATCCTCGGATGTCGGGCACCCGCGCATCCTGGTCCATCACGGCTCGCTTGACCAGTGTTCCGCCGGACAGATGCCGCGAAGCACGTGAGACGTCAGTCCAGCGCGGCCGCCTTCCGCAGCAGCACCGAGCGTTCGCGCTGGTTGCTGCACAGCCGGGCGGCCAGCTCCAGCTCGGCGCGGGCCTCGGGGCGCCGCCCGAGCCGGGCCAGCAGCTCGCCGCGGACGGTCGGGACCAGATGCGATCCGGGCAACCGGTCCGTGGCGACCAGTTCGTCGACGATGGCCAGTGCGGGCTCCGGCCCGGTGGCCATGGCCACCGCGACGGCCCGGTTGAGCTCGACCACCGGCGAGGGAGCGACCCGGCCGAGTGCCTCGTACAGCACCACGATCCGCTCCCAGTCCGTCTCGTCGACCGAGGGCGCCGTCGCGTGGGTCGCGGCGATCGCGGCCTGCAGGCCGTACGGGCCGAGGCCGTGGGGCGCCGCCTTGGCCAGCGCGGCCAGCCCGCGGTGGATCCCCGCGTGGTCCCACGTGCGCCGGTCCTGGTCCTCGAGCAGGACCGGCTCGCCGTCCGGGCCGGTCCGGGCCGGGAAGCGCGCGGCCGTCAGCTCGCACAACGCGAGCAGGCCGTGCACCTCGGGCTCGGCCGGCAGCAACGCGGCGAGCGTGCGGGCCAGCCGGATCGCCTCGTACGCGACGTCGGGGCGCACCAGCCGGTCTCCCGACGTGGCCGTCGACCCCTCGGTGAAGATCACGTAGAGGACGCTGAGCACGCCGCCCAGCCGCGCTTTGCGCTCGTCGGCCGGCGGCACCTCGAACGGCACCCCGGCCGCGGCGATCGTCTTCTTGCCCCGGGTGATGCGGGCCTGCACGGTCGGCACCGGCACGAGGAACGCGCGGGCGATCTCCTCGCTGGTCAGGCCGCCGACCACACGCAGGGTCAGCGCCACCCGGGCTTCGGGGGACAGCACCGGGTGGCAGCTGGTGAACACCAGCGCGAGGACGTCGTCGTCGATCCGGTCCGGGTCGGCGTCTTCGACGGCGGGTTCGTCGTCGGCCGCCAGCAGGGCGTAGCGGTCCTGGAGGGCGGCGCGGCGGCGGATCGTGTCGATGGCCCGCCGCCGGGCCGTGGCCCGCAGCCAGCCGGCCGGGTTGGCCGGCGGGCTGAGCGGCCACGACACCAGCGCCTCGGCCACCGCTTCCTGCGCGGCGTCTTCGGCGAGCCCGAAGTCGCCGGTGAACCGGGTCAGCGCGGCGACGATCCGCGCCGACTCGATCCGCCAGACGGCTTCGACGGCGGCGGCGTCCATCAGGACTCGCCGCCGGTCTCGGGGGTCTCGTCGCTGCCGGCCACGCGGCGGACCTCGATCTTGGACCCGCGGGCCGCCGGTACCCGCGTGGCCCACTCGACCGCCTCCTGCTTCGTGGCGACTTCGAGCAGGAAGTAGCCGCCGAACAGTTCCTTCGTCTCGCCGTACGGCCCGTCGGTGACCACCGGGGTCTCGCCGCCGAAATCGACCACGACACCGTTGCCCGGCAGGTCGAGACCTTCGGCCGCGAGCAGGACACCGGCCTTGAGCAGCTCCTCGATGAACTTCCGGCTCGCGGCCATCATCTCGTCGATGTCGGCCATCATGGCCGCGTTCGACTCGTCGGTGCCCCGCATGATCAGCATGTACTTCGGCATCGTGCGCTCCTCGTCCGGCGCGGGCCGCCGCTCGGCCCTCGCCCCCCTTTGTCGAACGGGCGGCGCGCGGATCAACACGACCCCGGAAAAACTTTTTGCCCGGCCGAGGATGGCACACCGGGCGTCATCTGCCGGCTTGCGGTCCGATCATCGAGTTCACGTCGATCGGGGACGGGATGGCGCCGAGCTGCAGCAACAGGTCCGGCACCCGCTGCAGCCGCCGCGAGTCCAGCACCGAGCCGTAACCCGGCAGGGTGAGCAGCTTGGCCGTGTCCTCGTCGATCTTGGCGAACCGCACCAGCAGCGGCTCGACCTTGCCGCGGTCGATCAGGGTCTCGTGGGTGGCCTTCTGCAGCGCGCGCTGGAACGCGGCCAGCGACTTCGGGTTCTCCCGCACCCACTTGCGCGTCGCGCCGTAGCCGGTCAGCGGGAAGTCCTGGGTCGCGCCGGTGTTGATGTCGATCACGGGGATCGCGCCGACCGTCTTGGCAGCCTGCGTGATGTAGGGCTCCGGCAGGTAAGCGGCGTCGGCCTGGCCCTGCTGGAGCGCGGCGGCGATGTTCGGCAGGGCGACCAGCGTCCATTTCACCTTGCCGAAATCGACGTTGTGGTCCTGCATCACCGACCGGGTGAGCAGATCGGACGCGGTGTTCTTGGCCGTGATCGCGATCTTCTTGCCCGCCAGGTCGAAGATTGTCTTCACCGGGGAATTCGGGACCGTGACGATCGCATTGGACTTGGGGTTGACCGACGTCGCGTCGGCGACCAGCTGCATGTCGGCGGAGCCGGAGCTGCGCGCGATGAAGAACGGCGGGTAGGTGGAGAACGCTATGTCGGCTTCGCCGGAGATCGCTTTCGACAGCGACGCCTGACCGCTGGAGGCGATCACGGACTCGACCGTGAGGCCCTCGGCCTGGAAGTAGCCGCCCTCCTGGGCCAGCCAGAACGGCCCGAGGTCCGTGGTGGGCAGGATGGAGACCTTCAGCGTGTGCTTTTCCAGGCCGCCGCCGCTCGAGGCGGAGTTCGAGACCTCCGCACCGAGTGCGCCGCAGCCGCCGGCGGCGGCCATGACGGCCGCGACGGCGAGCGCGACGTGACGAGTGCGAACCCGGCTTCTGCTCCTGGCTATTCCGAACAAGGCCTTGCTCCTCGACAGGAGATCATGGGTGAGGTACCGAGTCCAAGGGGTGTGTGTGAATCATTCCCCGGAGTCAGGCAGGTCACTGTAGGCACCCGTTCGGCACTTGACAACGCGGCCGTACATCGAAAACGGGAATTCACCACAATGGCCGCACGAATGCTTGACCGAAGATCTTGTTTATGGCCGCGAAGTGTCGTTGTCGGCTACGAATTGTTTCGCCGGAAAGGGGGTGGGCCCGCTGATTCCGGAGAGGTGCGCCCCGCGTTCGGTGATTCGGGACGGTCCGGTTCGGCCGTCCGGCATTTGCCGGGTGAACACGTTCCGTGAACACCTCGGCAGGCGCTCGGCGGTGTCCGGTGGGCCGGCGACCCCGCGGCGGGCGGCCGGGGAGCGGGTGCGGAAAACGTGGTCCGATGCCGTCCGGCGAGGCGGAAAACAACGAATGGCCGCCGCCCGGCAACGTCGAGTTCAAACGCTCGCCGGGTGCCGCGGGTACGGATCTTTGGGGGCACCGCGGCCTCGTCGAAATCTTCGAACTGCCGGGCGGGCGGACGCGGGACGACCGGCGGCGCGTCGCGGTCCCTCGGTCGAAGTCCTTGTCGGTGACCGGATCCGTCGGCGGTAACGCCGTTTTCCCGCGTTCCGTCCGGGTGGCCGTCTCGGCGATCTCCGTCGCCGCGCACGGCGGGACAAGCCATTCTTCCGCGCAGCGGAATCACGCTCGGATCACGAAACGGGATTATTATCGAAATGGATGTTTGCCCGGAAGGGAAGCCTTGGTTAACGGCCGGGCGATCCGGGTTCGCCCCACCATACCTCTTGTTGGGCAACAAGTTTTCCTCTTATTATCTCCGTGTGCGACCGCTCACCGACGGTACCGAGCTGCTGGTCGGTCGGGACAGTGAGCTGTCCTGGCTGGTCGCCTGGATCCGTGACGTGGGCACCGGCCGCGGCCACGCCGTGCTGGTGGACGGCGAGCCCGGCATCGGCAAGTCCGCGTTGGTGCGCACGGCTTGCGCGACCGCGACCGACGCGGGCTGCCAGGTGTACTGGGGCGCGGGCGACGAGCTCGGGCAGGCACTGCCGCTGCTGCCGCTGCTGGACGCGTTGCGGATCACCCCGGCCGCGCGGGATCCCCGCCGGGTCGCCATTTCCAAGCTGCTGCGGGGCGGCGCCGTCGCGGGCAAGGGCGCCGACCTCGCCGCCCGTGCCGCCGAGCAGCTGATCGCGCTGGTGGACGAGCTGTGCCAGGACGGCCCGGCAGTGCTGGTCGTCGACGAGCTGCAGTGGGCCGACCGCACGACGGTGGCGGTGTGGAGCAGGCTGGCCCGGTCGGTCCGGCAGCTCCCGCTGCTCCTGGTCGGCGTGCTGCGCCCGATCCCGCGCCGCGACGACCTGCGCTCGCTCTTCCGGATCGTCGGGCCGGGCGAGCGGTTGCGGCTGGGCCGGTTGCCGGAACCGGCGGTGCTGGAACTGGTGGCCGAGCTGGCCGGCGGCAAACCGGGCGAAGACCTGGCGCGGCTGGCCGCCGGCGCCGCCGGGAACCCGTTGTACCTTACCGAACTCCTCGACGCGCTGACCAGGAGCTCGTGCCTGGAGGTCGACACCGCGGGCATCGCGGAGCTGACCGGCGCGGCGACACCGGACTCGCTGCCGGAGGCGATCGCGGACCGGCTGGGCTTCCTCCCGGAGCCCGCGCGGGGCGTGCTGCGCGCGGCGGCGCTGCTCGGCGTCGGCTTCTCGGTCGCGGACCTGGTGACGGTGACGAACACCCCGCTCGCCGACCTGCTGCCCGCCCTCGACGACGCCCGTGCCGCCGGAGTGCTGGTGGCCGCGGGAGACGACCTGGAGTTCCGGCACCCGCTGATCCGCACGGCGTTGTACGACGACATGCCGACGGCAGTCCGGGTCGCCTGGCACCAGGGTGCCGCGTGGGCGCTGGCGGAGGCGAACGCGCCGGTCGAGCGGGTCGCGCGGCAGCTGCTGCCGATGGTGTCCACAACGGACAGCCGGGTGCCGGTGCCCGCGTGGGCCGTGCGGTGGCTGCTCGACGTCGCCACGCCGCTGATCGGCCAGGCGCCGGTGGTCGCCGTCGCGCTGCTGCGCCGCGCGGTGCGGGACGCGCCGCTCGACGACGCCGTGACCGGCGCGCTGGCCTGCCGGCTGGCCGACGCGTACTTCGGGGTCGGCAACGTCGCGCAGGCCGAGCGGATCGCCGGCCGCGCACTGGATCGCGTGCGCGACCCCGACGTGCGCGTCGACCTGTACACCACGGTCGTCCAGTGCCGCGCGATGACCGGCCGGTCCGCCGAGTTCCTCGTCGAGCTGAACGAAGCCCTGACCCAGCCCGGCTTGCTGGCCCGGCACCGCGCCCGCTTGCTGGTGCTCATCGCGCGCACGCACCGCTACATCGGCGAGGTCGACACCGCGGGCCGGGTCGCGACCGAGGCACTGTCCGAGCTCGGCCCGGTCGAAGACCGCTGGGCGACCGGGTGGGCGCTGCACGTGCTGAGCCTGGTCGCGATGGTGCGCGGCGAATGGACCGAGGCGCTGCCGCTGTTCGAGCGCGCGATGGCCATCGTGCGGGGCGATCCGGCGCTGATCGACCTGACCCTGCAGCTGCGCATCAACCAGTCGGTCACCTTCGGCGCGCTCGACCGCTACACCGAGGCGCACGCCGCCGCCGCGCAGGCGCGGGAACTGGCTGACCGCACCGGCAGCGTCGTGCGGCTGAGCGAGGCCCAGAGCGCGCTCGGGCAGCTGCTGCTCGGGGCCGGCCGGTGGGACGACGCGCTCGCCGAGGTCGACGTCGTCCCGGACGATCGCAAGGACCCGAGCGTGGTGTGCTGCGACCACGGCGTCGCGGCGATCATCCACTTCCACCGCGGCGAGGCGGCCGCCGCCCGCCAGCACCTCGACGTCGCCGCGGCGTACTGGGAACGCATCGGCGACCGGGTGGTGGAATCCCTGGTGCGGGCCCGCAGTCTCGCCTTCGAGTACGCCGGCGCGCCGGAGCGGGCGCTCGCCGTGCTGACGGCCGTGCTGGCCGGCGTGGACGCGGGGGAGGACCTGCTGGGCGACGCCGCCCGGCTGGCCACGACGATCGGCGACGTCCGGACCGCGACGGAGATCGAGGCCAAGGTGAGCGCGCTCGCCGCCGGATCCGCCGTGCCGCACCTCGGCGCGCTCGCGTTGTACTGCCGCGGGTTGCTCGACGGAGACGCGACGACGTTGCTGCGCGCGGCCGACGGCTACCGCGACGCGGGCCGGCCGCTGTCCCGGGCGAAGGCGCTGGAGGCCGCCGCCATCGCGTTCGCCAGGGCCCGCGAGGAAGACCGCGGTTCGGCGCGGGCCGCGTTCACCCACGCGGTCGACCTGTACGCGGAGCTGGACGCGCAGTGGGACGTGGCCCGCCTGCGCGCCCTGTTCCGGGCGTTCGGCATCCGCCGCGGCCCGACGGTGAAGCACCGCCAGACCACCCACGGCTGGGACAGCCTCACCCCGACCGAGGGGAGAATCGCCGCGCTGGTGGTCGAAGGCCTGTCGAACCCGCAGATCGCGGCCCGGTTGTACCTGTCCCCGCGGACGGTGGGCACGCACGTGTCGCACATCCTGAACAAGCTGGGGGTGCATTCGCGCATCGACATCGCGAGGGAAGCGGCCCGGCACCAGTCCGCCTCGGGCTGAGGCGAATCCGGTCAACCCCCGACCTCCGGCGCGCCGCCCTGGTGGCAGGCGCGCCGGAGGTGCCGGAAGTGGCTTCGCGAACGTCCGAACCACCCTCCTCGATCGTTCAGACCCCGACCTCCGGCGCGTCCCCCTGACGGCGCGCGAAGAGCGGACGCGGAACCAGCGAAGCCAAAGTCCGCCGCGTGACGGCGGCGTGCCCGCTCGCGACCTGGCCGGCCAGCACGGCCAGCACCAGCAGCAGCGGGGTCCGCCACGTGCCGGTGAAGGTGTGCAGCCAGCCGCAGGCCAGGACGCCGAAGCCGGCGATGACGTACCCCACGCCCTGGACCACCGCGGACAGCGAGAGCGAACGGTCCTTGCTGCGCAACGAGATGGTCGTCAGCGCGAACGCGAGCGACCCCATGCCCGCGCCGGTCGCGGCGGCCCACAGCCAGGGTGCGGCCGCGGGGGCGAGGAGCAGCCCGGTCACCCCGATGACGTTGGGCGTGGCCAGTGCGACGACGAGCAGCGTCTGGTTGCGCCACCGGCGGGTCCAGCCCGGGACCAGCAGCATCATGGGCAGCCCCATGGCCATCGACAGCGCCAGGCAGCCGCCCGCGGTCGTCGCCGGGACCCCGGCGTCGCGCAGGATGCCGGGTAGCCAGCCCATGACCAGGAACGTCACCGTCGAAATCAGTCCGAAGTGGATGGTGAGGGCGAACGCGGGCATCGTCCCGGAGGCCGGTTGCGGTGCCGCGAACTCGCCGGGGACGCGCTGCCACACGTACAGGGCCACCAGCGCCACGCCCGCCCACAGGCCGAGGGCGACCTGCCACGACGACGAGAGCACCACCGCGGGCGTGACCAGCGCGCCGGCCGTGCTGCCGAGCCCGAGCCCGAAGGTGAAGGCGGCGGAACCCCGGGCCAGCAGGGGCAGGATGGTCCCGAGGACGGCGATCGACAGGCAGGTCAGCGCCGTCCCGATCAGCAGCTGCGCCGAGCCCCCGAGTACCCGCCCGCCGAGCGAAAGCACCAGCGCGCCGAGCGCCGCGGCGACCGTCCGGTACGTCCCGACCCGGTTGGCCAGCCACGGCGTCGCCCAGCCGCCGAGACCGATGGCCCACAACGGCAACGCGACGAGCACCGCGGCGACGATGTTCCCGGCGGCCGAGATGTCCGGCAGGGCCGCACCCAGGCTCGTCACGGCCGGCCGCAGGTTGATGGCCAGCAGGAAGATCACCACGGTGGAGACGGTGGTAGTGGTAGCACGCAACATCGCTCCTCCTCGGGTCTCGAGGTCGGAGCGTCGGGGCCCCGTAAAGCAATGCTTCGCGGTACCGGTGGATCAGACATCCGTCACCTGACGGATGTACGAGTTTTCCTGTCCCTCAACGGTTTCGGTGTGCGAATGGCCGTGCATCGGCACGGCCGGACGGCTCACCCGTCGGCTCTTGCACCGACGCCGTCAGCCCGTCGTGGCCGCCTTCGGCCACCGGGCGGACCGCTCACCCGGCCGGGCGAGCGCGGCGGCGTCCCAGTCACGGGCGTCGAGGCGTCGTGGCTGCTCACCGGGCCGCCGGAGCGGGTGGTGACCCCGGTGGGGGTGCGTGGCGCGGTGGCACGGCGGGCACGCGGGGACGAACGTGCCCGGGCTTCCCGGCAGCGGAACCGAGTGCCCGGGTTCGGCGGTGCCGGTGCAGATGTGGTGCTCGTGGCCGGCCGGGGCGCACAGGCAGCAGCACTCGCTCATGGCCGCTCGTAGGTGTAGAAGCCGCGACCGGTCTTGCGGCCGAGCAGGCCCGCGTCGACCATCCGGGCGAGCAGCGGCGGGGGTGCGTAGAGCGGTTCCTTGAACTCCTCGTAGAGGGATTCGGCGACGGCCTTGGTGGTGTCGAGGCCGATCAGGTCGGCCAGCGCCAGCGGTCCCTGCGGGTGCGCGGCCCCGCGGACGAGGCCTTCGTCGATGGCCTCGCGGGTCGCGAAGCCGGACTCGAACATGCGGATCGCGGCGAGGATGAACGGGATCAGCAGCGCGTTGACCACGAACCCCGCGCGGTCCTGGCAGAGGATCGCCTGCTTGCCGAGCACGTCCTGGGCGAAGGTCCGGGCCCGCTCGACCGTGGCTTCGGCGGTGAGCAGGCTGGGCACGAGCTCGACCAGCGCGAGCACCGGCACGGGGTTGAAGAAGTGCACGCCCACGACCTGGGCGGGCCGCTCGGTGGCGGTGCCCAGCTTCATGATCGGGATGGAGGAGGTGTTGGACGCCAGGACCGCGTCCGGCGCGGTCACGATCTTGTCGAGCCGGCCGAACAGCTCCGTCTTGACGGCTTCGTCTTCGACGATCGCTTCCACGACGAAGGTGCGATCGGCGAGGTCGTCCAGGGATTCGGTGACCCGGATCCGCTGCAGCACCGCGGCGGCGTCGGGGATCTTGCCCTTCTTCTCCGCCCGCGCGAGCGACGTTTCGAGCCGGTGCCGCCCGGCCGCCGCCGCGTCCGGACTCGGTTCGACGACCACGACGTCGAGACCGGCCCGGGCGCACACCTCGGCGATCCCGGCACCCATCTGCCCGCACCCGACCACGCCCGCGCGTTCCATCGCCGCCACCTCTCTGGGACTCGGTACCATGTGAACGGTACTGAGTACCGACGAGTAGCTGAAGGCCCTCGGCTATGACGACCGCCACGCCCTAGGCTGGGCCGCGAGCGGGAGGAGAAGCCGATGCCGGCGAAGGAACGCCTGGTCGAGGCGGCGTTCGCGCTGTTCGCCGAGCGCGGCTACGACCACACGACGATCGACGACATCACCGAGCGCGCCGGCGTCGGCCGCACGACGTTCTTCCGCACCTTCCGGGCGAAGGAAGACGTCATCTTCCCCGACCACGAGGTGCTGCTCCAGGCCATCGAGGCCCGCTTGGCCGGTTCGACCGGGCCGACCGCGCTGCTCGCGGTCACCGAAGGCACCCGGCTGGTCCTGCGGCACTACCTCGCCGAGGGGGAGCTGGCGCGCACGCGCTACCGGCTGACGCGCAGCGTGCCGGCGCTGCGGGACCGCGAAATCTCGGGACTGCAGCAGTACCAGCGGCTCTTCCGGGGGTTCCTGCACCGCTGGATGGGTGGCGGCGAGGACACGGCGTTGCGCGCGGAGCTGATGGCCGGCGCGGTGGTGACCACGCACAACCACGTGCTGCGCCGGTGGCTGCGCGGGCAGTCGGACGACGCGGAAGCGGAGTTCGACGCGGCGATGGCGGAGACCGTCGACCTGTTCACCCGGCCGGAGGACGACGGCGAAGCGTCCATTGTGGTCTTCCGGACGACGAAGGACCTGGCCGCCGTGCTGCCCGAGCTCGACCGGGTGCTGGGCCCACGCCGCTCCTGAGTCAGGCCTCGTCGTACCGCGGGACGACGGCGAACACCTCGAGGTCGCTGGGCGCGCCCTTCGCGCGGAACCGGCGCCGGCGGCGGACGGTGAACCGCTCGGTGTCGAGGCGCGCCAGCACGTCCCCGGTGATGAGGACCTCGCCGCCGGCGGCCGCGTCGGCGATCCGGGCCGCGATGTTGACGTCGACCCCGAAGTAGTCGCGGCCGACCTTGCGCGGCCGTCCGGTGTGCAGGCCGGCCCGCAGCTGCGGGCGGTAGCCGCCGAGGTCGATGGCGCTGACCGCGCCGCACGTCTCGTACGCCGCCTCGACCGCGGCCGCCGGCTCGCCGAAGACGGCCATCAAGCCGTCGCCGAGGCCCTTGACGACCCGGCCGCGGTGGCGCGAGATCGTCGCCTCGCTCGCGGTCGAAACGGCGCGCAGCAGCTCGAGCGCCCGCGCGTCGCCGACGTCGAGGGCCCAGCTGGAGAAGCCGACCAGATCGGTGAACACGATCGTCGCCTCGCCGGTCTCGCCGTGCCGTCCCTGGGCGACGGCCTGCCAGAGCTGGACGGCCGCGAGCCCGAGTTCGCGCACCGCACTGGGTTGCTCGGCCTTCGCCTCGGCGAGCAGCCGGGCGACCCGGTCGGAGGGGTGACCCGCCGTCGTCGACAGCGCGTCACCGAGTTCGCGGTCGCCGGGGACCAGGCGGCGCACCGCGCGGGCGGACCGGATCAGGCCCGGGCGCCGGTCCGCCTCCCGCAGCAGGTCGGCGAAGCGGGACACCTTCCGGGGCCGGTCCGGCCGGTCGCCGTCGCTGTCGATCACCCGCCGAATGCTACCGGGGGCGGCGGCTCAGAGCGTGCCGGTGAGGGACTGCAGGCCGAGGCTCGTCGCGGCGACGGCGATCCAGAGCAGCCCGCCGAGCAGCAGCGGCCGGGCGCCCGCCCGCCGCATGTCCGCCAGGCGCAGGGAAAGCCCGATCCCGGCCAGCGCCGTCGTGATGAGGAACGTGCCCAGCGCCGAGAGGGCGGGGTGCCACGAGCCGGGGATGACGCCGAGGCTGTTCAGCGCGGCCGCGGCGAGGAAACCGAGCAGGAACAGGGGCACGATCCGGCGCCAGGGCAACGCGGCGACGGTGTCGCCCGGGCCGGCCTGCCGGGCTTCGCGGCGCGCCTTGAGGACGGCCAGCACGATGACGATCGGGATCAGGGTGAGCGTGCGGGTGAGCTTGACGACCAGGCCGTAGGAACCGGCGTCGTCGCCGTAGGCGAAGGAGGCCGCGACGACCGAAGACGTGTCGTTGATCGCGGTGCCCGCCCAGAGGCCGAAGGCGTGCGGGCTCAGGCCGAGCAGGTGCCCGAGCGGCGGGAACAGCAGGACGGCGGCGATGTTGAAGGTGAAGATCGTGCCGAGGGCGTAGGCGACGTCGGCCTGCTTCGGCTTGAGGACGGCGGTGGTCGCGGCGATCGCGGACGCGCCGCAGATCCCGGTGCCGACGCCGATCAGCGTCTGCGTGTCGCCGCGGACGCCGAGCCACCGGCCGAGCAGCCACGCGCCGCCGAGGGCGACCGCCAGCGTGCCGAGCATGACCGGCAGCGAGCCGCCGCCGACCGCCAGCACCTGCCGCAGCGACAAGCCGGTGCCCAGCACCACGATCGAAGCCTGCAGCACGGTCTTGGACGCGACTCCGTAGCCCGGCGTCCAGCGCTCGCCGCGCAGCCGCGGCACGACGGCGGCGGCGAGCGCACCGAGCAGGATGCCGAAGACCGGACCGCCGACGACCGGGACCAGCGTGCCCAGCGCCGTCGCGACCGCGGCGACCGCGACGGCCACCAGCAGGCCGGGTGCCACGCCCGGCCGGGGGCGGACGGGCGCCGGCGGTGCGGCGGGGGCGTTCCGGATCGTGGTCACCGTTTTCCTCCGTGCTGAAATGTCCGTACATTCAACTTAGATGATGTACGGACATTTGGCCACGGGTAGGGTCGGCCGCGACCAGCCGGGAGGAAGTCATGCCACCGCGGACGCTCAGCCGCTCCGGCTCCGAGCCGCTCTGGCGCCAGCTCCAGCGCGAGCTGCTGACCAGGCTGGATGCCGGCGAATTCACCGATCAGTTCCCGGGCGAGCTGGCGCTCGTCGAGGAGTACGAAGTGAGCCGCAGCACGGTGCGGCAGGCGCTGCGGCAGCTGCGCGCGGACGGGGTCATCGTCGCCGAGCGGGGCCGCCAGCCCCGGGTGGCGCCGCCGGCCGAGATCGCCCAGCCGCTGGGGGCGCTCTACAGCCTGTTCGCCTCGGTGGAGGCGGCCGGGCTTTCGCAGCACAGCGTCGTGCGGACCTTCGACGTCCGGGCGGACGCGCTCGTGGCCGAGCGGCTGGAGCTCGAAGCCTCGACGCCGCTGGTGTACCTCGAGCGGCTGCGCCTGGCCGGGGACGAGCCGCTGGCCCTCGACCGCGTCTGGCTGCCGGCCGCGCTCGCGAAACCGTTGCTGCCCGCGGATTTCACGCACACCGGCCTGTACGCCGAACTCGCGCGGCGCACCGGGGTGCGGCTCGACCACGGCCGTGAAGAGGTGCGCGCGGTGATCCCGACCGCGGCCGAGCGCGCCCAGCTCGCGTGCGCGCACGACGTGGCGGCGTTCGCGATCAACCGGCTCAGCCACGCCCGCGGCCGCCCGGTGGAGTGGCGCCACACGCTGGTGCGCGGCGACCGCTATGCGCTGACCGCGGAGTTCTCGGCCGCGGGCTACCGGCTGGTGTAGTCGAGTCCTGCGCGTTCCCACACGTCGGCGCAGTTCGTGCCTTCCGCGGAGAGCTGCCGCTTGACGACCTTGAACGTCGACGTCCGCGGCAGTTCCCGGACCGTGCGCACGTAGTCGGGTACCTGCTTGGGCCCGAGATCGGGCTGGCCGGCGAGGAAGCGCCCGAACCCGGCGGGGTCGAGCGGCGTGCCGTCGGTGACGATGGCGGCCATCACCCGGTCGCCGGTCACCGGATCGGGCACCGCGTAGACGGCGGCGTCGGTGATCGCGGGGTGCCGCAGGAGGATCCGCTCGATCGGTGCGGTGCCGAGGTTCTCGCCGTCGACGCGGAGCCAGTCCCCGAGCCGCCCGGCGAAGTAGCAGAACCCGCCGGCGTCGGCGTAGGCGAGGTCACCGGTGTGGAACATGCCGTCGCGCAGCCGTTCCGCGTCGGCCCCGGGATCGCGGTAGTACCCGGCGAACCAGCCCGCACCGGTGGTGTTGACCAGCTCCCCGACGGCCTCGCCGGCGTTGACCAGCCGGCCTCGGCCGTCGAACTCGGCCGGCGGACACGGGCGGCCGGTGTCCGGGTGCAGGATGGCGACGTCACCGGCCGGCCTGCCGAGCGAACCGGCGGGGGTGTCCTCGGTGCGGGCGAACCCCACACCGCCTTCGGTGGACCCGAACGCGTCGACGACCTTGCAGCCGAACCGTTTCTCGAACGCGGCGAGGTCGGCGCTCGCCCCTTCGTTCCCGTAGACGAGGCGCAGGGGGTTGTCCGCGTCGTCCGGGCGCGGGGGAGTGGCGACCACATAGGACAGTGGTTTGCCGACGTAGTTGGCGTAGGTGGCGCCGAACTTCCGGACGTCGGGGAGGAATCCGGAGGCGGAGAACCGGCGGCGCAGGGCGATCCGGGCGCCTGCCGCGAGGCCGACCGCCCAGCCCGCCATGATCGCGTTGGAGTGGAACATGGGCATCGTGACGTAGACGGTGTCCGATGTGGACAGCCGGAAGCGGTCGGCGAGCATGGCGCCGGGGAACGCGATCTTGCCGTGCGTGCAGCGGACGGCTTTCGGGTCACCGCTGGTGCCGGAGGTGAAGATCAGCATGAGCAGGTCGTCGGCGGTGGCGGCGACGGGCTCGGCCGGGGTGTTCGCCGTGGGCAGCCCCGATTCCAGGTCCAGCACGCGGATGTCGCCGAGGTCCAGTCCGTCGAGGAGGGTCCGGTACTTCGGTTCGGCGAGCACGAACTGGCAGTCGGCGAGCTTGACGTCCCGGGCGAGTGCGTCTCCCCGGCGGGTGGGGTTGAGGCCGACGAGCACCGCCCCGGCGAAGGCGCAGGCGCCGAGGAGGATCGAGAACGCGGGCACGTTGTCGGCGAGAATCCCCACGTGGGGCGGCTTCTCCCGGTCCAGTGCCGTCCGGAGGTCACTCGCGCGGCGTGCGGAGGCTTGGACGTGCTCGGCCCAGGACCAGGTCCGGTCTTCGAAGAGCAGGCCCGGGCGTTCGTCGCCGGCGCGGGCCAGGAGAAGCTCGGTCACCGTCGGGACGCTCATCCACGGACCTCCCGGCGCCGGTGCAAAACTGGAACAGGTTCTATTTCTAGCATGGAGCCTGCCGGGGGTCCAGCGCGTTCACCGGCCGAGGCGGTGGGCGCTTTCCTCCGCCCGGCGCAGCGCCGTCAGCAAGGCGGCTCGGTCCGTCTGGTCGATGTCCTCCGTCAAGGCGTCCGTCGCGGCCTCGCCGCCGAGGCTGAGCTTGACCACCAGGCGGCGGTGGATCGCCGCCATCGTCGCCGCGTCGAAGTCGGGGCGGACGAAGGCCAGGAGGAGGCGGACCTCGTCTTCGCAGCGGTGGTAGCTGTCGAGCACGTGGTCGTTGCCCGCCGCCGTGACGATCGCGCGGTGGATCGCGCCGTGGACCTCCGTCAGCTTGCGCCACGACGGCCGTGGGGTCCGCTCGGCCAGTGCTTCGAGCCGCTCCACCTCGGTGACGACGGGGGCCAGGTCCGCGCCCCGGTCCAGGGCCATGCGCAGCGCGCCGAGCTCGAGGACCTTGCGGTAGTCGAAGATCTCGTCGATGCGCGCCCGGCTCAGCGGCGCGACGACCGCCCCGCGGTGGCGTTCGTGGCGCAGCAGGCCGCGGTCGGCCAGCAGCCGCAGCGCCGAGCGGACGGTGTGGCGGCCCACGTCGAAGCGGGCCGCCAGGTCTTCCTCGCGGAAACGGGTGCCGACGGGGTGCGCGCCGTCCAGCAGTTCACCGCGCACCACCGCGGCGATCCGCTCGGGTGCGGCGACCACGGCCAACCTCCTTGTCGCCGCCGGTGCTGGTGCTCCCCGGCGGCGCCGAGGGCTGTGACGACTTCTTCCCCGGCCTGCCCGAGGGGCTGGTGGCCGATCCCGGCGCCCGCGTGATC
This sequence comes from Amycolatopsis sp. cmx-4-83, assembly GCF_046548815.1. NCBI lineage: Bacteria > Bacillati > Actinomycetota > Actinomycetes > Pseudonocardiales > Pseudonocardiaceae > Amycolatopsis > Amycolatopsis sp. cmx-4-83. The sequence continues at coordinate 164,346 of NZ_JAEBEF010000014.1, read as the reverse complement.
CTGCACGACCGGCCGGGCACCGGGACGTCCACTGTGGACGGCTCACTGGCCGGAGCCGCGGCGTACCTCGGCTCGCTCGTCGAACGGCTCGGCCTCGGTCCGGTCGTGGTGGTCGGCCAGAGCCTCGGTGGCGCAGTCGGCGTCCTGCTCGCCCGCGAGCGCCCCGAGCTGGTCGCGGGCCTGGTCCTGCTCGACCCGACCCCGATCAACGACGCCAAGGTCTGCGCGGGCCTGGAACGCACGATGAGGGTCTTCGGTCGGCTGTCGGCGGTGCCGGGGTTGCGTCAGGTGCTCGCCAAAGCCCTCCGCACGACGGCCCTGCGCACCGGCCGCGACCTGCGCCCGGACTGCCAGGCCGCCCTCGAGCGCACGGCGGACCTCGACATCCCGACGCTGGCCCGCGCGGTCCGCGGCGTCACCAACCTGGCCCGCGACCTGCGCGAGTCCGACCTCCCGCGCCTCCCGTCGGTGGTGGTGACGGCGGAGGCGCAAACCGGACCACGCGGTCCACCGCGCCCACGAACGCCTGGCGACGGCGTTCGGCGCGCAGCTGGTGAGCTGGCCGGGCGCGAGGCACAGCGTCCACCTCGACCACCCGGACGAAGTCTTGGCGACGGTCCGCGAAGTCGTCGCCGGTTGAACCCCGCCGTCAGACGCAGGGCATCACCGTCGACACGCTGATCGCCGGGCTCCAGCCGGCGCTGTCGTACTGGATCTTGAGCCACTCGCGGGTCCTGGATCCGCACGGGGTCTGGTAGGTGAGACGGGCGAAGATCGTCCGCTGCTCGCCCGCCGCCAGGGTGATGCTGCCGCTGTCGTCGTAGATGGGCTCTGTGCCGTCGAAGTAGAGGGAGGTCTCCAGCTCCCAGTGGACCGTGCGAGCGCTGGTGGCCCGGTTCACCAGGCCGAGGTAGCCGCGGTCCAGGCAGCTGTCGTGGTCGCAGTTGTACCGGACGCAAACCTGGTACGCGATCTTGCCCCACCCCTCGGTGCCGGAGCACACTGGTGAGACGGCGGCCGACGCCGGTGCGACGCCACTGACCGGGGCAGCGGAAGCCGGCGTGGCCACGGACAGCGCCACGGTGAGCGCGAGCCCTGCGGCCGCCACGATTCTGCGGAACGACATCGGTGTGCTCCTCTTGCCGAGCCCCGGCTGGTCCGGGGTGTCGGTGTCGCACACGCCTTCCGCCGCCCCGCGGTTTAGTACGGCCGGGCGGGGACGTTCAGCCGGACGCTGTACAGCCCGAAATCACCGCTTTCCCCGCCGCGCTAAGGGGCTCCCGGCGTGATGTACAACGTCTTCCCGTCCGGCCCGCCGAACGCCGCGTTCGTGGCGTTGCGCCCCGCCGAGATCGTCCCCGGCTCCGCGCCCGATGGTGACAGGACGTGGACGATCCCGTCGCCACAGGTCACCTGGTACACGCTATCCGCGCAGTCGATCGTGCCGCCGTCCGTTCCGCCCGGTGACGCGAAATCGCTGCGCGCACCCGTGCTCCCATCGGCGTTCACCGGGTAGCGGTAGATCTTTCGGTCGCGTCTTCGTCAGCAGGAGGGCCTGGCTCGCCTTGTCCCACATCGGACCCTCGAGGAAGGTGAAGCCGCCGCGGATCTTGGTGGCGCTCAAGTGGTTCGCGGGCAGCGGGGAGCCGAACGGGCCTGGTGGGCAAGGACCGTCGGCAGCGGGCAGGGTCCACGTCTGGGCCGGGCCGGTGCACGACCACAGCTGCACGCGGGGTGCTGCCGGGGCCTCGAGGCACTGGCCGCCGATGCCGGTGATCCGGCCGGGGACGGCGGCCTCGGCCGGGGTGGCGACGAGCACCCCGGCCAGGCGAAGAACCGCCACCGCGAGGCGGCGTCCGAAGTGGACGGTCATGCCGGGACCGCCCGGCGCCGGTTCGGGCCGCGTAGCCGCGGTTACCGGTTCCTGCTGCCGGTCACCGGGAAAGGGCTGAACCACGGCGGTGCCGGTAGAGGAGCCACACGAAGTACGGCGCGCCGATGATCGCGGTCATCAATCCGGCCGGGAGCTGGCCGGGAGCGATGACCGTGCGGCCTACGGTGTCCGCCACGCAGACCAGGATCGCCCCCAGCAGCGCCGCGGCCGGCAGCAGCCGGGAATGCCGGCTGCCCACGATCGCGCGCGCCGCGTGCGGGGCGATCAGCCCGACGAACGTGAGCACCCCGATCCCGGCGACGGCCGCGCCGGTCAGCAGCACGGCGCACGTGAGCAGCAGCAAGCGTGACCGGGCGACCGGCACGCCCAGCACCCGCGGTGTCTCGTCGTCCAGCGCCAGCAGATCGAGCTCGCGCCGCATGCGGACCAGCACGGGCGCCGCGAGCACCAGCACCAGCGCCATCGGCACGAGGTGGGTCAGGGTCCGGCCGTAGGTCGAGCCGCCCAGCCAGGTCAGCGCCTTGGTCTCGTTCCACGGGTCGGACAGCGTGATCAGCAGCGTCACCACTGCCTGCGTCGCCGCGTGCACGCCGAAGCCGATCAGCACCAGGCGTTCGCTCGTGAAACCGCCCCGGGCCGCCACCGCGAAGACCACGGCCATCGCGAGGGCGGCACCCAGGCCCGCGGCACCGGTCAGGGTCCAGAACCCGACCCCGGACACGAGCGTGATCACGGTGACCGCGCCGAGGCCCGCGCCGCCGACGACCCCGATCATCCCCGGTTCGGCCAGCGGGTTGCGGGCGACGGCCTGGGTGAGCGCGCCGCCCAGCGCCAGCGCCGCGCCCGCGAGGAGCGCGGCGACCACACGCGGTACGCGGGTGTCCAGCACGCCGGTGACGAGCGGGCCCGCCTGGCCGCTCAGCCAGTTGACGACGTCGCCCAGCAGCAGTTTCGCGTCCCCGAGCAGGACCGCGCCCACGGCGACGCCGACCGTCGCGAGCGCCAGCACGACCAGCACCACCCGGTACCGGATCGCGCTGACGCCGCTTCGCGCGCCGGCCGCCGGGGGCTCGGCGGTCGCCGAGGTGATCCGGGCGGTGCGGGCCAGCACGATGAGGAAGATCGCGCCGAGGATCGTCGTCACGACGCCGGTCGGCACTTCCAGGGCGCGCTGCGGGCTGATGATCGCGCGCAGCAGCACGTCGGCACCGAGCAGGAGCACCGCGCCCAGCGCCGCGGAGAACGGGATCAGCGCCGCGTGCCGGTGCAGGCCCGGCACGACCGGCGCGAGCAGCCGGGCCAGCGCGGGTGCGGCCAGGCCGACGAAACCGATGGGACCGGCCAGGGTCACCGCCGCCGCGGCCAGCAGCACGGCCAGCCCGATCGCGGCGAAGCGGACCCGTCCGACGTGGACACCCAGCGTCCGGGCGTGGTCGTCGCCGACGTGGACCAGGTCGAGCCGCCGGGCCAGGCCGAGCAGCGCGGCCAGCGCCAGGCCGACGAGCGGGCCGAGCGTGCGCACCCCGGCGAGCCCGTTCTGCTCCAGCGAGCCCTCGCCCCAGGCGAACAGGCCGCGGGTTTCCTGGGCGTACAGCAACAGGAGGACCTGGGTCACCGAGATCAGCGCCAGCGCGATCGCGGTGCCCGCGAGCACCAGCCGCACGATCCCGGTCCCGCCGGTGCCGGACAGCGCGAGCACGAACACCGCCGCGGCCAGCCCGCCCGCGAACGCGACGCCGGCCGCACCCAGCAGGGGCAGCGAGACGCCGAACGCCGCGACGGCGACGACCGAGAGGTGCGCCCCGGCGTTGACGGCCAGGGTGTCCGGCGACGCCAAGATGTTGCGCGACACCGACTGCAGCACCGTGCCGGCCACGCCGAGCGCGGCGCCGACCAGCAGCGCCGAGAGCAGCCGCGGCAGCCGCGACTCGACGACGACCGCCGTGGTGTCGCCGGACGCGCCGCCGAACACCAGCCGCAGCACGTCGAGCGCGTCGACGCTCGCGGTGCCCTGCGTCAGGTGCACCGCCGAACCGAGCAGGAGCAGGGCGGCGAGCCCGGTGCCGAGCAGCGCCGCCCGCCCGCGGCGGCGGACCGCGGGCGGGCCGGGCTTGGTCAGGGTGAGCACCGCTAGTTCTTCAGCGCGCCGACGGCCGCGTCGACGAACTGCTCCATGGACTTCGGGCCGCCGAACATCCAGAGGGAGTCCGGGAAACGGCGCACCTTGCCGCTCTTGACGAACGGGAGGTTCTTCCAGATCGCGTTGTTCGCCAGCTCCTGCTGGTACGGGTCGCCGTCGGCGTTGTTGGCGATGTACCAGAACCGGACGTCGGGCAGCTGGGTCAGGCCCTCGACGTCGGCCTGCGCGAGGCCGTAGGCGGGATCGCCCGCCACCGGCCACGCGGTTTCGAGGCCGAGCTTGCCGAACACCGCGGACACCAGCGCGCCCTTGGTGTAGGGCCGGATGCTGACCGAGCCGGACGTGACGTAGGCGTCGGAGAACGCGACCTTCTGGCCGAGCGCGCCCAGCTTCTCGACCTCGGCGCGGCCGGTCGTGAGCTTCTGCTCGAACTCGGACTTCAGCTGCGCGGCCTTGGTTTCGGTGCCGGTGGCCTTCGCGATCACGTCCAAGCCGGCGTACATCCCGGCGATCGGGTCCTGGGCGTTGCCGCCCTTGATGACGATCACGGGCACCTTCGCCTCGACCTGCTCCAGCGCGCCCTCGGTCACGCTGTCGGTGACGATCACGGGGTCCAGCCCCAGCGAGCCGAGCGTGTCGAGGCTCGGTTCGCCGCGGGTGCCGATGTCCTTCGGGGTGCCGTCGAGCTTCCCGGCGCTCACCCACTGGCCGTAGCCCTTGATGTCGGACACGCCGACCGGCATGACCCCGAGCGAGACGAGGTGTTCGACGCCGTTCCACTCGGTCGCCGCGACGCGTTTGGCCGGGTGGGGCAGCTTGACCTCCTTGCCGCGCGAGTCGACGACCGTGACGGGGCCGGCTTCGCTCGTGGCGGCCGCGTTGCTCGTGGGCTCCTCGGTGGTGCCGCAGGCGGCCACGAAGAACGTGGCGGCCGCGGTCAGGCCGAGGATCATCCGGGTGATGCGCATGGTTCTCCTGTTTCGATGGGTCAGACCGACGCGGTCCGCGCAGCGGTGTCGTTGAAGCGGCCCACGGCGCGGGCGTGGATCCGCCCGTCGGCGGGGTCGAGCGCGACGTCCACGCGGATGCCGTAGGCACGGCTGAGGTGCGCCGGGGTCAGCACGTCGGCGGGGGAGCCTTCGGCGGTGACCCGGCCGCCCTCGAGCAGCAGCACCCGGTCGGCGACCGCCGCGGCCTGGTCGAGGTCGTGCAGCACCACGCCGACCCCGACCCCCTGCCGGTCGGCGAGGTCGCGGACGACGTCGAGGATTTCGACCTGGTAGCGCAGGTCGAGGAAGGTCGTGGGTTCGTCGAGCAGCAGCAGCGCGGTGTCCTGGGCCAGGCAGCTCGCGAGCCACACCCGCTGCGCCTGCCCGCCGGAGAGGGCCTGCACCGGCCGCTCGGCGAGGCCGGCCAGCCCGGTCAGCTCCAGCGCCCGCTCGACGGCGGCGGGTCCCTCGGGGTCGCGCCCGCCCCAGCGCGACCGGTGCGGGTGCCTGCCGAACTCGACGAGCTCCCGCACGCACACGCCACCCGGCGCGGTCCGCTGCTGCGACAGCAGGGTGATCCGCTTGGCGATGTCCTTTCCGGACAGTGCACGCAGGTCCGCGCCATCGGCGAAGGTGACGGACCCGGCGACCGGCGGGTGCAGCCGCGCCAGCGCGCGCAGCAGCGTCGACTTCCCGCTGCCGTTCGGGCCGATCAGCGCGGTGACGGTACCGGCGCGCAGGGAGAGGGAGGCGGCACGGACGACGACGTCGCTGCCGTAGGCGACATCGATCTCGCGGGCGTCGACACCGGTGTCGGCGGGGTGGGGGACGTGGGGCACGCGAGAACAATAAGGTCAGGCTTACCTAACTGCAAAGGTGTCGATCGGCACATAACGGGCGGTGATCGGGGAGATACGGGTCCCGGTCCGGGAGCCGGGCTGCCCGGCCTCGCATCGCAGGCGGTGATCGGTGGAACACCCGGGCCGGTCCGGGAGTTGAGCTGGGCATGGATCAACTCGTGGATCGCACGATCGCCGCTCTCCGGGCCGAGCACGACGTGCTGGCCGAACTCACTCGTACCCTCACCGACGGGCAGCTGGCCGGTACCAGCGGTGCCGCGGAATGGACCGTCGCGCAGGCGCTTTCGCACCTCGGCAGTGGGGCGGAGATCGGCCTCGCGCCGATTCGCCGGGCCGCCGGGGAGAGCGTCGACGCCGAAGACAACCAGACGATCTGGGCCCGCTGGGACTCGTCCACGCCGCGCGCGCAGGCCGAGGGTTTCCTGGAGCACAACGGGCGCTGGGTCGAAACGGTCGAGGCGCTCACGCCCGAGCAGCGTTCGTCGCTGACCGTCGACCTCGGGTTCCTGCCGGAGCCGGTGCCGCTGGTGACCGCGCTCGGGATGCGGCTCAGCGAGGTGGCCAACCACTCCTGGGACGTGCGCGTGGGCGTGGACCCGGACGCGCGGGTGGAAGCCGGCTCGGCCGAGGTGCTCCTCGACCTCCTCGCCGGGCCCGTCGGCTTCATGCTGAGCTTCCTCGCGAAGCCGGCCGAGCTGGCGAACCCGGTCTCCGTCGGCGTGCCGGGCGGCGGTCTCGTGATCGATGACGCCGTCACCGTCGTACCGCACCTCGAGGCGCCGTCCGCGACGTTCGACGGGCCGGCGGAAGCCTTCGTCCGGCTGCTGAGCGGCCGGCTCAAGGCGCCGTACGACCAGGGTGTCACCGTCGAAGGCGCCGTCACGCTCGACGACCTGCGCCGCGTGTTTCCCGGCTTCTGACGGGGTGACCCGGGGGACGCCAGGCCGGGGAGCCTGGCGTCCCGCCGGCTCACTTCAGGTGCCGGGCGAAGAAGCGGCTCCCGTCGTCGCCCTCGAAGGCCGGGACGCCGGTGTGGCCGCCCGTGTTGGCGTGCAACGTCTTCTCCTTGGCGCCGAAGGCGTCGAAGAGGTCGAGCGCCAGCTGCCGGTCGTTGCCTTCGTCGTCCCACTGCAGCAGGACCAGCAACGGGGTGGTGAGCTGCCGGGCCTCCTCGATCATGCGGCGCGGCACGAAACTCCCGGCGAACAGGACGGCGGCCGCGATGCGCGGCTCGACCAGCGCCAGCCGGACGGCGATGGCGAGCACGCCGCCGGCGAACCCGACCGGGCCGTCGATCCCGGGCTGTGCGAGGAGGGCGTCGAGCGTGGCCCGCCATTCCGGCACGGCCTGGTCGACCAGCGGGAAGATGAGCCGCTCGACGATCTCGTCGCCGACCGGCTCGCCGGCCGCCAGCGCCTGACGCAGCTCGACGCGGGCTTCGTCGACGGCGGGGAGCCGGGGCCGGTCGCCGCTGCCGGGCAGCTCGATGGTGGCCGCGGCGTACCCGTCGGCGACGGAGTGCCGGGCCCGGGCCGTCAGCCGCGGGTACATCTTCCCCAGGCCGCCGGGGTGGCCGAGCAGGATCAGCGGAACCGGTCCGGCCGGGGACTCGGGCGTCCACAGGATGCCGGGGACGTCGCCGAGGGTGAATCCGCGCTCGAGGACGCCGTCCCCGAGGTGTTTTTCCGAGGTGAAGTGCATGGTCGTGCCTTCCGGGAGAGCTGCTGAACGGCGCTCCCGGGCGACCTATCGCCCGACCGTGACCCCGGAGGAGAGCACCCACGTCGTCTGGTTCACGGGTACCACCTCCTCGGTCTCTCGCACGGTCCCCGGGAAGGTAGCAGCGCCCATCGCGCGCCGCCACCGGTTTACGAACGCGCCGTCGACCACGGTTCGCCGGTCAGGGGTGGCGGCGCAGCCCGTCGAACGCCACCGCGACGACCGCGTCCGCGATCGCCGGTGCCGACGTGCCGCCGCGCGGGCGGTACCACTCCGCGATCGAGTTGACCATGCCGAACAGCAGCCGCGCCGAGACGTCCGGGTCGATGTCGGGGCGCAGGTCACCGTCCGCGGCCGCCCGGGTCACCAGGTCCGCGACGATCCCGTCGAACTCCTTGCGGCGGGCCAGCGCCGCGCGTTCCACCTTGGTGTTGCCGCGGATGCGCAGGAGCAGCGTCACGAACGGGAGCTGGTCGATCAGGACGCCGACGCTCGCGCGCACGAGGTGTTCGAGCTGGTCGACGGCACGGCCCTCGAACCCGGCCAGCGCGGCCGCTTCGGCGAAGAGGCCGTCGAGGGCGCGGTTCACCGCCAGGCGCAGCAGCTCGTCCTTGCTCGGCACGTGGTGGTAGATCGCCGACTTCGAAATGCCGAGCTTGCGGGAGAGGTCTTCCATGCTGGTGCCGTCGAAGCCGCGTTCGGTGAACGCCGAAACCGCCACGCGCAGCAGGGATTCCAGGTCGTACCCGGGCCTGCCGCGCCGGGCGGTCCGGTTCGTCGCGGTGTCGGCCATGCCGCCATTCTCGCAAGGGCCACCGCCGGACCGGACGTCCGGACGGCGATCGCGGAGTACTCGCACGAGACGCCTGGCGAGCGGTTCGCGCCGCCGCGGCTGCTGCGGGACGAGGTGGCCGCGGGCGAGCCGGGCCGCAAGACGGGACAGGACTTCCACAGCCGGCAGCAGCCGCGGCGCCTCGTCGTGGACCGGCCGCCGTCGCCGTCTCGTAAAGTACGGGGAGAGCGAGGGGGTGGCGGTGGCCGGATCGGGGGGTGCGCGGCTGCGGTCGGCCGTGCTCGCCGCCGCGTGGGCCGGCATTCCCGGGGTCGAAGTCCTGTCGGCCGCCGACGGCGGACCGCTGACGCGCACGGTCAAGAAGATCATCGATCCGCTGGTCGTGCGCACCGCCGCGCGGCCGCGGCTGGGGCGGCCGCTGCTCGAACCGGCCGAGGCGGCGGAGCTGACCGCGCTGGTGGCCGCCGACGCCCCGCGGTTGCGGGCGACCGCCGCGTGGTTCACGCACCTCAAGCGGCAGCGGCGGGCGCTGCGCATCACCGCCGGCGACGTCCAGGACGTCTGCTTCCCCCTGGCCTACGAACTGGCGACCGGGTCCGGCGCACCCGGCCCGGACGCGCCGGAGACCGCCGCGGCCGCCCTGCGCGAGCTGCACGGCGACGGCGAGGAAGCCGGCGTCGCGCGGCTGGCCGCGTACCTGGCCGATCCCCGGGTGGCGGCCGACCTCACGACCCGGCTTCAGCGGCACTGGCAGGACGGGACCGATCCCGTTCTCGCGCCCGAAGCCGCCGTGGCGCTGCTCGACGCCTTCGCGGACGACCTCGGCGACGACGCCTGGCGCGCGCTCGAAGGCTCCGCCGCCGGGCACGCCCTGGGACTCGCCTTGCGGCGTCCCGGCGGCGTCGAAGCGGTTCCCGGATCGCCGGAACTCGGGCTGCAGCGCGGCGACCGCACCGCCGTGCCCCCGCTGCGGCGCCGCGACGAAACCGGGCCCGAGCTGCTCGAACGCAGTGTCGAACGCCGGGTGCGCGCCACCTTGCGGCGGCTTCCCGCGGACGAACGCGGTGGCGTGGACACCCTCGTCGACGACGAACTCGCCCGCGCCGCCGCCGGGTTCGGGCTCGGCCTGCCCGCGCTGGCCACCTGCTTCGCGCTCGGCGTCGTCCTCGCGCCCGCGCTGCGGCCGCTCGACGGTGGTGCGCCCGGTGCGTCCGCGTTCGCCCGGCAGCTCACCGCCCAGGTCGCGCGCGAGGGGTACGTGCTGCACGCCCGCCGGGCGCTGGCCGGCACCACGCCGCTCACCCCGCGGCCGGACCCCGAGCTCGTGCGCGACCTGCGGGAGTTCGCCAAGCAGTTCCTCGGCCGGCTGTGGATCCGGCTGCATGGCTTCGACGTCCGCGGCGAGCTCCCGGCCGACGCCGGCGACGTCCGGGACCTCGTCACCGGCGTCGTCCGCTCCACCTCGCTGGACCTGCGGACGAAGGTGCGCCGCGCGCTCGTGGCCCGGCTGCCGGACCTGGAGGTCGTGTCGTGACGCACCCGGTGCACACCCCCGTCGTCGCGGCGGACGGCGGCCTCATCCGGTTCGCGCTGGCCGGCCTGCTCGCCGGGGCGCCCGCGACGATGCGCGTCGAGCTGAGCGACGCCGCCGCCGCGGAACCGTGGCTGACGCGGCTCGTCGGCGAAGAGCACGCGCTCGCGGCCCTCACCGCCGGGCACGTCGAGGTGCCGGCGCGGCCGGAACCGGCCGCGCTCGCGCTGCTCCTGTGGGCCCGCCGGTGGTGGCCCGCGAGCCCGGTCCTCGGCGTGCCGTCCCTGGACCCCGCGCTGCTGGACCTGGAAGCCGCGGTCGCGACGACGGCCGTGGCCGAGGGCGTGCTCGACGGCTTCGAGGCCACGCCGGGGGAGCTGTTCGACGCCGCCGCGGAAGGACTCGCGGCAACCGCGGTCCCCGGCGAAGTCCGGGACCTGTGCCGTCGGCTGTCCGCCTGGTTCGACGACCGGGACGACGTCGTGCGCGCCGAAGCCGCGGCCGAACTGGCGGCCGCCGTCTCGCCGGGACAGCGGGCGTACGCCTTGGCCGCGGGTTCCGCGGGAAGCCTGTCCGCGGAAGGGATCGTGGCCGAAGGCCGGACGAGCGTCGACTGGGCCCGGGTGCCGCCGGGGATCCTCGATGCCGCGGAGGACACCGTGACCTGGCGGATCGTCGCCGCGCCGACCGCCACCCGGCTGGAAGTCGAGGTCGCCGGAGCCTTCGCCGACGCGGCCCTCACGGCGTTCGCCACCCGCGAGGGCGAGGTCGTCGCGGAAGTCCCCTTGCGGCTGGGTGCCGGGTACTTCGCCGGTGCGGCGGACCTGACCGGAGATGTCCACATCGGACTCGTCGTCGGCGTGACGGCCGAGAACATCATCGGGACGACGCGGGAGGACCGGGCCGACGTGGTCGCGCTCGTCCGGGCCCGCGAGGGGTTGCCGCCGGAAGCCCGGACGCTGGCCGAGCGGGCCGTGTCCGCCGCCGACAGCGAGGAGTTCTGACGTGCTCGTCGGCCTGCCGCCACCGTTCAACCCGCCGGACCGGCCGCTGCCCGCCGAACTGGCGGGGGCCAGTGCGCACGGCTACAACTGCCGGTGCGTGGCGCGGCACTTCGGCCTCGATCCGGCGCCGTACGGCGAATTTCCGGCGTGCTCGCTCACCGAAGCCGAGTACCGGCAGCTGCTCGTCAGCGCCCCCGAGGCCCAGCAGCGGGCGAAGGGGCTCGCCGCGGCGCGGGACTTCGCGGGCGCGCACCAGGAATACGCCCGGCTGCGGCAGTTCGCGCAGCGGCTCGACCGGACCGACCTCGAACTGGCCGCCTTGAGCGATCTGGCCGCCCTCCGGTACGCCGCGGGTGACCTGCGCACCGCGCGGCAGTGCGCCGAGGCCGTGCTGGCCGACTTCCCGGTGAGCGCCGCCGCGGCCGTCCACTTCGGACAGTACGCCGAGCTGCGGATGATCGAAGGGTCCCGTGAGGTCGCCGACCGCGTGCTGATCTCACTGTCCACAGAGGAGGGTGACGTCGACCGCGCCCGCGAATTGATCGCGGGCCAGCGGCACCGGGCGGCGCTGCGCAAGGCGGCCGGGCCGGGGCAGTACCCGCCCGAGCTGCTCGACCCGCACGGTACCGACGAGCTGGAGCTGCGCATCCTCGACGTGCGCGTCCAGGTGGCGGCGGGTGACCCGGCCGGCGCGCTGGCCGCGCTCGAAGAAATCCTCGCCGCGCTCGAAACCCTCCCCGGTGGAGCCCGCGACCAGGTCGCGTCGCTGCAGGTGATGGCGCGCGCCGAACGCGCCCGCCTCCGCCAAGCCGGCGGCGAGAACGCGGACGCGCGGGCCGACCTGGTCCGGCTCGACGCCCGGCACGAAGGCGCGAAGTTCGCCATCGACCTCGCCGCGGACCGCGCGCTGGGCGGCGACTTCCCGGGCGCGGTCGCGGCGATCGTCGCCGCCCGCGACGCACTCGCGGCCACCGGCGCGACCGGTGACGTGGCGGAGGCGAGCCACGCGCTGGGCACGCTCCTGCTGCTCGCGGGCGATCCCCGGCAGGCTCGCGACCAGTTCGAGCACGCCGGGCAGCTCTGGAGGGCCAACGGCGACACGCCGGGCCTGCGCCGGCTCGACGTCGCGCTGGCCCGGTGCGCGGCGGCCGAGGGGGACTGGGCGACGGCGGAGGAGCACGTGACGCGCGCGCGGGCGTCCGGGGAGTGGCTGCAGCGCCTGCACACCGACTTCGTGGCGGCGACGATCGGCTTCGCCCGCGGTGAGGACCTGCCTGCGGTGCTGGATCTGCTGCTCCCGGTGGCGCTGGCGGCGGCGGACTACCGCTTCGAGTTCGCGTCGCCGCGGGCGCGCACGGCGTGGGCCCGCGACGTCGCGGGCCCGGCGACCGAACTGCTGATGACACTGCTGGCCCGGCTGAAGGAGCCGAGGCTGGCCGCGGAGCTGATCGAGCGCACCTGCGCGGTCGGCGCGTACACCGGCACCGGGGCACCCGCGCTCGACCTGACCGGCACGCTGCCCGTCCCCGAACCGGCCCCGCCCGCCGCCGGGCTTCCGCTGGCCGCGCTGGGTTCGGTCACGGCGTCGCTGCCGCTGCGGCTCGCCCCGCCGCCCGCGCTGCGCTGGTCGCCGGACTCGCCGATGGAGCTGGACCGCTGGCTCGACGTCGCCGCCGAGCGGTACGGCTCGCCCCGCCCGGCCGCCGGGCCCGTCACGACGTGGCCCGCCGCGGAGCCCGGGCGCGAGACGTTCCTCCTGCGCTACGCCGACGCGGGCCACACCCACCTCAGCTGGCGGACCACCGGGGACCTCGGCACCGTCCACGTCCACCCGATCGGCGCCGCACTGGTCGCGACGGCCCGCGAGGTCCTGGCCGCCGCCTCGCCGACGCCGCGCGCGGGGGAGAGCGTCGCCGACGCCGTCCGGCGCTCCCTGGGTGCGGACGCCTTCGGTGGCTTCGCGGGCGAACAGCGCCTGGCCCGGGTGCTCGCGCTCAACCTGCTGCCCGCCGACCTCGTCGCGCGGCTGCGGGCGGCTGCCGCCGGTGGCCGCCGACCGCTCCTGCGCGTGCAGCCCTCGCCCAGCCTCGCCGCGGTGCCGTGGGGCCTGCTCGCCCTGCCCGACCGCCGTCCGGACCACGTGCTGGAGCCGGGCGAGGAAGGCACGTGCTTCGACGGCGACGAGCGCGTCCTCGACATCGCCGACGTCTCCCTGCTCGCGCCCCCCGGGATCCCGCGCCGCCCGCCGCGCGCCGCCGAGGGGCCGCCGGTGTACGTGCTCGACCCGCGGATCCCCGGCCAGAGCGCGTTCGGGGAGCTGGGTTCGGTGCTCGGAAAGCAGGAGCCGGCGTCGCCGCTGATCCGCCACCTGGACGCGCGGCTCGCTGCCGGTCCGGTCCGGCCGGCGGCCGAGCGCGGGCTCGACCTGGTCCGCCGCACCGACACCGACCGGCGGCTGCTCGCCCGGCTGCTGGCCGAGCCGTGTTCGCGGCTGGTGTTCGCCGGGCACGTCAGCCTGGTCCGCGACGAGCACGGCGCGCAGACGGCGCTGCACCTGTCCTGCCCGGCCGAACTGCCCGGCACGGCGGACCCGATCGGGGCGCACCGGCCGTTCACCGCCGCCGACCTCGCCCTGTCCGGAGTGGCCGCGATGCCGGCACGGGTAGCGCTGATCGGCTGCGCCAGCGCAAGCGACTTCGGCCTGCCCGAGCCGTTCGGCGTGCTGCTCGCGGCGGTCGCGGCCGGAGCAAGCCTGGTGGCGGCGACGGTGTGGGCGCTCCCGACGTCGGCGGCTGTCCCCGGCGCGGACCCGATGACCGAGCTGGTGATCGCGGTCGACACCGCGCTGGGTGGCGATGATCCGGTGGCCGAGCTGTGCGCGTGGCAGCGCTCCCGGCTCGCGCGGTGGCGTGAGCGGCCGGAGGCGGCTTGTTCGCCGGTCTTTTGGGCGGGGTTGACCTGTCTCGACGCTTCCGATGACGGGCAGGCCTGGTGATCGTGGTCGGTAGGGGGTGGCCCGGTCGCCGAGCTGCGCAGCTGGCTTGCGTGGTGGTGTTGAGCGGCCTGGACATCGCCGGCGACCGGAGTCCTGGTGAGCGTGCTGGGTGGCGTCGACCCGGTCGCCGAGCTGCGCACCCGGGTCGCGCGGTGGCGTGAGCAGCCGGAGTCGGCGTGTTCGCCGGTCTTTTGGGCGGTGCTGATCTGCCTCGACGCTTCCGATGGCGGGCGGACCAGGTGAGCGCGCTGGGTGGCGCCGACCCGGTTGCCGGGCTGGCGCGGTGGCGTGAGCAGCCGCAGCCAGCCCGCTCACCCGTCCTCCGAGCGGCGCTGACCTGCCCAAACACCTCCGACGACGGGCAAACCTGGGTTCGGTAGCACCACGGCCCGCCGAAGCTGTGCACATCGCACAGAGAGGCAGGAGCCCATGTTCAAGAAGATCCGCCAGAAGGTCGACGAGGCCACCCAGCAGGGCGCGGCCCGCGGTGCGCAAGCTTTCCAGCAGCACGCGGAGCAGTTCCGGCGGGCGGCCGCGGCCCAGGGGCACGACATCACTCCGCAGCTGCCGACGCCGCAGCTCGCCGCGCAGGCTTTCCGGTCGATGACCGCCGATCCCGCGATGGCCGCGTTCCTGGCGCTGCCCGCCGAAGAGCAGCTGCGACAGCAGCAGGAACTGCAGGCCTACGGCACCGAGCTGCGGCGGCTGTACGACACCGGTGAGCCGGCCACGCTCGTCGTCCGGGCGCTGGAGCCCACCGACCGGACGGTCGCCGGGCAGGCCCGGTACACCGCGACGCTGGAGGTCACCCGCGCCGACGGCAGCACCTACCGGACCGTCGCTCCGCTGATCACGCCGCTGGCGACGATCCAGCAGTACGCGCCCGGCACCCGGCACGAGGCCCGCGTCGACCCGGCCGACCCGGCGAAGGTCGCCGTGTTCGGCCCGATCGACTAGGGGGACGCGGTGTTCGCCTTCGGACTGCCGGGGGACCCGCGGCCGGGCCGGCGCGGGCGGCGGCTGTGGCTGCTCGGGGTGCCCACGACGCTCGCCTGGGCGGCCGCGGGCTGGTCCGGCTCGCTCGGGCTGCTGGACGGCTTCCGGCTGATGTCGCTGAACCGCGTCGACGCGTGGGGGGCCGACGCGGGCCCGACGGCTTCGCTGGTGCTGTTCTTCAGCCTCGCGATCACGGTCGCGTCCTCGCTCGGCTTCGCGATGCTGTGGGCGGCGGGCCCGTCCCTGGACCGGCTGGCCACCGGCTTCCGGGCGGGCTCGCTCACCACGGCGCTCGGCGTGGCGCTGGGTAGCGGGCTGGCCATCCCGTCGTGGACGCCGCCGGAGTCGGTGGGGCGGCGGCTGCCGTTCCTCGACGGCGACGCCGAGCCGTGGTCCGATGTGGACTGGGTCGTCTACTACGAGCCCTACCTGGTGCCGGCGGTGGCCGCGCTGGTGGCGCTGGTGCTGATCGCGGTGCAGCTGCGGACGTCCCTCACCGAGGCGGAGGCCGACGACCGGGCCGAAGCCCTGCGCCGCACCGGCCGGGAGGTGACCGGCCACGTCACGCACGTCGAGTTCACCAACGTCTGGGTGCTGGGGAACCCGCGGTTCGTCGTCCACGTCCGGTTCCCGGCGGAGACGGGGGAGTGCACGGTGGTGACGACGATGATCACGCCGTTCCTCCAGGCCCCGACCCGTGGTTCCCGGGTGCGGGTCCGGTACGACCCCCAGAACCCGGAAGCCGTGCTGGTGGAACCGGATCCGGCCGAATCACCCTTCTGAGGAGCTTTCGTGTCCCTTGCCGCCCTGCTGCGCGGCTTCCTCGGCGGCGGTGTCGCCGGGGGCGCGCTGAGTGCCTTCGTCACCGGCATCATCCTCGAAGACGTCCCGCTCATCCTGACCGGCGTGGGCCTGCCCGTCGCCTACGGTGCGCTGCTGTTCGTGGCCGGCGTGCCACGCCGTGCCCGTGAGGCGGCCGTCGTTCCCCGCGTCGCGCTCGCGAAGATCGAAAGCCGGCGCGCCGGGGGTACGGAAACGGGCTACGTGCCGGTCACCCTCGTGCTCACCGTCGCTCCCGACGGGCAGCCGTCGTTCCGCGTCGAGATCGTCCACCACGTAAACCTGGCTGACCTGCCCGACGTCCGGGCGGGGGACGTCCACGTGGTCCAGTACCCGCCGGACCGGCCGTGGCTGGCGAAGGTCGTGCCGGTCCCGGGGGCGCAGTGGCGGAGCCGGGCGGCGGACGCGGTCGTCGAGTCCGCGCCCGAGTCCGCCGTGGTCGCGCCGCCGCCGGAGGGGTGCGCGGTCACCGTGGCCGCCTTGCTGGGCCTGCTGCTCGGCGCCGCGATCGTCGTGGGGCCCCACCGGGTGGAGCTGTTCAGCAGCCACGAGGAGGAGCCGGGTTCGTCGTCCACCACGGTGGTGACGTCGTCCTCCTCGTCGGTGTCCATGACGATCGTCGTGGACTCGCCGGAAGGATTGCGCGGTGCCCTCGAGTCTTCGGGACTGCCGGCGGAGCTGATCCCCGACCTGGAACGGCAGGCGGCGAAGGCCCTCGACGCCGGAGGGCAGCGGAGGTGGCAGTTCACGGTCGGCGACGTCACCGTCCAGGTCATCCTGCCGCGCTGAGGCTCAGCTGACGGCGGACCGCCGGCTCGTCGATGCCGCGCAGAGCGCCAGCCGCTCGCGGGCGAGCGCCAGCGTCGGGTAGACCGGCAGCAGGTGCTCGAGGCGCAGCGCCGCGATCGGCCGCACGACGGCGTGCTGGTCGCTGGCGATCACGCACGGGATGCCGGCGGCGTGCGCTTCGCCGGTGGTCAGCAGCAGGATCCGCAGGGCTTCGGCCGAGCAGAAGCCGACCCGGGTGAGGTCCACGAGCAGCGCTTTCGGGCGCTTGCGCAGCTCCGCGGTGAGGCGGGCGAACAGGCGCTCGGCGATGTGCTGGTCGAGGTCGCCGACGGCGGCCAGCACAGTGGCTTCGCCGGTCGCGGTGATCGTGACGGTCGTGGTGCGCCGGTGGAACCGGGCTACCGGGTCGTCAGTGCGCATGGTTGCTGCCACCTCCGGTGTGGACGGCGGCTCCACGGAGCCAGGCCGACGCCAAGTGCGTCACGGCTGCTGGGTTGAACCGCGGATACCTGTGCTCTTACCCAGAACTCGCGCGGCTGAAGCACCGCGTTCTCACCCGGCCGGGTACTGCTCCTTTTCGAGCAGCCGGGCCAGGTGGACGGCGTTGCGCACCAGCGTGGCGTTGGTCGACGCGACGGCCTCGGGAGTCTCGTCGAGGTCGTTGTAGTCGCCGCCTTGCATGGCTTCGCCGTTCCAGTAGGTGCCGCCCTGCGCCGGGATCGAGAACCCGGTGTCGTTGAGCGCCTGGAACAGGTCAGCGATGATCTTGTGCGCGCCGTCCTCGTTGCCGACCGCGGCGGCCACGGCGACCTTGCCGAACATCGCCGGGCGGCCGTCCTCGTCCGTTTCGGACAATTCGGCGTCGAGCCGTTCCAGCACGCGCTGCGCGACGCTGGACATGTGCCCGACCCACGTCGGCGTGGCCACGAGCAGGATGTCGGCCTCGTGGATCTTGGCGCGGATCGACGGCCACGCGTCGCCGTGGCCCATGTCGGCTTCCACGCCGGGCCGGACGTCGTGGTCGACGACGCGCACGGTCTCGCCGGTCACGCCCTGCCGCGCGAAGAGCTCGAGCAGCTGCGAAGTGATCAGGTCGCTGCTCGACTTCGCCGGCGAAGGCTTGAGGGTGCAGACGAGGGCCAGGACGCGCATCGGTACCTCCGTGATCGGCGTGGGCGCCGGGGTTTCCCCGCTCACCGGGTGGTAAACCGCGGTCGATCTTGCTCGGCGGGCCACCGACGGCGTCACCGACGACGCCGGCTGATCAGTGGGGCCTTCGCCGAGGAGACCGGAGCGGTCCGGGATGCCGGCGGCGACGCGCAGCCGCGCGAACTCGATCGCCAGTGCCTCCGGCGGGAAGTGGGCGTTGAGGCCGCTGGGGTTGGGCACGATCCACACGCGGGCGCCGCCGATCGTCGTGGGTTGCGGGCCGAGCTGGGCGGCCGGGGCGCCGAACGCCGCCCGGTAACCCGTCACGCCCAGCACCGCCGGCCACTCCGGTCCGATCTCGCGGATCCGCTCGGCCAGGTCGCGGCCGCCGTCGGCGAGTTCGGCGCGGGACAGCTGGGCGGCGCGGGCCGTCGGGCGGCGGACGATGCTGGTGATGCCCAGGCCCCAGCCGAGCAGGAGGCGCTCTTCCTCCGCGCGCAGGCGGCGGGGCGTGAACCCCGATCGGTGCAGGGCGGGCCAGAACCGGTTGCCCGGGGTGTGGAAGCTGTGCCCGGCCGCCGCCGAGGTGAGGCCGGGGTTGATGCCGGCGAACACCACCCGCAGTCCCCCGGCCAGCACGTCCGGCAACACCGCGTCCGCACCACTTCCCGGTTCCCGCACGCCTCCGACGTTACCGCCGGGCGGACCCGCCGGTGAGCACGTCCCGGCGCCGGTCGTGCGCACCTCGGATCAGCCCGGCATGTCGTGCGTCGAGCAGTGGATCCCGCCGCCGCCGGCGGCGATGGCGTCGATCGGGACCAGGACCACCTCGCGGCCCGGGAAGTGCTCCGCCAGGATGCCGCGGGCGCGGTCGTCAGCGGCGGAGTCGTCGAACTTCGGGAGGAACACCGCGCCGTTGGCCACGGAGAAGTTCGCGTACGACGACACGAACGCGTCGCCGCGGCCGGTGATCCGGTCCGGGTCGGGCTGGGGGAGGTCGACGACCTCGAGGCGCCGCCCGGCGGCGTCGGTGGCCTCGGTGAGCACTCCGCGGGCCTGGTCGCCGGCGCGGGACCAGACGTCCGGGGCCCGCCCGGGAAAGCCTTGTCCAGCACCACGACCCCCGGCGCGACGTAGCGGACGAGGCAGTCGACGTGCGCGTCGGTGATGTCCTCGCCGCGCACGCCCGCGAGCCAGATCACCGTGCTGACCCCGAGGGTGCTTTTGAGCTCGGCTTCCACCCGTTGCCGGTCCTTGCCGGGGTTGCGGTTGTCGTTGACCAGCGAGCTTTCCGTGACCAGCAACGTGCCCCCGCCGTCGGTCTCCAGCGCGCCGCCCTCCGCGACCAGCGGGGCCACGACGCGGGGGAGCCGGTACTCCGCCAGCACCGCGCGCGCGACGCCGGCGTCGTTCGGGTGCTGCTGCTTGCCGCCCCAGCCGTTGAAGCCGAAGTCGATGCCGGCCGGCTTTCCGCCCTTCTGGACGAAAACCGGTGCCGTGTCGCGGGCCCACAGGTCGTCGGTCGGGATGGGGACGACCTCGACGTCGGTGCCCACGGCGGCCTGCGCCTGGTCCCGGTCCGCGGGTTTCGCGAGCAGGACGACGTTCTCGAACCCGGCCACGGCACGGGCCAGCCGCGCGATGTCCGCCTGGACGTCGGGCAGGTCGGCGCCCCAGATCCCCGCCGACGACGGCCAGGACATGAGCGTGCGGGCGTGGTGCTCCCATTCGGCACCGAAGGTCCGCGCGGCCGGGGCAGGGCTCACGGCCGGCGAACCCGGCGAGCCCGGCGGGGTCCGCGTGGTGCACGCATGACCCCAGCCTGACACTGACTGAAAATTCAGTCAAATCGAAACCGGTGGATCATCGGTGACGTCCGTGACAAGGGGGTCAGGAGCCGAGTTCGGCCGTGATCGCGCCGAGCAGCAGGTCGCGTGCCCTGACCAGGGGGAGCGTCCCGGACAGCCACCGCTCCGACAGGCCTTCGACCAGCGCGGTCAGCCGCTCGGCGACGTCGTCCGCCGGGGCGGCCGGGGCCGCGGCCGCGACCAGCTCGGCGATCTCGGCCACCCACGTCCCGGTGGCGCCGGTCAGCCGGTCGCGCAGCTCGGGTTCGAACACCGCGCTGGCGCGCAGCTCGCCCCACGCGAGGCTGTTCTCCCGGACCTCGTCGACGTCCTGCAGCTCCAGCAGCAGGCTCTGCTCCAGCAGGACCCGCGCGTCCCCGGTGTCCGGCAGCGCCCGGGTCGTGTACCGCTCGGCGCGGTCGTTGACGTGGTCGAGCGTGGCGCTCAGCAGCCCGGCGCGGTCCTTGAAGTGGTAGTAGATGAGGCCCGTCGACGCCCCGGCTTCGGCCGCGACCTCTTCGACCCGCAGGCCGCGGACCCCGCTCCGCGCGATCACGGCGACCGCCGCCCGCAGGATGAGGTCGCGTTTGCCCGCCACGCCGCCGCCTTCCGTTGACTGAAGCTCCAGTCGACACCGTAGCGGGGTCCTCCGGGCCGGGAAGACCCCGCCGCGGGGTCAGCCGGCCGCCGGGAGCGGGGACAGGGCCGGGATCCGGGTGGGCAGGGTCCGCCAGATCTCCGGGGTGTAGAAGTGCCCACCGGGGAGTTCGACGTGCCGGTAGCCGTTCCCGGCCAGCGCCCGCCACTGCTCGGCCGCGTCCGGGACGATCACGTCGTCGTCGGCGCCGGTCAGCACCTCCAGCGGGACGCTCGCCGTCGCGCCTTCGGGGGCCCGGAACGTGTCGCGGACCCGGATGTCGGCCCGCATGAGCTCCAGGGCCATCTCGCTCAGCTCCGGGTCGTCGAGCACGTAGCCGGGCAGCAGGCCGTTGGTGCGCATCCACGCCACCAGCTGCTCGTCGGTGTCCTGCTGGGCCGGGAACATGTCCCGCGGGGTGAGCCCGCGGCTCGGCGCGTTCGCCGACGACACGATCAGCGTCTCCGGCAGCGGGCCGCCCCGCAGCCGCAGGCGGTGCGCCACCTCGAACGCCATCCAGCCGCCCATGCTGTGCCCGAACAACAGGTACGGGCGCGGGCGCGCGGCCGCGGTCACGGCGTCGGTCGCGTCTTCGGCGAGCGCGTCCCAGTCCGGGGCGAAGTCGTCGAGGAAACGGCCGTCGCGCCCCGGGTAGCAGATCGTCACCAGTTCGACGTCCGGCGGCAGCACGTCGGCCCACGGCAGGTACGGGCCGGAGCCGCCGCCGCAGAACCCGAGGCACACCAGCGTCTTCGCCGCGCCCGGGTTGGGTTTGGCGCGCACCACGGTGTTGCGGAGGTTGTCCATCGCCGTGCTCCTTTCAGCTCGTGGCGAGCGCCGAGACGTGCTTGGCGAGGTCGGCCAGCCGGGGGTGCCGGTAAACGTCCTTCGTGGACACCGGAACGCCGAAGTTCTTCTTCAGCCGGGCGACCACGCGCAGGGCGACCAGCGAATGCCCGCCGAGGGCGAAGAAGTCGTCGTCGGCGCCGACGCCGTCGCGGCCCAGCACCTCCGCCCAGACGTCCGCGATCAGTTCCTCCACGGGTCCGCTCGGGGCCGGGCCGCCGTCGGCCTCCGGCTCGGGCAGCGCGGCGGTGTCGAGCTTGCCGTTCGGCGTGCGCGGGAGTGTCTCGAGCCGGACGAACGCGGCCGGGACCATGTGCTCCGGCAGCTTCCCGGCCGCCGTCGCACGCGGGTCGTCGCCGCCGACGTGGTAGGCGATCAGCCGGTCGTCGCGCAGCACGACCGCCGCGGCGGTGACGCCGGGGGCCTCGCGCAGCACCGCCTCGATCTCGCCGAGCTCGATCCGGTAGCCGCGCAGCTTCACCTGGCGGTCGAGCCGGCCGGTGAACTCCAAGGTGCCGCCGTCGGTCCAGCGGACCTCGTCGCCGGTCCGGTACAACCGCGTGCCCGGCGGGCCGAAGGGGTCGGGCAGGAATCGCTCGGCGGTCAGGCCCGGCCGCCCGAGGTACCCGGCCGAGAGCCGCGGCCCGGACAGGTACAGCTCACCCGAGGGCGCCGGCCGCAGGGCGGCGTCGAGGACGTGGGCCCGGATCCCGGCCAGCGGCACGCCGATGTGCGGGGCCGGGCCGGTGATCCACGCCGCCGTGGCGTCCACAGTGGACTCGGTCGGGCCGTAGAGGTTCAGCGCCTCCAGCGGGCTTGCGGCCAGTTCCCGCCACATCGGCTCCGGGATCGGCTCCCCGCCGACGAACAGCCGCAGCGGGCGGTCGAGCAGGTGCTCCCGCAACGCCGTCCAGTGCGACGGCGTCAGGTCGAGATCGGTGACGCCGCAGTCGTCCAGCCACGCGGCGAGCGCGGCCGGGTCGGTGCGGTGGGCGTCGTCGAGGACCACGACGGTGTCGCCGCGGCAGACGCGTGCCCACTGCTGCACGGAGGCGTCGAAGGACACGCTGGCGTTCCAGGCGGCGACCCGGGGCCCGGCCGCGTACATGCCCGCCTGCTCCAGCGCGGCGACGAGCGCGGCCACCGCGCCGTGGTGCGCCGGGACGCCCTTGGGGCGCCCGGTCGAGCCGGAGGTGTAGATCACGTAGGCGGGATCGAAGTCCGACACGGCGGTGTCGGCCGCGGCCGGTCCCTCCGCACCGGGTGCGACGACGACCGCGTCCGCCGGGAGCCAGCCCGGCGTCGTCGCCGAGACCAGGGCCCGGATCGCCGCGTCACCGGCCATGAAAGCCAGCCGGTCGGCCGGGTACGCCGGGTCGAGGGGGACGTAGGCGGCGCCGGTCCGCCAGACGGCGAGCAGGGCGACCACGAGGTCGGTGCCCCGGCCGAGAGCGACCCCGACGCGGTCGCCGCGCCCGACGCCGTGGGCGCGCAGGGCGCCGGCCAGTGCGGCGCTCCGGCGGTCGAGTTCGGCGAAGGTCAGCGCGGAATCGGTGTCCCGCACGGCGATCCGCTCGGGCGCGCGGCGGACCGCGTCGCGGAAGCGGGGGAGCAGGCCGGCCATCAGCGTGCCCCGGCCGGCGGGACGGTCGGCGCGCAGTCGGCGACGTCGACGGGCTCGCCCATCGCTACGACGATCTTGCGGTCGCCGCGGAACGGGTCGCGCCCGTGGGTGTTCAGGATGTTGTCGACGAGCAGCAGGTCGCCCGGCTGCCACTGCTTGCGCACGGTCGCGGCGTCGTAGGCGGCGTCCAGTGCGGCCATCTCCTCGCGGGTCAGCGGGCTGCCGTCGCCGATGGCGGTGTTGAACGGGAGGTCGTCGCGGCCGAACTCGTCGATCAGCGTCTCGCGCAGTTCCTCGTCGAGCGACCACTCGTTCCAGAAGGCCAGGTGGTTGAACCAGACCTCCTCGCCGGTGACCGGGTGGCTGATGACGCCGGGCCGCACCTGACTGGTCCGCAGGTGCCCGTCGGCCTGCCAGCGGGCCGCGATGAGGTTCTCGGCGCAGTAGCGTTCGACGTCCTCGCGGGTGGTCGCGGCGAACGCGGTCCGCCAGTCGGTCGAGATGTGCTCGGAGTAGCTGCGGTCGAGCAGCCAGCCGTGCGCGCGGACCTTCGCCACGAGCTCCGCCGGCAGCGCGCGCAGCACCTTGCGGACGTCGGCGACCGGCGTCGCCCCGCCCTCGGCCGGCGCGATCAGGCAGGAGAACATCAGCAGCCCGGGGAAGGTGAGCGTGTAGCTGTTCTCGTTGTGCATCCGGATCCGCTGGGCGGCCGGCAGGTCGGTCGAGGAGAAGACGCCGTTGCCGAAGTCGCTGCGCGGGGTCGCCTTCTCGCGGTACGGCGTGCGGGCCGGCATCAGCGTGTCGCGGACGCGCCCGAAGTCCTCGACGCTCGCGATCGGCAGGCCGCGCAGGTGCACCGCGCCGTGGCGGTGCAACGCCGCCCGCAGTGACGGCGCCGCTTCGGCGAGCCACGCCACGGCGGCGTCGAGATCGGTCAGCTCGCGCACTTCGGCGCTCGCCGGCTCGCCGGGCTCGACCACCCAGTCGAGCGGCAGGAACTCTTTGACGCCCAGTGAACCCATCGTTTGTCCTTTCGCCGCACCCGCCGCGGGCGTCCACAGTGGAGCCACCCGGGTTCGCTCGTGAGCCGACGCTAGGCCGCGTCCCGGCCGCGCGGCGGCAGCCGGTGCGGCAGTGCGGCGGCAGTTTCGGTGCCCGCCGGGTTGCCGCCGCCCTCCTGCCGCCGCAACTGCCGGTCGGGCTCCGGTGCCCCGCTTAGGTTCGGGAACGTGACTTCGGAACTTCGCCCGGTCGCGGTGGTCAGCAGCACGGCCTCCGACGCGCACACCTGGAACCTCGTCTACCTGCAGCTGCTGCTCGAAGAGCTCGGCTTCGCGGTGACGAACCTCGGCGCGTGCGTGCCGGACGAGCTGGTGGTGCGCGAGTGCCGACGGCTGGACCCGGACGTGGTGGTGCTCAGCACGGTCAACGGCCACGGGCACACCGACGGCCTCCGCCTGGCCCCGCGCCTGCGGGCCGCGCTGGCCGGCGCGGCCCTGGTCATCGGCGGCAAGCTCGGCGTCGACGGCACCCGGGGCGTGGCAGCGGAAGCCGAGCTGCGCGCGGCGGGCTTCGACCGCGTCTTCGGCGACGGCGACATCGCCGCCTTCCGGCGCTACCTGGCCGCGCTGCCGGTGCGGGTGGCGTCGTGAGCGTGCCGTTCGGGGCGTTCGTCGCGCGGGAGCACGCGGCCGGCCGGCTGGTCGTCCAGCCGCGGATGGGTTTCCCGGCGCCCGACGTCATGCGGGACGGCCTGCGCCGCACCCGCGACGCGGCGGCCACCACGGTCGGCACGCTGACCCTCGACAGCTACACCCGCGTCGGGGACCTCGTCACGGCGGCCCGTGCGCTCGCCGACGGCGCGCCGCTCAACGGCTTCCCGCTCGTCACGCACGGCCCGGAGGTGACCCGCGAGGTGCTGGCCGGTGTGCTCGGCCCGGACTTCCCGGTCCAGGTACGGCACGGTTCGGCCGCTCCGCGCGACATCGTCGCCACGCTCGTCGCCGCCGGCCTGGACGCGACCGAGGGCGGGCCGGTCTCGTACTGCCTGCCCTACAGCCGCACCCCGCTGCGGACGGCGGTGCGGCACTGGGCCGACGCCTGCGCCCGGCTGGCGGCGGCGAGCGGCACGGCCCACCTGGAGACGTTCGGCGGCTGCATGCTCGGCCAGCTCTGCCCACCGGGCCTGCTGGTCGCGATCAGCGTCCTCGAAGCGATCTTCTTCGCCCAGCACGGACTCCGCAGCGTCTCGCTCAGCTACGCGCAGCAGACCGACCCGGCGCAGGACGAGGAAGCCGTCCGGGCCCTGCGCCTGCTGGCCGCCCGGTACCTGCCCGGCGTCGAGTGGCACGTCGTGGTCTACGCCTACATGGGCGTCTACCCGCGGACGCCGGCCGGCGCGGCCCGGCTGCTGACGTCCGCCGCGCGGCTCGCGGTGCGGTCCGGCGCGGCCCGGCTGATCGTCAAGACGGCCGCGGAAGCCCACCGGATCCCGACCGTCGCGGAGAACGTCGACGCGCTCGAGCTCGCCGCGCGCGTCGCCGCCGGGACGCCGGCCGGGACCGGCACCGAGGACACCGGCATCCACGCCGAGGCCACCGCGCTCGTCGAAGCCGTGCTGGACCTGGACGACGACCTGGCCGGCGCGCTGCCGACCGCGTTCGCCCGCGGCCTGCTCGACGTCCCGTACTGCCTGCACCCGGACAACGCCGGCCGGGCCCGCAGCTACCTCGACGCCGGCGGCCGCCTGCAGTGGGCGGACACCGGCGGGCTGCCGATCGGCCCGCCGTCGCGCGCCGCCCGGCCGCACCGGACCGGCTCGGCCGGGTTGCTGGCCGCGCTGTCACACGTGGAACGGAAGTTCGACACGCCCCCGCCCGGCCGGGCCGGGGCCTGACCCGACAGGAGCGCCATGACCGACACCCCCGACGGGCAGCTGCCACCGCCGCTGCCCGTGCACCTCGCCTCGCCCGTCACCCAGGCCGCGCTGCGCGTCCAGCACCAGGTGCTGAACGCCGTGCGGGAGTTCCTCGGCGGGGAGGGGTTCACCGAGCTGCTGCCGCCGGTGATCGGCCCGGTCACCGACCCCGGTGTCCGCGGCTCGAAGCAGCTCGACGTCGACTACTACGGCCACCGCTACAAGCTGATGACCAGCGGGATCCTGTACAAACAGGCGTCGCTGCTCGGCTTCGAGAAGATCTTCTACATCGCGCCGAACGTCCGCGCGGAACCGGTCGAGACGTGCTCGACGCGGCGGCACCTCGCCGAGTTCCACCAGATCGACGTCGAGGTCGCGGGCGCGAGCCGGGCGCAGGCCCAGGACGTCGCCGAACGGCTGCTCACGCACGTCGTGAAGCACGTGCTCGCGACGGTCCCCGGCGAGCTGACCGGGCTGGGCCGGGACCCTGCGGAGCTGACCGGCGTGCTGTCCGGGGCGTTCGGCCGCACCACGCACGCCGCCGCCGTCGCCCGGCTGCACGAGCTGGGCCACCCGCAGAGCCCGGACGCGGAGCTCGACTGGGCCGGCGAGGAACTGCTGTCCCGGGCCACCGACCGGCCGTTCTTCGTCGACGACTACCCCAAGGGCTCGCGCGGCTTCTACGACCGCGAAGCCACCACCGAACCCGGTGTCCTGCGCAACTTCGACCTCCTCGCGCCCGGCGGCTTCGGCGAACTGGCCAGCGGCAGCGAACGCGAGTCCGACTACGCGCGGATCGTCACGCGGATGCGCGAGACCGGCGAGAACCCGGCCAAGTACGGCTGGTACCTCGACATGGTCCGCGACGGCATCCCCGCGAGCGCGGGCTTCGGGCTGGGCCTGGAGCGGCTCGTCCGGTTCCTCACCGGCCTCGACGCGGTGTGGCGGGTCAACGCCTACCCGAAGGTTCCCGGGCTGGTGGCGCCGTGAAGGCCCCCGGCTTTCCCGAGGCGGCGGTCCGGGACCGGGCCGCGCGGGGCGCCGCCGCGGTGTTCCCGGCCGAATCCGCCTACGGCAGCGAGGTGTTCGGTGCGGCCGGACCGGAGGGCGACGAGCTGGACCGCGCGCGGCTGGTGCCACCGGTGTTCGTGCCTCTGCGGCTGGGAAAGCTGATCGAGCTGGGCCGCGAACCGCTGTTCTCCGACGTCGAGCTGGCGACCGGGATCGGCGGGTTCGCCTCGCCGCTGCCGGTGTACCTCTCGGCGTTCGGCTCGACGCAGCTCGGCGGCGGTGACCTCGCGATGGCGGCGTCGCGCCAAGCCGGGCGGCTGGGCATCCCGATGGTGCTCGGCGAGAACGTCGTGCCGGTCAACGGGTACGCGAACGCCCTGCTCACGCGCGTGCGGGCGTACGCCGGGGAGGTGCCCGACGGGCTCGGCGGGGTCGTGGTGCAGCAGAGCACCGAGGACGCCGACGCCGAGGTCTGGAACCTCGTCTACAGCGACCCCGCGGCGTCGGCGCTGCTCGAGGGCGGCCGGCTCGGGTTCGAGCTGAAGGTGGGGCAGGGCGCCAAGCCCGGTCTCGGCGGGATGACCTTGCTGGACGCGGCCGCCGCGGCGCGGGTCGACGGGCAGTACGCGCTCACCGGATTCGGCCCGCGGAAGTTGCGTTCGAGCAGTCCCGGGACGTTCACCGCCGAGATCCTGCGGCAGCAGGTCCGCTTGATGCGCAACAACTTCCCGCGCGCCCGTGTCTGGGTGAAGCTGCCGCCGGGCCGGGACGTCGCCGAAGCCGCCCGGGTCGCGTGGGCGGCCGGCGCGGACGCGGTCACCGTCGACGGCGCCGAAGGCGGCACGGGCTGGGCGCCCACGGCGTTCCTCGGCCACGTCGGGCTGCCGCTGGCCGAGTGCCTGCGCCGGATCGGGCCCCCCGCGGGCTGCCTGCTGGCGGGCGGGCGCATGTGGGAAGGCACCCGGGTGGTCAAGGCACTGGCCCACGGCGTCCGCGCGGCGGCGCTGGGCCGGGCGGCACTGGTCGCCGTCGACGAAGACCGCGCCGAGGGGCTGGTGCGGCTGGTCGAGGCGCTGGCGCTGGAGGCGCGGCTGCTGATCAGCGCACTGGGCAAGTACCGCCCGGACGCGCTGACCGCCGACGACGTCTGGCCTGCCGCTCCTGCCGCCGCGGAACTGCCGCTCGACCTGCCGGTCGCGGCGGTTCCCACCGCTTAGTTTTTCCCTCAGTGGCGCGGTCCCCGCGCCCAGCAGGTTCCGTGTCCGTCCTTTGTGGTCAGTTCGGGGTGAGCCCAGCATGTCGGTGCAGGACGAGAAACCGGCCGTGACGATCGATTCCACCCGCCCGGCCTTGCGGTGCGGGGCCCGGACGCGCACCTACGGCGAGCTCGAGGAGCTGGTCACGGCGACGGCCGAGCGCCTGACGGCGGCGGGCGCCCGGCCGGGTGACGTGGTCGCGGTGCGCAGCGAAGACCGGTTCGACCAGGTCACCGGCTTGCTCGCGGTCTGGCGGGCGGGCGGGGTGCACCTGCCCCTCGACCCGGCGGCGCCGGCCGGACGCACCGAGCGCTTGCTGGCGGGAGCCGGCGCAAGACTGCTCCTGGACGGCGGGGCAGTGCGGCCCGGCGGCCGTGAGTCCGCGGCACCGGTTGGCGGCGTGGTGCGGGTCGTGCGGCCTGGCGGCCGTGAGTCCGCGGCACCGGTCGGCGGCGTGGTCCGGCCCGGTGGCAGCCGTCCCGAGCCGGCGGGCGGCGAGGCCCTCGCCTACCTCATCCACACCTCGGGCACCACGGGCGAGCCGAAGGCCGTCGCCGTCGGGCACCGCGCCCTGGCCGCGCACGTCGAAGCCATCTCCGCCCGCTTCGACCTCCGCGCCGACGACGTCGTCCTCCACTTCGCGCGGTCCACTGTGGACGTCGCCGTCGAGCAGATCACCAGTGCGCTGAGCGTCGGCGCCTGCCTGGTCGTCCCCGAAGCGAAGCTCCGCTCCGTCGAGGAGTTCTGGCAGCTGCTCGAAGCCGAGCACGTCACCGTCGCGAACGTCGCCGCCGGGTACTTCCACGACCTCGTCGCGTCGGTGCGGGCCGGCCGGGCCGTGCCGCCCACGCTGCGGACCATGGTCTCCGGCAGCGACCGGCTGTCCCCGGCCGCGGCCGCCACCTGGCTCGACCGGACCGGCGTCCGCCTGCTCAACGCCTACGGCCCCACCGAGACCGTCATCACCGCCACCGTGCACGAGGTCCGGCCCGGTCACCCGGTCACCGTCGGCACGCCGGTCGGCGACCGCGTGGCGCACCTGCTCGACGAGCACCTCCGGCCGGTCGACGAAGGCGAGCTCTACCTGGGCGGCTCCCTCCTCGCCGCCGGTTACCTCGGCGACGGCGGGCGCACCGCGGCGCGGTTCGTCGCCGACCCGTTCTCGGCCGAGCCCGGCGCCCGGATGTACCGCACCGGCGACCGCGCCCGCCGCACCGCCGGTGGCGAGCTGGAGTTCCTCGGCCGCGCCGACGACCAGGTGAAGATCCGCGGCTTCCGCGTCGAGCCCGGCGAGGTGGAGAACGCGCTGGCGGCGCACCCCGCCGTCACCGCCTGCGCGGTCGTGCCGCACGAAGCCGCGAGCGGCACCCAGCTCGCCGCGTACGTCGTCGCCGAGCACCCGCTCGAATACCCGGAGTTACGCGAGTTCCTCGCCCAGTCGTTGCCGGAGCACCTGATCCCGGCGAGCGTGACGCCCCTGCCGCAGCTGCCACTCACCGCCGCCGGCAAGGTCGACCGCGCCGCACTGCCGGAGCCGGCCCGTGCCGAAGCCGGCTACCGCGCCCCGCGCACCCCGGCCGAGCAGCTGCTCGCCGCGATCTGGGCGGACGTCCTCGGCGTCGGGCGCGTCGGCCTCGACGACAACTTCTTCCACCTCGGCGGCGACTCGCTGACCGCCGTGCGGGTGGCCGGTCGCGTGCTCGAAGTGTTCGGGCCCGTGTCGCCGTACCGGATCTTCGACGCGCCGACCCTGGAGCGCTTCGCCGCCGAGATGCACGACGGCGACGAGCGCCCCGGCCCGGTCCGCGCCCCGGCGTCCGACGCGCCGCTGTCCCGGTTCCAGCGCGGGCTGTGGCTGCTGGACGCCTGGCAGCCGGGCACGCCGACCTACAACGTGCCGTGGGTGTTCGACTTCGACGGCCCCCTCGACGCCGGCGTCCTGCGCGCCGCGCTGCAGCGGGTCGTGGATCGCCACGAGGCGCTGCGCACGACGTTCGAGGTCGTCGGGAGCCTGCCGCGCCAGGTGATCCACCCGCGCCTCGACGTCCCCTTCGAGATCACCGAGGCGGCCGACCCGGCCGAGCTGATCGCGGCCGACGCGCGGACGCCGTTCGACCTCGCGGCCGGGCCGCTGCTGCGCGCCCGGCTGGTCCGGACGTCGGCGACGACCGCGACCCTCGTCCTCGTCTTCCACCACATCGTCTGGGATGAAGGCTCGCTCGCCGTGCTCGACCGCGAGCTGCGCGAGTGCTACACCGCTCTGCTCGAGGGCCGCGAACCGCGGCTGCCGGAACTGGCCGTCCAGTACGCCGACTACGCGAACTGGTTGCGGGACAACGGGATCGCCGAAGAGCAGCTCGCCTTCTGGGCCGGGCACCTGCGCGGCCTGCCGGACCGCCCGGCCCTCGCGCCCGACCACCCGCGGCCCGCCGAACCGGCGCACCGCTGCGGCTACCACCGCTTCGCGTTCGACGCCGGCCTCGCCACGGCGGTCCGACAGTTCGCACAGGAGGCCGACGCGACCCCGTTCATGGTGCTGCTGGCCGGCCTCGTACTCGCGGTGCACCGGACCGGCGGCGCCGCCGACCTCGTCGTCGGCACCCCGGTCAGCGTCCGCGAACGGCCGGAGCTCGACGCACTGATCGGCTACTTCATCACGCTCCTCCCGCTGCGGTTCCGCGTCGAGGCCGAGGCGACCCGGCGGGACGTGCTCGACCACGTCCGCGGCGTCGCCCTCGACGGCTACCGCCACCAGGACGTGCCGCTGGAGGAGATCACCGGCCGGGTGCTGGGGGAGCGCTCCGGCGACCGGAACCCGTTGTTCCAGCTGGTCTTCGAGATGCACACCGCCGACCCGGACCCGCTGCCCTACGGCGAAGCGAAGCTCTCGCGGCGGCTGCACGTCAACGAGCTGTCCCGGTTCGACCTGTCGTGGTCGGTCGAGGACGACGGCACCGGCTTCGGCGGCCGGATCGAGTACGACACCGACCTGTTCGACGCCGCGACCCTGACCGCGCTCGGCGAAGCCTGGCTGACGGCGGTGACCGAGCTGGTCACCGAGCCGGACGAGTTCGTGCGGCCCGAAGAGACCGAGACCGCCGTCCTCCCCGTGCACGAGCTGTTCGAGCGGCAGGCCGCACTGAGCCCGGACGCCGTCGCCCTCGTTTCCGGCGACGACGAACTGAGCTACGCGGAGCTGAACGCGCGTGCCAACCGCGTCGCCCGGCGCCTGCGCGCCCACGGGGTGACCGAAGGCGCGGTCGCCGCCGTGCTGATCGAGCGGGACACCGACCTGGTCGTGGCCCTGCTCGGCGTCCTCAAAGCGGGCGCGGGCTACACGCTGCTGGACCCGGAGCTGCCGGAAGCCCGCCGGGCGGACGCGATCGCGGCCTCGGGAGCCCGGTTGGTCGTGGACCGCGCGTTCGTCGCGGCCGCCGACGGCCCCGAGGACGACCTCGGCATCGCCGTCAGCGTCGACGCGGTCGCGTGCGTGATGTTCACGTCCGGCTCCACCGGCCGGCCGAAGGGCGTGGCGGCCTCGCACCGCGCCCTCGCCGGGACCTACCTGGACCAGGACTACGCGCTCTTCGCGCCCGGCGAGGTGTGGCTGCAGTGCTCGCCGGTGTCCTGGGACGCCTTCGGCCTGGAGGTCTACGGCCCGCTGCTGTTCGGCGGCACCTGCGTGCTGCACCCCGGCCAGCGGCCGGACCCGGAGACGATGACCGCGCTCGTCGCCCGGCACGGCGTCACGCAGCTGCAGCTGTCGGCCACGCTGTTCAACTTCCTCGTCAACGAGTTCCCGGCGATCTTCGCCGGCCTGCGGGTGGTGTTCACCGGCGGCGAGCGCGCCTCGGTCGCGCACGTGGCCCGGCTGCGCGAGCGGTACCCGCACGTGCGGATCGTCAACGGCTACGGCCCGGTCGAGAGCATGGGCTTCACCACGTGTCACGTCGTCGGCGCCGCGGACGTGACCGCGGCCGCGATCCCGATCGGCGTCCCGGTCGCGCACAAGGACGTCCGGGTGCTCGACGAGCACTTCCGGCCGTCGGCCCAAGGTGAGCTCTACGCGACTGGGGCCGGGCTGGCCCTCGGGTACGTCGGGCAGCCGGGCCTGACCGCGGACCGGTTCCTGCCCGACCCGCTCGGGCCGCCGGGCTCGCGGATGTACCGCACCGGCGACATCGGCGGCCGCACCACCGGCGGCCTGCTCACCATCACCGGGCGCGCCGACGACCAGGTGAAGATCCGCGGCTTCCGGGTCGAGCCCGGCGAGGTCACCGCGGCGCTGGCGCGCCACCCCGGCGTCAAGGACTGCGCGGTCGTGGCGCACGGTGGCGGGCTCGCGGCGTACATCGTGGCGCGGGACGCCGCGCCCGGCTACCAGGACGTCTGCGACCACCTCGCCACGCTGGTGCCGGACTACATGATCCCGGCGAGCGTCACCGTGCTCGACGCGCTTCCCTCGACCCCGAACGGAAAGCTCGACCGGGCCGCGCTGCCCGACCCGGACGGCGTCGTCGAGGCGGTGCCGGCGGAGCCCGCCGTCACCGAGGCCGAACGGCTGGTCTCGGCGGTGTGGGCCGAGGTCCTCGGGGTCGACGCGGTGGGTGTCGACGACAGCTTCTTCCGGCTCGGCGGCAACTCCCTCGCCGCGGTCCGCGTGGCGCTGCGGCTGTCCACCGAGACCGGCACCCGGGTCGCGCCGCGGCTGGTGTTCGCCTCCCGGACTGTCCGCGCGCTGGCCCGCCGGCTGGAGGTGCGGGCATGACCGGCCGCACCGCCCCGGTGTCCGGGCTCCAGCGCGGGCTGTGGTTCCTCGACCGCTGGAACCCCGGCTCCGCCGCCTACACCGTGCCGTGGGTGTTCACCTTCGACGCACCCGTCGACCCGGCCGTCCTGGAAAGCGCCCTCGACGGGATCGTCCGGCGGCACGAGGTCCTGCGCACGACGTTCTCGGCCGGTCCGGACGGTCCACAGCAGACGGTCCACGACGACGTCCGGATCCCGGTGCACCGCGGTGAACCCGACCTGACCGCCGGGTTCGACCTCGAAACCGGTCCCTTGCTGCGGGCGACCCTGGCGGACCCGGTGACGCTGGTCCTCGTCGTGCACCACATCGTCTGGGACGGCTGGTCGTCCGGGGTGTTCGAGCGGGAGCTGGCGGAGCTCTACACCGCGGCCGTCGAAGGCCGGGCTCCCGTGCTGCCCGAGCTGACCACCCAGTACGCCGACTACGCCGCCGAACCCGAGCCGTACGACGAACCGCTGGCGTACTGGCGCGAGCAGCTGGCCGGCGCGCCCGAGCGCCTCGCGGTGCCGGCCGACCGGGAAGCGCCCGCCCGGCAGGACTTCGGCGGCGACACCCGCGAGTTCGCGCTCCCGGCCGGGCTGGCCGCCCGGATCGGTGAGCTCGCCGCCGAGCTGGACGCGACTCCGTTCGTCGTTCAGCTGGCCGCGTTCGCCGCGCTCCTCAACCGCTACACCGGCGCGGCCGACCTGGTCGTCGGCACCCCGGTGACCACCCGCGACCGGCCGGAGCTGGCCGACCTGATCGGCTACTTCGTCAACATCCTGCCGCTGCGGCTGCGCGTCGACCGCGCCGCGGGCTTCCGCGACCTCGTGGAGCACGTGCGCGACACCGCGTTCGACGCCTACGCCTGCCTGGACGTGCCGTTCGACGTCGTGGTCGACGCGCTGGCCCTCGAGCGCTCGGCCCGGCACGCGCCGCTGGTGCAGGTCGTGTTCGGGGCGCACGCGGAGGAGTCCGAGCCGCTGCGGTTCGGGCCGGTCACCGCGACCCGGCGGGTGCACCACAACGGCACGAGCAAGTTCGACCTCACCTGGTCGACGTTCGACGACGGCGAGCTGCGCGGCGAGGTCGAATACCGCACCAGCCTGTTCGACGCGGCGACGATCGACCGGATGACCGGGCACTGGCGCACCCTGCTGGCCGCCGTGCTGTACGAACCGGACAGTCCACTGTGGAAGGTCGAGCTGGCGCCTTCGCTGCCCGCTGCCGTCACCGCCGGCGAGTCCCGGTGCCTGCACGAGTCCTTCGAGGACACCGTGGACCGGTTCCCGGACCGGCCCGCGGTGACCTTCGGCGGCGTGAGCGTGACCTACGCCGAGCTGGACCGGCGGGCCAACCGGCTCGCGCACGCCCTGATCGCGGCCGGCGTCCGCCCCGGCGACCGGGTCGGCCTGCTGCTGGAGCGCACCGACGCGATCGTCGTCGCGATCCTGGCCGTCCTGAAGGCGGGCGCGGCCTACGTGCCGGTCGACCCGGCCGCGCCGGACGACCGCGCGGCGTTCGTCTTCGGCGACACCGGCGTGCGGCTGGTCGTCACCGACCAGGACACCGAGGGGCCGGTGTTCGACGTCGGGCAGGACGTTTCGGCCTACCCCGCGGACCGGCCGCGGGTGCCGGTCCGCCCCGGCGACCTGGCCTACGTGATCTTCACCTCCGGCTCGACCGGCCGGCCCAAGGGTGTCGCCGTGGCCCACGAGCACGCCGGGCGGCTGATGGCGTCCGGGCGCGCGCACTTCGCGTTCACCGAGACCGACGTCTGGACGCTGTTCCACAGCTACGCCTTCGACTGGACGGTCTGGGAGCTGTGGGGACCGCTGCACCACGGCGGCCGCCTGGTCGTCGTGCCCTACCTGACCAGCCGGTCCCCGGAGGCGTTCGCCGAGCTGCTCGCGGCGGAGGGTGTGACCCAGCTGTGCCAGACGCCGTCGGCGTTGCGGCAGCTCGAAGCCACCCTCCGCACCGGGCCCGCGTTGCCCGCCCTGCGGCAGGTCATGCTCGGCGGCGAGGCGCTGGACCCCGCGGTGGTGCGCCGCTGGTTCGCGCTCGGGCTGTCCGCGCCGCTGTGCAACCTGTACGGCATCACCGAAACCACCGTGCACGTCACCACCCACGACGTCACCGGACCGGACGGGTTCGCGCGCAGCCTGATCGGCGCGCCGCTGCCGCACCTGAGCGCCCACGTGCTCGACGAGTGGCTGCGGCCGTGCCCGGTCGGCGTGCCGGGCGAGCTGTACATCGGCGGCGGCGCGCTCGCCCACGGCTACTGGGGCCGGGCCGGGCTCACCGCGCAGCGGTTCCTGCCCGACCCGTTCTCGCCTTCGCCGGGCGCGCGGCTCTACCGCACCGGGGACGTCGCCCGTCGGCTTTCCGGCGGTGGTCTCGAGTACGTCGGCCGGTGCGACAGCCAGGTCAAGGTCCGCGGCTTCCGCATCGAGCTCGGCGAGATCGAGCACGCGCTGGGGACGCACCCTTCGGTCGGCGCCTGCGCGGTCACCGTGCACGACGACCGGCTGGCCGCCTACGTCACCGTGCCGCTGGACTACGCCGAGGTGCGGTCGTTCCTGGCGAAGTCGCTGCCGGAGCACATGATCCCGGCGACGGTGACCGTGCTCGACCGGCTGCCCGTCACGGTCAACGGCAAGCTCGACCGGGCGGCGCTGCCGGCGCCGTCCGCGCCCCGGCCGACGCGGGAGTACGCCGCGCCGAGCACACCGGGGGAGCGGCTGCTCGCCGAGCTGTACGCCGACGTCCTCGGCGTGGACGACGCCGGGGCGCACGACAACTTCTTCCACCTCGGCGGCGACTCCATCCGCGCGGTGCACCTGGCGGGCAAGCTGCGGGACCGCGGCTGGACGCTCACGCTGCCCGACCTTTTCGCCGCGCCCACCCCGGCGGCCCTCGCGCCGCTGCTGAAGCCGTGTGCCGCGGTGGCTCCGGCCGCGCGGCCGTTCGCCGGACTGTCCGAAAAGGACCTGGCGAAGCTGCCCGCGGACGTCGTCGACGCCTACCCGATGGCGGCGATGCAGCTCGGGATGATCTACCACATGGAGCTGTCGGGGGACGCCGGCGGCTACCACAACGTCAACAGCTACCGCGTCGCCGGCCGACTCGACGAGGACGCCCTGCGCGGGGCGGTCGCCGACGTCATCAAGCGGCACCCGGTGCTGCGGACGACGTTCGACGTGATCGGCTACCGCGAGCCGATGCAGCTGGTGCACGCTTCGGCGCCTGCGCCGGTCTCCACTGCGGACCTTCGCGGCCTTTCTCCTGCGGCGCAGAGATCCGCGGTGGGGGAGGTGTTCGACGCGTTCTGCGCGATGCGCTTCGACCTGCGTTCCGCACCGCTGTTCCGGGTGTCCGCCCAGCGGCTGGCCGACGACGTCTTCCAGCTGACCATCGCCGAGCACCACTCCATTTTGGACGGCTGGAGCTTCACCTCGCTGCTCACGGAAATCCTGGAGCGGCACGCCGCGCCGGACTCGCCGCTGGCGCCACCGCCCGCATCGACGTTCCGCGACTTCGTCGCCGCCGAACAGGCCGCCGCGGCTTCTGCCGAGAGCGAGCAGTTCTGGCGCTCTCGCCTGGCGGGCGCGGACGGTGCTCTCTGGTCGGCCGACTCCGGGTCCGCGGCGGCGACGGCGGAGATCCCGCGCACGGTCGAGCGGGTCCTGCCGGACGCCCCGGCCCAGCTCGCGGCGCTCGCGTCGGCGGCCGGCGTCCCGATCAAGGCGGCCGCGCTGGCCGCGCACGTCCGGGCGCTGTCGCGGATCACCGGCCGCGACCGGGTCACGACGGGCCTGTCGGTGAACGGCCGGCTGGAGGAACGCAGCGGCACCGAGGCGTACGGGCTGTTCCTGAACACGGTCCCGCTGGTCGTGGACGCTTTGCAGGCCGACCTCGTGCGCGCGGTGCACGAAGCCGAGGTCGAGCTGCTGCCGCACCGCCGGGTCCCGTTCGCCCGGCTGGCCCGGCTCATGGACTCGCCGCGGCTCGAAGCGTGTTTCGCGTTCCTGCGGTTCCACGCACTCGGCCGGCTGGCGGGCTCGGCGACGAGCATCGTCGACGACCGGATCGGCTGCGAACCGGACATGCGGTACGAGCCGACCAACTTCGCGCTGGGTGTGGCACTGGTGCAGGACCCGGCTTCGGACCGGATCCTGCTGGCCGTGGACCACCTGCGGTCCTTGGTGCCGGACTCCCTCGCGGACGCGTACGTGACCGCGTACGCCGAAGAACTCGCCGCGCTGGTCGCGGAAAACCGTCAGCTGATCTGAGAGAGGAATCCACTGTGGACGCGTTCAAGGACTTCACGGTCGTCGTCAACGACGAGGAGCAGTATTCGATCTGGCCGGCTTCGCTGGACGTTCCGGCGGGCTGGCAGCCGGCGGGCAAGAGCGGCAGCCGCGAGGAGTGCGTGGCGTGGGTCGACGAGACGTGGACCGACATCCGCCCGAAGAGCCTGCGCGTCGCGCTCGGGGTTTGACGTGCTGGCGACGATCGCGGCGATGTGGGCCGAGGAGCTGGGCGTCCCCGAGGTGCGCCCCGAGGACGGTTTTTTCGAGCTGGGCGGCCATTCGCTGACCGCGTTGCGGGTGGTGTACCGGGTCCGCGACGAGTTCTCGGTCGACCTGTCCCTGCGCGACCTGATGGCGGCGGCGACGTTGACGGACTTCGTGTCCACGGTGGCCGCGGCCCGCGAGACCCCGGCCCGCCCGAAGGTGGCGCTGGTGGGCCGCCGGGGCACGCGATGACCCTCGCGGCCCCGCGCCCGGCCCTCGCGGGCGACTGGTGCTACCGGCCGTATCCGTTGACGGGCGGGGTGCCGCAGCTGGTGTGCTTCCCGCACGCGGGCGGCGACGTGACGGCGTTCAGCGGCCTGGCGGCGGAGCTGGTCCCGGACCTGGAGGTCTGGGCCATCCGCCTCCCGGCCCGCGGCGGCCGCTTCACGGACCGGATGCCGTCCGGTTTCCGTGAGCTGGTGACCGCGGTCGTGGCGGGGCTCGTCCCGCACCTGCGGCCGGGATCGGTGTTCTACGGCCAGAGCTTCGGGGCGCTGCTGGCTTACGAGGTCGCCCGTGCGTTGCCCGCGGAACGATGTCCCCGGCTGGTGGTCCCGGCGTGCGCGCCCCCACCGTCGGCGTGGCCGGGTTCGATCCCGCCGACCGACGAGGGTGCCGCGGAACTCCTCGCGCGATGCGGGCTGGCCGGGGCATTGCCGGACGACGAGACGATCCGCGAACTGGCGGTGGCGACGATCCGGGCGGACCTGACGGTCTGCCGCACCTACCGCCCTCCCGGCGTTCCGGCGACGTTCGCGATCCACGCGGTGGCCGGCGCCGGGGACGAAGCCCTGCCGCCGGGGACGCTCGCGGGGTGGTCGGCCGCGACGACGGGCCGCTTCACGACCTCGGTCGAGCCGGGTGGGCACCTGCTGGCGACGCCGCTGACCCGCGGCCCGGCGGACTTGCTGCGCAAGCTCCACGCGGCCGCACCCGCCTGACCCGGCCGCCCAGCCGGCACTGCGGACTTGCTGCGCAAGCTCCACACGGCCGCACCGCTTGACCCGCGGCCCGGCGGACTTGCTGCGCAAGCTCCACCCGGCCGCACCCGCATGACCCGACCACCCAGCCGGCACTGCGGACTTGCTGCGCAAGCTCCACACGGCCGCACCGCTTGACCCGGCCGCCCAGCCGGCACTCCGGCAGCCGGCACTCCGGCAGCCGAGCCGGCTACGGCGGCAGCCGCCCCGGCCGGCACCCGGCCGCCCCGGGGCGCCCGGCCGGCACCCGGCCGCTCCGGCTCGCAGATCCCGTCCACCAACGAGCCACCACCCCAGCCACATCGCCGAAGCCGCTCATCCCGCCCGAGGAGGCGCCCGTGTCCACCGTTACCGTCGATCTCACCGACCCAGGGCTCTGGGCCCGGCCCGACGTCGGCGAAATCGTCGCCGACCTGCGCAGCCGGGCTCCTGTCCACCGCACCGAAACCGCGCTCGACGGGCCCGTCTGGTCCGTGCTCGGCTACCACCTCGGCTCCCGCGTCCTCACCGACGCCGCCACGTTCAGCTCCACCGGCGGCTCGCTCCTCGGCACCGGTGGCACCCCCGCCGGCGCCGGCAAGATGATGGCCCTCTCCGACGGTCCCCGGCACCGCGAACTCCGCGCCCCCGTCCTCCCGTACTTCTCACCCAAGGGCGTGCGCACCACCGCCGACCGCATCACCGAACTCGCCGCGGAAGTCGTCGAATCCGCCGTAGAGCAGGAAACCGTCGACCTCGTGGACGTCCTGGCCACCGTCCCGCTCGTCGTCATGTGCGACCTGTTCGGCATCCCGGGCGACGACCGCGACCTCGTCGTCGCCGTCTGCGACGAAGCCTTCCTCGCCCAGACACCGGACGCGCGCCGGGCCGGCCACCAGAAACTGCTGCCCTACCTCTTCGAGAAAGTCGTGCAGCGGCGCAAGAACCCTGGTGACGACCTCATCAGCACCCTCGCCACCCACCGGATCAAGAACCGGCTGCTGCCCATCGAAGACGTCGTCTTCAACCTCGACAACATCGTCGTCGGCGGGGTGCAGACCGTGCGGCACACCGCCGCCATGAGCATCTGGGCGTTGATGAGCCACCCCGACGCCTGGCACCAGCTGAAGGACGCCGACCTAGACCTCGCCACCGACGAGCTGCTCCGCTACACCTCCGTCGGCCTGCACGTCCTGCGCACCGCCACGACCCAGGTCGAACTGGGCGGGCACGTCATCGACGCCGGGGACAAGGTCGCCGTCTGGACGTGGTCGGCCGATCACGACACCGCCGTCTTCGACCGGCCGCACGAACTCGTGCTCGACCGGTCGCCGAACCGGCACCTGGCCCTCGGGGTCGGGGCGCACTACTGCGTCGGCGCGCCGCTGGCGAAGGCCGAACTCAAGGCCATCTACGCCGCGCTGCTCGACCAGGTCGCCGGGCTCGAGCTCGACGGCGAGCCGGTGCACAACCGGTCGATCATCAACTTCGGCTTCGACCACCTCCCGGTGCGCCTGCGGGCCCGCTGAGCGCGAACGGATACCAGCCATGACACAAGCTCCGGTGCACGAAGCCCGGCCCACCGCGCCCTGGGGCCGGGTGGGGCTGCTGCTCACCGGTCAGGGCGTCTCCCTGATCGGCGACCAGGTGTTCTTCATCGCCGCCGTCTGGGCCGCCGCCCAGCTCGGCGGGACGGCCGCCGTCACCTGGGTGACGTTGGCCGAATCGGTTCCCCGGGCCCTCGCGATGATCTTCGGCGGGGTGATCTGCGACGCCTTCGGGCCCCGCTCGGTCCTGCTGCGGACGACGTCGGTGCGGATCGCCGTGCTGGCCGTCTCGGTCGTCGTCGCGCTGTCCGCGCAGTCGGTGACGCTGCTGGTCGTCGTGGCCGCGCTGGAAGGCGCGATGCTGGGCCTCGGCTCGCCGTCGTTCGGCACGCTCATGCCGCGCATGGTCCCGAAGGAACGGCTGAGCACGGCGAACTCGGTCCGCACCATGGTGGCGCGGTTCGCCCCGATCCTCGGGTCGCCGTTCGGGGCCTGGCTGGTCGCGACCGGGCACCTCGGGGTCGCGCTCGCGGTCGTCTGCGGCGGCTGCGTGGTCTCCCTCGCCTGCCTCGCCCCGGCGACGAAGGCGATCGACGCGCCGCGGACGGTGTCGAACGTCCCGCTGTGGAAGCGCTCGGGCGACGGCCTCAAGCTCCTGCGCGCCGACCGCCGGCTGCGGCTGCTGTTCCTTTCCGGGCTGTGCCTGGACTTCGCGTTCGCCTGGCCGATGAACCCCGGCCTCCCCGAAGTGGTCATCGAACGCGGCTGGGCGGTCTCCGCCGTCGGTCTGCTCATCGCCTGCTGGGCCGCCGGCGCGCTCGTGTCCGCCGGGCTCGGCGCGCTGCTCGGCGAGCGGGTGCCGATCTCCGTGCGGCTCGTCGGCAGCGGGATCGGCATCGGCGTCCTGCTCTTGGGCATGGTCCTGGTGACGTCGCTGCCCGCGATGGCCGCGATGGCCGTCGCGCTGGGCGTGTGCTCCGGGCAGAACGGCCCGGCCGCCGTGACGCTCTACCAGCAGGCCGCGCCCAGCGACCGGCTCGGCGTCGCCATGTCCATGGTCTCGCTGTCCGGCATCGGCTGCGCGCCGCTGGCCTACGCGGTCTCCGGCGCCATAGCCAGTTTCACCACCCCCGTCGTCGCCTGGATCTGCAGCGCCCTGCTCGCCTTCGGCGGGCCGGTGGCCGCGGCCCGGGCCCTGCGCCTGCCCGAGTGAAGGGATCCCTCCCGTGCGTCCGTTGTCGTTCGGCCAGCAGCGCCTGTGGTTCCTCGACCAGCTGGAAGGTCCCGGCGCGACCTACAACGTCCCCTTCCCGCTGCGGCTGCGCGGCCCGCTCGACCGCCGCGCGCTGCGGCACGCCGTCGCCGACGTCCTCGGCCGGCACGAGGTGCTGCGGACGGTCGTCCCGGTCGACGGCGGCGTCCCCGGCCAGCGGGTGCTCCCGCTCGAGGAGGCGACCCGCCGGCTGGTCTTCGACGTCCGGCCGGGTGCCGGCCTCGCCGCGGCCATCGCCCGGCCGTTCGACCTCGCCGAGGACCTGCCCCTGCGGGTCACGCTATTCGAACTCGGCCCGGACGACCACATCCTGCTCCTCGTGCTGCACCACATCGCCTGCGACGGGTGGTCGCTCGGCCCGCTGGGCCGCGACCTCGCGGCCGCCTACACCGCCCGGCTCGACGGCCAAGCGCCGGACTGGGCGCCGCTTCCGGTGCAGTACCTGGACTTCAGCGAGTGGCAGCGGGAGGTGCTCGGCACCGAGGACGACCCGGACAGCGTGCTGAGCGCCCAGCTCGCGTACTGGACCGAGCGGCTCGCGGACCTGCCGGCGCGGATGGCCCTTCCCGCGCACCGCACCGGCGGCACGACCGGCGCCGCGGGCCTCGTCGAGGTCGAGGTGCCCCAGGAGCTGCACAACCGGCTCGTCGCGGTCACGCGGGCCGCGCGCTGCACGCCGTTCATGGGCCTGCAGGCGGCACTCGCGGCGCTGCTGCACCGCTGGGGCGCGGGCGACGACGTCGTCCTCGGCACCCCGGTGTCCGGCCGGAGCGAGGCGGCGCTGGCCGACCTCGTCGGGTTCTTCGTCAACACCCTCGTCCTGCGCACCGACCTGAGCGGCGACCCGAGCTTCACCGAACTGCTGGCGCGGGTCCGCGACACCGGCCTCGACGCCTACGCCCACCAGGACGTCCCCTTCGACCGGCTGGTCGAGCGCCTCGGCGCCGGCCGGTCCGCCGCCGCGCACCCGCTGTTCCAGGTGATGGTCGTCCTCCAGCACGACGACGGAACGGACCTCACCCTGCCCGGCCTCGACGTCCGGCCGGTGCCACTGGACCTCGCGACGGCCAAGCTGGACCTCAGCGTCGTCTTCGCCGAGCACGCGAACGGCGTCACGTGCCAGTTCGAGTACGCCGTCGACCTGTTCGAGAAGTCCACGGTGGACGAGATGGCCGCGATGCTGGTGCGGCTGCTCGAACTGGCGCTCGCGGACCCGGATCGTCCACTCGGGACACTCGAACTGGCGCAGGTCACGGCCGTCGCCGTCGAAGCCGAGCCCGAGGACGAGCCGGTCGTGTTCCGGGCGGCCCGCACCGCGCGCGAAGAGATCCTCTGTGGACTTTTCGCCGACGTGCTCGGGCTCGACACCGTCGGCCTCGACGACGGCTTCTTCGCACTCGGCGGCCATTCCCTGCTCGCCACCCAGCTGATCAGCCGCGTCCGCACCGCGCTGCACGCCGAACTCGGCGTCCGCGCGCTGTTCCGGGCCCCGACCGTCGCCGGGATCCTGGCCACCCTCGACGCCCAGGCGCCCGGTCCCGTCCGCCCGGCCCTCACCCGGCGGCCGCGCCCGGACCGCGTCCCGCTGTCTTCGGCCCAGCGGCGGCTGTGGTTCCTCGCCGGGATCGACGGCCAGGACCGCGCCTACAACATCCCGCTGACCCTCGGCCTCGCCGGCCCGGTGGACGTCCCGGCCCTGGCGGCCGCCTGCCGGGACGTCGTCGCCCGGCACGAGACCCTGCGCACGGTGTTCCCGGTCGAGCACGGCGAGCCGGGGCAGCACGTCCTCCCGGTGCCCGCCGACGTGCTGGAAGTCGCCGAGTTCACGCCGGAGGTGGTCGAGGCGGCCGGGAGCGCGCCGTTCGACCTGGCCCGCGAGATCCCGCTGCGCGCCCGCCTGTTCCGGGACGGCGACGAGGCCGTTCTCGTGCTCTGCCTGCACCACATCGCCGCGGACGGCTGGTCGACCGGGCCGCTGCTGGCCGACCTCGCCACCGCCTACCGGGCCCGGCTCGACGGCGAGGCGCCGGCGTGGCCGCCGCTGCCCGTCCAGTACGCGGACTACGCGCTCTGGCAAGCCGAGCTGCTCGGCGACGAAGGCGATCCGGAGAGCCTGGCGGCTCGCCAGCTGACCTACTGGACCGAGGCGCTGGCCGGCCTGCCCGACGAACTCGCGCTGCCCGCCGACCGCCCCCGGCCCGCGGTGCCGACCCACCGCAAGGACGTCGTCTCGGCCGAGGTCGACGCCGCCACCCGCACCGCGCTGGTGGCACTGGCCCGCGACAACCAGGCGACGCTGTTCATGGTCGTCCAGGCGGCGTTCGCGTTGCTGCTGACCCGGCTCGGCGCGGGGGAGGACGTGCCGATCGGCACCCCGGTCGCCGGTCGCGCCGACGAAGCGCTCGACGACCTCGTCGGGTTCTTCGTCAACACGCTCGTCCTGCGCACCGACACCTCGGGCGCACCGGCGTTCCGCGAGCTGCTCACCCGGGTCCGCGACGCCGACCTCGGCGCCTTCGCCCACCAGGACCTGCCGTTCGAGCGGATCGTGGAGGAGCTGAACCCGCCCCGC
Organism: Amycolatopsis sp. cmx-4-83; assembly: GCF_046548815.1. Taxonomy (NCBI): domain Bacteria; kingdom Bacillati; phylum Actinomycetota; class Actinomycetes; order Pseudonocardiales; family Pseudonocardiaceae; genus Amycolatopsis; species Amycolatopsis sp. cmx-4-83. The sequence goes on along the minus strand of NZ_JAEBEF010000014.1, from coordinate 120,789 downwards.
GTGCTGGCCCGGCACCCGCTGTTCCAGGTGCTGCTGTCCTTCCTCGACGCGGACACCGCCGGGGGCGGCTGGACGCTGCCCGGGCTGACCGTGACCGCCGGTGACACCGTGTCGGGCACCGCCAAGTTCGACCTGAGCCTCACGGTCGAGGACCGCGGCACCGGGCTCGGCTGCAGCCTCGAATACGCCACCGACCGGTTCGACCGGGCCACCGCGCAGGACGTCGCCGACCGCCTGGTCCGGCTCTTCGCGATCGTGGCCGCCGACCCCGAATCCCGGGTGGACAGTGCCGAGCTGCTGTCCGAAGTGGACCACCGAAGACTGGTGGGCTGGAACGACACCGCGGCCCCGGTCCCGGCGGCGACGCTGCCGGAGCTGTTCGCCCGGCAAGTCGCGCTGACCCCGGACGCGACCGCGGTCGTCTTCGAGGGCGAGTCGCTGACGTACGCGGAGTTCGACGTCCGGGTGGACCGGCTCGCCCGGGTCCTGCGTGAGCGGGGTGTGCGGCCGGGCGACGTCGTCGCGGTGCAGCTGCCGCGCTCGATCGACCTGGTCACCGCCGTGTACGCGGTGCACCGCGCCGGCGCGGCCTACCTGCCGGTGGACCCCGGCTACCCGGCCGACCGGGTGGCGTTCATGCTCGCCGACGCCCGGCCCGCCCTCGTCCTCACGCCCGGATCGGACCTCGGGGAGCCCGTTTCCGATGCCCCACTGCCCGCGGTCACCCCGGACCACCCGGCCTACGTGATCTACACGTCCGGGTCGACCGGGCGCCCCAAGGGCGTGCTCATGTCGCACGCCGGGATCGTCAACCACCTGGCGTGGATGCAGGCCGAGCACCCGCTTGCCGCCGGCGACCGGGTGCTGCAGAAGACACCGTCCAGCTTCGACGTCTCGGTGCTCGAGTTCTTCCGCCCGCTGATCGCCGGGGCGGCCCTGGTCGTCGCGAAACCGGACGGCCACCGCGATCCCGCCTACCTGCTGGACACCATCCGGCGCGCGCGGATCACCGTGCTGTACGTGGTGCCCGGCATCCTCGACGGGATCCTGAGTCTGTCCGAAGGGGACGCGCCGGCGCTGCGGCAGGTGTTCTGCGGCGGGGAAGTGCTGACCGCCGCGCTGGCCGAGCGCTGCGCGAAGACGTTGAGCGCCGAGCTGATCAACCTCTACGGCCCGACCGAGGTCGCGGTCGACGCCACCGCCCACGTCGTCACCGGCACCCCGATTCCCATCGGCGCGCCGGTGTGGAACACCCGCGCGCACGTGCTGGACGCGCGGCTGAGCCCGGTGCCGCCGGGCGTGCCGGGCGAGCTGTACCTCGCCGGGGCCCAGCTCGCGGACGGTTACCTGCACCGCGGCGGCCTGACCGCCGACCGGTTCCTCGCCGACCCGTTCGGCGGGCCCGGCGCGCGGATGTACCGCACCGGCGACCTCGTCCGCTGGACCGACGGCGGCGAGCTGGACTACCTCGGCCGGACCGACGAGCAGGTCAAGCTGCGCGGCCTGCGCGTCGAGCCGGGGGAGATCGCGGCCGTCGCCGCGGAGCACCCGGGCGTGCGGGAGGCCGCCGTCGTCCTGCGTGAGGAGCGGCTCGTGGCCTACGTCGTGGGCGACGTGGGCCCGGCCGAGCTGGCGGAACACGTCGGCGCGTTCGTGCCGCGGCACCTCGTGCCCTCGGCGTTCGTCGTGCTCCCCGCCCTGCCGCGGACCCCGAACGGCAAGCTGGACCGTGGCGCGCTCCCGGCGCCGGACTACACCGCCGGGGTCTCGCGAGCGCCCCGGGACGCCCGCGAGGAGATCCTGTGCGGGCTGTTCGCCGACGTCCTCGGGGCCGAACGGGTCGGGATCGACGACGGGTTCTTCGACCTCGGCGGCCACTCCCTGCTCGCCACCAAGCTGGTCAGCCGGATCCGGGCCGCGTTCGACGCCGAGATCGGCATCGGCGACCTCTTCGACGCCCCGACCGTCGCCGAGCTGGCCCCGCGGCTCTCCGGCGCCGGTGCGGCCCGCCCGGCGCTGCGGCCGGTGCCGCGGCCCGAGCCGATGCCGCTTTCCCCGGCCCAGCAACGGCTCTGGTTCATCCTGCAGTTCGGCGACGACACCGGCGCGTACGACATGCCGCTGGCCTTGCGGCTGCGCGGCGAGCTGGACCGGGACGCGCTGAGCGCCGCCCTCGCCGACGTCGCCGAGCGGCACGAGGTCCTGCGCACGATCTTCCCGGCCGTCGACGGCGAGCCCCGCCAGGTGATCCTGGACGGCTGGCGACCCGAGCTGACGGAGCCCGGGACACGGCCGTTCGACCTGTCCTGTGAGCCGCCGTTCCGCGCCTCGCTGGTCGCCGACGCCCCGGACGAGCACCTGCTCCTGCTGACGCTGCACCACATCGCGGCCGACGGCTGGTCGCTGGGCCCGCTGGTCGCCGACCTCGCCGAGGCGTACACCGCCCGCCGCGCGGGCCGGGCGCCGGAGTGGGCGCCGCTACCGGTGCAGTACGCCGATTACACGCTCTGGCAACGGGATCTGCTCGGCGACGCGGCCGATCCGGAGTCGCTGCTGGCCGCCCAGCTGGCCTACTGGCGCACCCAGCTCGCCGGGATCCCCGACGAACTGCCGCTGCCGCTCGACCGGCCCCGCCCCGCGGTGGCGTCGCACCGGGGCGACTCGGTGCCCGTCGAGATCGATGCCGGGCTCGACACCCGGCTCCGCGCGCTGGCCGGGTCCGCGCAGGTGACCCTGTTCATGGTGCTGCAGGCCGCGCTCGCCGCGGTGCTGACCCGCTCGGGCGCGGGGGAGGACGTCCCGATCGGCACGGCGATCGCCGGGCGCACCGACGAGGCCCTCGACGGGCTCATCGGCTTCTTCGTCAACACCCTCGTCCTGCGGACCGACACCAGCGGCGCGCCGAGCTTCCGCGAACTGCTCGCCCGCGTCCGCGAAACCGACCTCGCCGCCTACGCCCGCCAGGACGTCCCGTTCGAACGGCTGGTGCACGAGCTCAACCCGGCCCGTTCCCTCGCGCGGCACCCGCTGTTCCAGGTGTTCCTGGTGCTGCAGAACACCGGCGACGCCGGTCTGGCGCTGCCGGGCCTCGACGTCACGCCGGAGGTCCTGGACTCCGACGCGGTGAAGTTCGACCTCGGCCTGAACCTGGCCGAGCACGACGGCGGGATCAGCGGGTCGCTGTCCTACGCCGCCGACCTGTTCGACCGCGCCACCGCCGAGGCGCTGGCCGGCCGGCTGGTCCGCCTCCTCGACGCGGTCGCGGCCGACCCGGACACCCCGCTGGACCGGATCGGCCTGCTGTCCGAAATGGACCTTCGCTCGCTCGCCGGGTGGACGGCGACCGGGGAGCCGATCTCGGCGGAGACGTTGCCCGCGTTGTTCTCCCGCCAGGTGGCCCGCACGCCGGACGCGACGGCGGTGGTGTTCGAAGGCGAGTCGCTGAGCTACGCCGAGCTGGACGGCCGCGTCGAGCGGCTGGCGCGTGCCTTGAGCGCGCACGGGGTCCGGCCCGGCGACGTCGTCGCGGTGCAGCTGCCGCGTTCGTTCGACCTGGTGGTGGCGGTGCACGCCGTCCACCGCGCCGGCGCGGCCTACCTGCCGGTCGATCCCGGCTACCCGGCCGAGCGCATCGCCTTCCTCCTCGACGACGCCCGGCCGTCGCTGGTCCTCACCGCGGAGACGCGGCTGAGTGGCGACGGGCCGCTGCCCGAGATCACCGCGGCCCACCCCGCCTACGTGATCTACACGTCCGGGTCGACCGGGCGCCCCAAGGGCGTGCTGATGCCGCACGCCGGGATCGTCAACCACCTGGCGTGGATGCAGGCCGGCTACGCGCTCGGCGCGGACGACCGGGTGCTGCAGAAGACGCCGACCGGGTTCGACGTCTCGGTGTGGGAGCTGTTCTGGCCGCTGCTGACCGGGGCGGCCCTGGTGCTCGCGCGGCCCGGGGGGCACCGCGATCCCGCCTACCTGCGCGAACTCATCCGCACCGAGGGCATCACCGTGGCGCACTTCGTCCCGGCGATGCTCGAAGCCTTCCTCGCCGAACCCGGTGCCGTGCCGTCGCTGCGGCAGGTGTTCTGCGGCGGCGAGGCGCTCACCCCGGCGCTGGCCGAGCGGTGCACGGCGGCCCTGGACGCCCGGCTCTCCAACTTCTACGGCCCGACCGAGTTCGCCGTCGAGGCGAGCCACCACCCGTTCACCCCCGGCGAGCCCACTGTCCCCATCGGACGTCCGGTGTGGAACACCCGCGCGTACGTCCTCGATGGACGGTTAGCCCCCGTGCCGCCCGGTGTGCCCGGCGAACTCTGGCTCGCCGGGATCCAGCTGGCCGACGGCTACCTGCACCGGCCCGGCCTCACCGCCGAGCGGTTCGTGCCCGACCCCGGCGCGCCGGGCGAGCGGATGTACCGCACCGGCGACCTCGTGCGCTGGACCCACGCCGGTGAGCTGGAGTACCTCGGCCGCACCGACGACCAGGTCAAGCTGCGCGGACAGCGCCTGGAACTCGGCGAAGTCTCCGGAGCCGCCACCCGGCACCCGGGCGTCACGCAAGCCGTCGCCGTCGTGCGCGAGGACTTCCCGGGTGACCGGCGGCTCGTCCTGTACTGCACCGGCACCGCCGGACCGGCCGACGTGCGGGGTCACCTCGCCGCTGTGCTGCCCGAGTACATGGTGCCGGCCGCGGTCGTCGTCCTGCCGGAACTTCCGCTGACCCCCAACGGGAAGGTCGACCGCCGGGCCCTGCCCGCACCGGTCACCGAGCCCGGCTCGCTGCGGGCGCCGCGGAACCCGGCCGAAGAGATCCTTTGTGGACTGTACGCCGAGCTGCTCGGCGTCGGCCGGGTCGGGATCGACGACGGGTTCTTCGACCTCGGCGGCCACTCGCTGCTGGCGACGCGGTTGATCAGCCGGGCCCGCTCCGCGCTCGGCGTCGAACTGGGGATCCGGGACCTGTTCCAGGCCCCGACCGTCGCCGGGCTCGCCGCCCGGATCGACCACGGCCGGGCCGTCCGGCCCGCGCTGCGTCCGCGGCCGCTCCCGGACCGGATCCCGCTTTCCCACGCCCAGCAACGGCTCTGGTTCCTCAACCAGCTGCACGGCCGCGACGCCGGGTACGCCGTGGTCTGCGCGCTGCGGCTCACCGGCCACCTCGACCGGGCCGCGCTGACCGCCGCGCTGGCCGACGTCACCGGCCGCCACGAAGCCCTGCGCACGATCTTTCCGGAGCTGGACGGCAGCCCGTGCCAGCAGGTCCTGGCCGCCGACGGTGCCCTCGACGTCCGGCCGGTCGACGAGTCCGGGCTGGCCGAGGCCCTCGACGCGGCCTCGGCGGCGACGTTCGACCTCACCACCGACCGGCCGTTCCGGCCCGGGCTGCTCGTGCTCGGCGCGGACGAGCACGTCCTGGTGCTGGTGCAGCACCACATCGTCAGCGACGGCTGGTCGATGGGCCCGCTCGTCCGCGACCTCTCCGCGGCCTACACCGCCCGGTGCGCCGGAGCCAGTCCGAAGTGGACCCCGTTGCCGGTCCAGTACCGCGACTACGCCCTGTGGCAGCACGAAGTCCTGGGCGACCCGGACGACGACGGCTCGATCCTGGGCGCCGAACTGGCGTACTGGCGCGAGCGGCTGGCCGGGCTCCCGGAGGAACTGGCGCTGCCGGCCGACCGGCCGCGGCCCGCGGTGGCCGGGCACGGCGGCGCGTCGGTCCCGGTCGAGATCGACGCCGCCCTGCACGCCGGGCTCCGCGACCTGGCCCGCGAGGGCGGGGTCACGCTCTTCATGGTGCTGCAGGCCGCGTTCGCCGTCCTGCTGAACCGGCTGGGCGCCGGGGACGACCTCCCGATCGGCACCCCGGTCGCCGGCCGCACCGACGAAGCCCTCGACGACCTCGTCGGGTTCTTCGTGAACACGCTGGTCCTGCGCGTCGACACCGCGGGCGCGCCGACGTTCCGGGAGCTGCTCGCCCGCGTCCGCGAGACCGACCTGGGCGCCTTCGCCCACCAGGACGTGCCGTTCGAGCGGCTGGTGCACGAGCTCAACCCGGCGCGGTCGCTGGCCCGGCACCCGCTGTTCCAGGTGCTGTTCGTGCTGCAGAACGCCGACGACGCCGAGCTCGAGCTGCCCGGCCTGCGGGTGAGCGGCGAGCCGGTCGCCGTCCGGACCGCGGCCTTCGACCTGGCGCTGTCGCTGCACGAACTCGACCCGGGCCGCGCGAGCGGGATCGGCGGCGGGCTCGCTTACCGCACCGACCTGTTCGACCGCGAGACCGTCACCGGTTTCGTGACGCGGCTGCTCCGGGTCCTCGCCGCGGCGATCGCGGCGCCGGACACCCCGATCGACCGGCTCGACGTGCTGGCCCCGGACGAGCGGCGCCGGTTGCTGACCGCGCCGGACCCGGTGGACTTCGGCCCGTGGCGCCCGGTTCCGGCGCAGATCGCCGACCGCACCGACGGTGTCGCCGTCGTCAGCGACGCCGGGGAACTCGGTTACGCGGAGCTGAACCGGCGGGCCAACCGGCTGGCGCACCACCTCGGGATCACCCGCGGCACCCTGGTCGGCGTCTGCCTGCCGCGCGGGCCGGAACTGCTCGTCGCCCAGCTCGCCGTGCTGCGGGCCGGCGGTGCGTACGTGCCGCTCGACCCGGGTTACCCGGCGGACCGGCTGGCGTTCATGCTCGCCGACGCCGCCGCCCCGGTCGTCATCACCACGACGGACCTCGTCCCGCGGGTCGAGGGGACCGCGCGGGTGCTGTGCCTCGACGCCGAAGCCGCCGCGATCGCCGCGCGGCCGGCGGAAGCGCCCTCGGTCACGCTGAGCCCGCGTGACGCCGCCTACGTCATCTACACGTCGGGGTCGACCGGGCGGCCGAAGGGCGTGGTGCTCGACCACACCGGGCTCGCCCACCTCTGCGCCTGGTACCACCGCGAATTCGGCGTCACGGCCGCGGACCGGGGCGGGCACGTCGCCGCGCTCGGGTTCGACGCCGCCGTGTTCGAGACGTGGCCGCTGCTCACCGCGGGCGCGTCGGTGCACCTGCCCGCCCAGCGCGTGCTGGACGACACCGGCGCGCTCGCCGACTGGCTCGCCGGGATCACGGTGGCGTTCCTGCCGACGCCCCGGCTGGAGCTGATGCTCGACGAACCCGGGTTTCCCAGCCCGGACCTGCGGGTCGTCGTCGCCGGCGGGGACCGGCTGCGCCGCCGTCCGCCCGCCGGGGCCGAGTTCCGGCTGGTCAACGGCTACGGGCCGACCGAGTGCAGCGTGATGGCCACCGGCGGGGACGTCACGCCGGACGGCGACGGGCCGCCCGACATCGGCGGGCCGGTGCCGAACACCCGGGTGTACGTCCTCGACCGGCGGCTGAACCCGGTGCCCGCCGGGGTGCCGGGGGAGCTGTACCTCGCCGGGAGCGGGCTGGCCCGCGGCTACCTCGGGCGGCCGGGCCTGACCGCCGCCGCCTTCGTCGCGGACCCGTTCGGCGAGCCGGGGGAGCGGATGTACCGCACCGGTGACGTCGTGCGGTGGCGGCGCGACGGCAGGCTCGACTTCCTCGGCCGGGCCGACCACCAGGTGAAGGTCCGCGGGGTGCGGATCGAGCTGGGCGAGATCGACGCCGTGCTCGGCCGCTGCCCCGGCGTCCGGCAGGCGGTGACCGTGCTGCGCGAGGACCGGCTCGTCGCCTACCTCGCGGCGGCCCCCGGCGTCTCGGCGAAGGCGCACTGCGAGGCGTTCCTGCCCGGGCACATGGTGCCGTCGGCGTTCGTGGTGCTCGACGACCTCCCGCTCACCCCGAACGGGAAGCTGGACCGCACCGCGCTCCCCGCCCCGGTCACCGCCCCGGTCACCGCCGTGGTGGCGGGCCGGGCCCCGCGGACCGCTCTCGAACGCGCGTTGTGCGGCCTGTTCGGCGAGGTCCTCGACGTGCCCGACGTGTCGATCGACGACGGCTTCTTCGACCTCGGCGGGCACTCGCTCATCGCCGCGCGGCTGATCAGCCTGATCCGCCGGGAACTCGGCGCCGAACTGGGCATCCGGGTGCTGTTCGAGACCCCGACCGTGGCCGGGCTGGCTCGCGCGCTGGGCACGGGCACCGCGACCGGTACCGACCGCGACGAACTGGCGGTCCTGCTGCCGTTGCGTTCGGCGGGTTCCGGCGCGCCGCTGTTCTGCGTCCACCCGGCCGCCGGTCTCGGCTGGGTGTACTCGGGGCTGCTGGCGCACGTCGACCGGCCCGTCTACGCCCTGCAGTCGCGGGGCCTCACCGAGCCCGACCGGCGGCCGGCGACGGTCGACGAGCTCGTCAAGGACTACCTGGAGCAGCTTCGCCAAGTGCGGCCGCGCGGGCCGTACCACCTGCTGGGCTGGTCGTTCGGCGCGCAGGTCGCGCACGCGATGGCCGCGCAGCTGCAGGAGCAGGGCGAGGAGGTCGGGCTGCTGGCGATGCTGGACGGCTACCCGCCGTCGGGCCCCGAGTCGGCCCCGCCCGACCCGCTGGCCGCGCTGCTGGCCTCGCTCGGGCACGACGTCCCCGACGCTGTGGACCTGGCCTCGTTCCGGTCGATCCTGCTTTCGGAGGGCAGTCCCTTGGCCGCCCTCGCGCCGTCGGTGGTGGACGCGCTGCCCGCGGTGTTCGCCCACAACAGCGCGCTCGCCCGCGCGCACCGGCCGGACGGGTTCGCCGGCGACGTCCTGTTCTTCCGCGCCACGGAAGGGAAGCACGTCGATTCGCCGAGGCCGTCTTCGTGGGAGCCGTACGTCGAGGGCCGGCTGGAGGTGCACGAAGTCGCGGTCCGGCACGGCGAGCTGACCACCCCGGCGGCGGTGTCCGCGGTCGGTCCGGTGGTGGCGCGCCGGCTCGAAGGTCGCGAATGACTCATTCGGGACCGCCGAGGTCGCGAATGGGTCATTCGCGACCTCGGCGGGGAGCCGCAGCGCTCAGACCGCGATCCGCTCGCCGAGGCCGAGAGCGTTGACCAGGTCGAGGGTGCGGAATCGGGTGCGGTCCTGGCCCGCCGGGCGGACCAGGCCGTGCAGGACCAGGCGGCGGACGAACCGGGCGCCGGCCGCCGCCGGGATGCCGGTGAGGCCGGCCACGTCGCCGATCGACCAGCCCGCGTCGAGCCCGGTCAGGCGCGCCAGCAGGGAGACTTCGGCGTCGTCCAGGCCGCGGACCGCCGAGTCGAGGGTGTCGCGCAGCCCCGGGCGGTGGTCCGCGGTGAGCGCGAACGGGTCGGTGCGCACGTGCTCCAGGACGTCGGCCGGCTCGTAGACCAGGAACCAGCAGGCGGCGGCCTCGAGCGCGGCCGGGATGCCGTCGAGGCGGCGGCAGAGCGCGGCGACGTCGGCCGCCGTGGTCCGGTCGACGGTGAACCCGGGCCGGACCTGGCGCACCTCGCGGACCAGCAGCCGGACCGACGGCACGGCCGCGAGCGCGCCGGGGTCGTCGACGCCGGCGTCGGGCACGGCGAGCGGCGACAGCGGGAAGACGCGCTCGCCGGGCAGGCCGAACGGCGCCGGTGCGGTGGCGAGGACCCGCAGCCCGCGGCACTCGCGCAGCAGGACGGCCAGGTCGTCGAGCCGGACGCGGTCGGCCGGGTGCCCGTCGAGGACCAGCAGCGCCGGGCGGTCGCCGACGAGGACGGCGAGTTCCCCGAGGCCGGTGGTTCTCAGCAGGTCTTGGTGGCTCGTCGCGGACGACCACAGCACGAGCACGCCGCCCGATTCGTGCGCCCCGACGGCCACCTCCTGGGCGAGCCGGCTCTTGCCGACGCCGCCGAGCCCGGTGATGGTCACCAGCCGGTGACTGCCCGCGGCCAGCAGCTCGTGGACGGCCGCGACCTCTTCGTCGCGGCCGAGCAGCGCGTCCAGCGGCGCCGGTGGTGGCGCCGGGTCGGCGCACCGGAGCCGGAAGTCGCCGTCCGCCGGGTGGGCACCGGCCGCCTCGAAGGCCGCGCGTTCGCGGCCGCGCAGGCCCAGTCCGTCGGCGATCAGCCGCACGGTGTCCCGGCGCGGCCGGTGCGCCCGGCCCGACTCGAGGTCGCGGATGGCGCGAATGCTCACCGTGGACAGGTCCGCCAATTGCCGCTGGGTGGCGCCGCGTTTTGCGCGGTGCGCCTTCAGCAGTTCACCGAAATTCCGCTGCACGAATAGTCCGTTCTCGTCAGCGCCGTTCCCGATCGCGGGGCCCGGCTTGGTCCGGATGCGGTTTCCACCACGGACCGAGCATCGTGAGCGCGGCTATCCCGGCGGTATCACGCAGCCGCACGGTGGGGGATAACCCGCGTGATAGCGCGCCGATATCGGGATTTCCTAACGTCGGAGGCACAAATCCAGCGCCCACTCCGGACGAAAAGAGACCAACGGTGCGTATTCTCCCGGCCCTGACCGCGATCGCCGCGGCGCTCCTCCTCCCGCTCCTCGGCACCACGACGGCCCAGGCGGACCCGGCGGACACCCCGTGGTCGACGACGGCGGACACCCCGTGGAGCGCGAGCCCGGTCGACACCCCGTGGGCGGCCCCGCTGGACACGCCGTGGAACGGGACGTCGGCCGACACCCCGTGGTGAACCGGCCCGGCGCTCGGCCCGGCCGCGCCGGCAGCGCCCGGCTCCGCTCAGCCGGGCAGTGCCTCCAACGCCGCGAGGTCGGCGCGGACGCCTTCATCGGGATCCCCGCCCGTGATGCGGTTCTGCAGGTCCAGCGCCTCCCGCAACAACTTCCCGGCCTCATCGCGGCGGCCGAGGTGGGCGTGGGCCAGGCCGAGCCGGTGCAGGATGCGGGCTTCGCCGGCCAAATCACGAGCCGCCCGGGCCCGCGTCAGCAGACCCGTCAGCAACTCCACCGCTTCCTCGTGCCGCCCCTGGCGCATCAGCAGCCCGCCGAGCCGGTAGCGCAGCTGCACCTCGACGCGGGGTGTTCCCGTCCGGTCGCAGATCCGCAGCGCCTCCGCCAGGTAGGCCCCGGCGCGCTCCTCGTGGCCCGCGTCGAGTTCCGTCTGCGCCAGCCTGCCGAGCACGTACGCCTCGCCGACCGGGTCGCCGGCCAGCCGGAACTCGATGAGCGCGCACTCGAACCGGGCCTGGGCCTGTGACTCCGCGCCGCGGGCCTCGTCCAGCAGGGCCAGGTTGCGGTGCGCCATCGCCTTGCCGTGGGCGTCGCCCAGGTCTTCGAACGTCGCCAGCGCGAGGGCGAGCGGCTCGGCCGCGGCGTCCGGGCGCGCGCGACTGAGGTGCAGCGAACCCAGCGAGCACAGCAGCGCCGCCTCGCCCCGGCGGTTGGCCGACGCGCGGACGGCCGTCAGCGCCAGCCGGTGCGTGCGCTCCCAGTCGTCGAAGTAGCAGCGGTTTTCGAACAGCGCGACCAGCGTGACCGCCAGGTCCCACGCCCACTCGTCCAGCCCCGCCTCGGCGGCCAGCGCGACGATCGAGCACAGGTTGTCCTGCTCGTCCTCGAACCACACCAGCGGATCGGTGAGGATCCGGTCGACGGCGCCGGCCGGCGGGCTCAGCCGGGGCGCCGAGCCGTGCAGCACGGTGAAGTCGCCGCCGTAGATGCGGTGGTGCGCTTCGCGGGCCAGGCCCAGCCAGCCGCTCGCGACCCGGGCGAGCGCCGCGTGCCGGCCGGCCGCCTGCTCGTGCTCGTCGAGCTGCTCGCGGGCGAACAGCCGGATCAGGTCGTGGAAGCGGTAGCGCGGGCTGCCGTCCCGCTCGACGGCCGAGATCTCCAGCATCTGCGCGTCGACGAGCCGTTCGAGCAGGTCGGCGGCCCGCATCGGGTCGGTCTCCAGCAGGGTCGCCGCCACCCAGACCGGGAAGCTGAGCCGGTCCAGGCAGCTCAGCAGCCGCAGCAGGCGCCGGGCGTCGTCGGCCAGGCCGTCGTAGGTCAGGGCGAGGCTGGCCCGCACCATCAGCTCGCCGTGCGCGAGCTCGTCGAGCCGGCGCCGTTCGTCCGAAAGGCGCTCCAGCATCCACGCGAGCGACCAGCTCGGGCGCGCGGCGAGCCGGGCCGCGACGATCCGCAGCGCGAGCGGCAAACCGCCGACGAGCCGGACCAGCGCGGTGGCCGCGGCCGGCTCGGCGGCCACCCGCTCCGCCCCGATCATCGTGGCGAGCAGCCCGGTCGCCTGCTCCGGGTCGAGCACGTCGACGTCCAGTACGCCCGCCCCGGCCAGCCCGGTCAGCCGGACGCGGCTGGTCACCAGCACGACGCAGCTGGACCGGCCCGGCAGCAGCTCGCGGACCTGGCGCTCCGACTCGGCGTCGTCCAGCACCACCAGCATCCGCTTGCCCGCCAGCCGCTGCCGGTACAGCTCCGCGCGTTCGTCGACCGACGCGGGCACCGCCGGGCCGGGGACGCCGAGGGCGCGCAGGAACCGGCCGAGCACGTCGAGCGGCTCGGCCGGGTGCGCGCGGGTCCCGCCGAGGTCGCAGTAGAGCTGGCCGTCAGGCCAGTGGTCGTCGGCGATCCGGTGGGCCACGTGCACCGCGAGCACGGTCTTGCCGACGCCGGGCTTGCCCGCCAGCACCACCACCGGCGTCGCGCGCCGGCCCGGGTCGCCCAGCAGCAGCCGTTCGGTGTGCTCGACGAGCGCGTCGCGGGCGCTGAAGTCGGCGATGTCGGCCGGCAGCTGGAACGGCACGACCGGCGGCTGCGCCGGCGCCGCGGGTGGTTCGGGAACCGGGCTTCGCCGGAGCGCGACGTCGTCGAGGAGGATCGCGGACTCCAGCCGGCGCAGCTCGTCGCCCGGTTCGAGCCCGAGCTGCTCGACGAGCAGTTCCCGGCCCGCGCGGTAGGTTTCCAGCGCCTCGGCCTGCCGCCCGGACCGGAAGAGCGCGAGCATCAGCTGGCCGCGCAGGCGTTCCCGCAGCGGGTTCTCGCTCACCCGGCTCGCCAGCTCACCGATCAGCTGGTGGTGCCGGCCGAGCCGCAGCCCGAGGTCGAAATGGGCTTCGACGGCGCTGAGCCGCTGTTCGTCGAGGTGGTTGGCCTTCGCCTCCAGCAGCCGGCTCCCGGTGCCACTCAGCGCGGGGCCGCGCCAGAGGGCGAGCGCGGTGTCGAGCGTGCGGGACGCGTCTTCGAGCGCACCCGTGCGCGTGAGCCCGGCGGCCTCGGCGACGAGGTCGGTGAACGTCCGGGCGTCGAGCTGCCCGTCGGCGACCTGCAGTTCGTAACCCGGGCCGCGCGTCACGAGCGTGTCGGGACCGACCGCGGCCGCCAGCGCGCGCCGCAGCCGGGAGACGCAGATCTGGACCTGCGTCCGCGCCGTCGCCGGGGGACTGGCGTACCAGATCGCTTCGATCAGCTGGTCCAGGCTCACCACCCGGTTCGCCTCGACCAGCAGCGCGGCGAGGACGATCTGCTGCCGCCCGGGCGGGATGCGCAGTTCGCCGCCGGTGGTGTCCCGGATCTCGAGGGGGCCGAGGATGCGGTAGACGGGCTGCTCGCCGGACGGCCCGCTCGTCGAACTCACGCTGTTCCTCAATGCCGATCCGTGGCCGGGCACCGCGCTGCCCCGCGCTCACCCGGCCGTTCGTGGATTCCCCCTGGAACCGAAGTCTGTCTTCTGGGTGCGGATAAGCCCATAGTCCGAAAGCGTGAAGCTGTCGACGAAGGCGGTATTTGTACTTCCGCCGTTCGGCCCAGCCGCGGCAATGTGCCCTGCCGCCACGACCTCACCGTGCGTCACCGTCACGGTGTGCAGGGTGTACCGCCGGACCGGACCGGTCGCGCGGAATTGTTCAATGGCGCCCCGCCCGCGGATCGGCGCCATTCCCGGGTAATGCAGAACGGCGTCGGCCGTGAAAAGCGAACCGTATCCGTCGATGTCCCCGATATCGAGGTAGTGGTAACTGAGCCGCACGTGGTCGATTCCGACGGCGACGGTGTGTTCCCCTGCCTCCGCAGGCGCCATTTCGGCGTCCCTCCGCTGGGTCGTCCCGGGCCGGGGCCCCGGGGTCGGCCGCCGCCAGGACCGGCGGGTCCGCCCAGCTTGACCGGGCCCGCTTCCGAACCGCTATCAGCGGGCTATCGTCGCGACAGGAGACCGTGGAAGCGTGCCCGACGCGGATTCCGGGCCGGCCGCGCTCGGCGAGGCCGGCTACCCGAGGTGACGATCTCCGCCGCCGGGTCCAGCCCGGCCCCGGCAGGTCAGGTCTCTGGCCGGGACGACACCGAAGCCGGGCCGTCGCCGAGTGCGGTGTTGCTCGCGGCCGGGGTGCCACCGCGGCCGGGGACGCAGGTGGTGGCGGTCAGCTGAGCTCAGGCGGCCTTCAACGCGAGCAGGCTCTCCGCGGTGTCGGCGATGGTGTCTTCGATCGGCCGCGGTGACCAGCCCAGCACCCGCTGCGCCTTCGCCGAAGTGGCGTCGTAGTTCCGGCCGAGCTGCGGGCCCAGGATGCGCAGGCCGGGATTGATCCGGGCGAGGGCCCGCGCGGTCCACACCGGCAGTTCGCGCGTGGGCACCTTCGCCGCCCGGTCGCCGAGGCGCTCGCGCAGTACCGCCGCGATCTCGCGCACCCAGAGGCTGTTCCCGGAGATCGCGAGGAACCGCTCGCCCGCCGCGGCCGGGTCGGTCATCGCCCGCAGGTGCAGGTCCGCGACGTCGCGCACGTCCACATAACCCATGGCGAACTTGGGCAGCGCGGGCAGGTCCCCGGCCAGCATCCGCTGCACCAGCCCCAGCGACGGCGAGTAGTCCGAGCCGAGCACCGGCCCGAACACGCCCACCGGGTTCACGACGGCGAGTTCGATGCCGCCGTGCTCGTCGACGAACCGCCAGGCCGCCTTTTCCGCGAGCGTCTTGGACTTCTGGTACGCCGGGATCCCGGCGTCCACATCGGACCAGTCCGCTTCGGTGAACACCCGTGACTTCTCCGGGTGCCCCATCCCGACCGCGCCGAACGCCGAGGTCAGCACCACCCGCTTCACCCCGGCCCCGCGCGCGGCCCGCAGCACGCGCAGCACGCCGTCCCGCGCGGGCACGACCATCTCGTCGTCCTTGGGCACACTGGTGAGGGTCGGCGAAGCGACGTGGAGCACGTAGTCGCAGCCCTCGACCGCTTCGCGCCAGCCGGCGTCCTGCTCGAGGTCGGCCCGCAACACGGTCAGCTTCGCGTCCGAGGGCGCCCCACCCGCCGTGAGCATCGCCCGTACCGCGGGCTCCTTCTTCAGGTCCCGCACGGTGGTGCGGACCGTGTGGCCGTCGGCCAGCAGCGCGAGCACGCACCAGCTGCCGATGTACCCGGAGCCGCCGGTGACCAGTACTTCGGCCATGAGAAACCTCGCAAGTCGGTAGGAGTGCCTGGCGGGACGAGCGGCGCTCGCCTATGGTTCCGGAGAGGTCTCCACCTAAGGTGGTGGAGACCTCTCCGGATGGCAAGGACGGCACATGGTTCGCTCGGACGCCCGGGAAAACCGGGCACGCATCCTGCAGGTCGCCCGCGAGGCGTTCACCGAAGGGGGCGACGTCTCGATGAACCGGGTCGCGCAGCTCGCGGGCGTGGGGCCCGGCACCCTGTACCGGAACTTCCCGACCCGGGAGGCGCTCGTGCTCGCCATCTACCAGGACGAGGTCGACCGGCTGCTCGCGTCCGTCGAGACGCTGCTCGCGGAGCTGCCGCCGCTGGAGGCCCTGCGGAGCTGGACGGTCGAGCTGGTGGCCGCGATGCGCAAGAAGCACGGCCTCGGTGACGCGCTCAGCCCCGGCGGCCACCAGGCGATCACGGAGCAGACCTACGGCCCGGTCATCGCCGCGATCACGCGGCTGCTCGACGCGGGCAAGACCGGCGGAACCATCCGCGCCGACGCCGACCCCCGCGACTTCCTGCAGCTCACGGGTGCCCTCTGGCGGGCGGCGTCGGGACCGGAGGACCGGTCGGGGTCGATGCTGGCGTTGATCCTCGACGGCTTGAGTGCCCGCCGCTGAAGGGGCGTGGGGTACCGCTGGGCATGGCTGACTCCTGGTGAGCCGGCCCCTGTGCGGGTGGCGGTGCCACGCAGGAGGATCGGGGTGGAACCGGTTCCGAGGATCGCTCCGCGGGGCCGAACTGTCAAGCCTTGACAGGCCGGTGCCGGTGGTATGAACCTTTCTACCGATCGTCCCCGCCGGCCCCCGTGGGCATCCGCCCGGCGCTCAGGGGCGAGCCGGACGACGCCGTCCCCTGACCGGCGGCGGGTCCGCCCACTTCCCCGGCCAGGGAGGAACCATGCCCACGAACGCCCCGCCGCGGCTGCGTCGCCGCGGACCCAGCACCCGACTGGCGACCTTGGCGGCGGCCCTCGCGGTCGCCGTGCTGGGGCTCGCCGCCCCCGCCGCGAACGCGGCCGACCCCCTGATCTCCCAAGGCAAAGCCGTCACCGCGTCCTCGGTCGAGAACGCCGGGACCCCCGCGACCGCCGCCGTGGACGGGAACACCGCCACCCGGTGGTCGTCGCAGTTCAGCGATCCACAGTGGATCCGGATCGACCTCGGCGGCGCCGCGACGGTGAGCCAGGTCGTGCTGCGCTGGGAGGCCGCCTACGCCACGGCGTACCAGATCCAGGTGTCCGACAACGGATCCACCTGGTCCACTGTGTACCAGACGACGACCGCCACCGGCGGCACCCAGACGCTGAACGTCACCGGCTCCGGGCGGTACGTGCGCCTGAACACCACCGCGCGGGCGACACCGTACGGCGTCTCGCTCTGGGAGTTCCAGGTCTACGGCACCGGCGGCGGCACCGTCCCGACGCAGCCCGGCACCCCGCCGGACTCGTTCTGGGGTGACACGAGCACCATTCCCGCCGCCCGCAACGTGCTCACCGTCAAGGTGCTCAACCGCACCAACGGCAAGTACCCGGACAGCCAGGTGTTCTGGAACTTCGGCGGCCAGACCCACTCGATCGCCGAGCAGCCCTACATCGACATGCCCGCCAACTCCGCCGGGCGGATGTACTTCTACCTCGGCACCCCGAACGGCCAGTACGCCGACTTCATCGAGTTCACCGTCGGGCCGGACGTCTTCAACGGCAACACCACCCGCGTCGACGCGTTCGCGCTGAAGCTGGCCATGCGGCTGCACGCCCACGACGGCTACGACGTCCAGGTGGGCGACGACTACCCGACCTTCCAGGAGGACCGGTCGGCCACCTTCGCGAAGTTCCAAGCCGAGGTGCCGGCGGAGTTCAAGGGCCTGGCGACGGTGAACGCGCCGTACCGGATCCCCGCGCCGGGCAGCGCGCCGGACTTCCGCGCCGGCGGCAAGTACGCGAACTACTTCACCGCCTACGCGCAGTCGGTGGGCGTCAACGAGCCCACGTCGAACATCACCGGGTGCGCCGGCTCGCTGGCCGGCAACCCCGACATGTGCGCGGCGCTCAACCGGCACACCGCGCACCTCCCGCAGTCGCAGTGGCAGGACCCGGCGCGGTACTACCAGGCGGCGCCGGCGAACTACTACGCGAAGTTCTGGCACGACCACGGCATCAACGGTCTCGCGTACGGCTTCCCGTACGACGACGTGGCGGCGCAGTCCTCGTTCGTGTCCCACGGTGACCCGCAGTGGCTGGTGGTCGCCGTCGGCTGGTGATCCCGGGTGACGACGGCGTGGCGGCCCCGGTCGCCACGCCGTCGTCCGCTGTCCGGGCTCAGCTCGTGGTCGCGGCGGCGCGGCGGGCGCGGTAGGCGCGCATCTTGTGGCGGGCGCCGCAGACCGACGTCTCGCACCAGCGGCTCACCGCGTTGGGGGAGCGGTCGTAGTAGGCCCACAGGCAGTCTTCGGCACCGCAGATCTTCAAGCGCGCCAACGAGCCGTCGAGGCGCGCGGTGACCAGCGTGGCCAGCACCCGGGTGATCGCCGTGTCCAGCGCCGTGGCGCCGTCGCCGACGAACTCCGCGCCGGGCGGGCCGGCCTGCAGGAGCGGGCGGGTGCCGGTGCGGGCCAGTTCGCCGTTGAGCACGGCCGCCGCGGCTGGTGCGCCCTCGCCGCCGTGCAGCAGTTGCCGCAGCGCCTCGCGAACCCGGCTCATCCGGGTCAGGTCCGCCTCCGATGGCCGGGCCGGGCAGGGCAGTCCCTGCGCTTCCGACCACGCCAGCAGGCCGGTCGGCGCGGTGAAGTCGTCGCGGTTTTCCAGCAGCTCGCGGGTGTTCACCAGGCTCTGGAGCACGGTGAGCGGGGGTGGTGCCGCCGGTCTCGGGGTCATGACCAGCAGGTTACCAGTAACTCCCACTGCTGGTTACCACGAACGGCGCAACCCTGGTGTTTCAGGTGTTTACCGAGAAATTTGCCGGGTAGTGCCACTCGGCCGGGTTACCAACACTCGGGTTGGTTGGTAACGTTGATCGTGTCGAGCCCGAGGAGGTGAACATCGTGACCGAAACCACCGCTGAACGCCGTTCACCGGCCCGGGTCGTGCGCCCGGTGCTGCCGGTGGCCGCGGCCGACCTGGCGGACGGCATGGCCTTCGGTGCCCTCGCGGCCTCGGTCGGGATGGGTGTGCTGGCCCCGGTGGCCATGTCGCTGCTGGTGTTCTCCGGCAGTGCCCAGTACGGCGCCGTCGCTGTCATCGGGCAGCACGGCTCGGTCTGGGCCGTGGTCGGCGCCGCGGCCGCGCTCAACGCGCGGTACCTGTTGATGGGCACCACGATCGCCCCGGCGCTGACCGGGTCGGCGTGGTCGCGGGCGGGAACGGCGCTGCTGATCACCGACGGGTCCTGGGCGATCGCCCACCGCGGTGACGGGCGCTACGACCTGCGGACCCTGCGCGTGGCCGGAGCGCTGTGCCTGTGCGGCTGGACGGCGGGGACGGCGCTGGGCGCCCTGCTCGGCGACGCCATCGGCGACCCGGGCCGGCTCGGCCTGGACGCCGCCTACCCGGTGTTCTTCCTCGGCCTGCTGCGCGCGCACCTGAAAACCGCGCGCGCGTGGATCCTGGCGGTCCTCGGCGTCGTGGCGGCGGGTGCGCTGGTTTCGTGGGCGCCCCCGGGTGTCCCGGTGCTGGTCGCCGGCGCCGCGGGTGCCGTGGCCGGCGCGGCTTTGGGGGTGCGGCGATGACGTACCAATGGGTGATCGTGCTGGCTCTCGGCGCCACCGCGCTCACGTTGCGGGTGGTCGTGCCGCTCGCGGCGGGCGGGCGGGAACTGCCTCCCTGGCTGCGCAACGCGCTGACGTGCGCGACCCCGGCCCTCATCGCCGGGCTCGTGGTCACCTTGCTGTGGCCGACCTCGGGGGACGTGTCTTCGACGCGGACGCTCACCGCGCTGGCGGGCGTCGGCGCCGGGGTCGCGTTGCTGGCCGGCAAGCGGTCCATCCTGACCGCGATGATCGGCGCCGCCGTCGTGAGTGCCGTGCTGCGTCTGGTGTTCGGCTGATTCGAAGTCGGGGCAAGCGGCTCGGCCGTGAATCGCAGGAAAGCTCGCAGGTTCGAAAAGTGTGCTCATCCCGCGGAGAGGATGAAGGGGATGACGGGGCGATGCTGGTCTTTTGGAGTGAAGGACGTTGCCGTACCGGCCACGGCGGGTGAAAGCGCCGAGCGCCGCCGCCCGCCCGATGGGAGCAGTTTCCCGGTCCGGGCCGGGTGGTATCCGCAAATCGGAAAACAAAAGGTCTTCCACCGGCGGGAAAACGCCGCGGATGCCGATCGGGGGAACGTCGTCGTGAAGGGTGCCGTGCCGGTGGTTTGCCACCGGCCGCTGGGAGGTTTCGTGTCCGGGTCCGGGTTGCTCCACCGCCGCGAGGACGCGGCCGATCGGAGAACTGCTCAACGCGACCACGGCGTGCGTGCGGCGGTGCCGCGAAAATCCACCCCGTTCAGCGAAAGGAACACTCGCCCTGGTACGGGGTTCGAACCCCGTACCGCTCGCGCGGACCGGTGGTGAACCGAGCTGTGGACACCGCATCGTTGACGACCTTCCTGAGCGTCGCCGAGAAGTCCAGCTTCACCAAGGCGGCCGGTGACCTGAGCGTCGCCCAGCCGACGGTCACCGCCCGGATCAAGAAACTGGAACGCGACCTCGCCTGCGACCTGTTCCACCGCACCGGCGCGCTCGTCCGGCTCACCACGGCGGGCCAGCGCTTCCGGCGCTACGCCCACAAGATCGTGAAGCTGAGCCGGCTGGCGGAGGAGACCGTGCTGGAAGGCACCGCGGTCGGCGACGTGCTGACCGTCGGCGCCGACAGCGGCCTCACGTCCTACCGGCTGGTGCCGATCGTCGAGTACCTGTACCGGCGGCACCCCGAGCTGGCGCTGGAGATCCGGCCGCTCGAAGAAGACCCGTGGAGCCGGATCGGCGATTCCGATGTGGACTGTGCCTTTTTCATCGACGTCTGCGAATCGTCGTCGAAGGCCGACTCGACGTTGCTGTGCCCGGAGCCGCTCGTGGTGGTCGCCGGCCAGGACGGCCCGGTCGGCTCGGAGCCGGTCCCGACGGCGCGCCTGGCGCGGCTACCCCTGCTGTGCGCCCATCGGGGAAGCGGTTACCAGCGGCTGTTCGAGCGCACACTGGGCGACGCCGCCGACACCCGGGTGCGTGCCCTGACGTTCGGCTCGATCGACGCGGTGAAGCACGCGCTGACGGCGGGCCTGGGTATTTCCCTGCTGCCTCGCCTCAGCGTGGCGAAGGAGCTGGCGGAGGGCCGTCTGGTGGAGGTGCCGTGGACGGCGCCGTTCCAGGTCTTCACCCAGGTCGCCTGGCACCGTGAAATCCGCACGGACCCGAGGTTTTCGGTGTTGCTGGACGCGGCCGCCCGCGCGACGGCGGAGCAGGTCGCGGACGCGGGCATGCGCCCGGCTCGCCGTTCTGCTCTCTGAACCGAGTTCGCCCGGCAAGAAGCCCGGCCCGCCGATCCGGCGGACCGGGCTTTTCGGGCTTCGAGCGTCTGGGATCGCCAAGGGGCCTGCCGCCGACGATTGCGGTGCGGGGTTGCGGCACGCAGACCTCGCGGGCCGGTGCCGATCCGGCTGGGGACGCGGCCGACCGAGGGCCGGCTTGCCGGAAGCGGGCGAGGGCGCCGGAAGCAGCCGAGCGCCGGGCCCGCCGGAAGCAGGCCGAGCGCCGGGCCTTCCGGGAAGCCGGTGCCGGGCGTTCCTGATCGCTCATCCTCGAGAGGGTTTCGCCGCCGCCCGTGAGGCACTGTGGGCCAGCAGCGCACAGCAAAAAGCCCGGCCCGCCGATCCGGCGGGCCGGGCTCTCCGGCTCCTCAAGCCCCCAACGGGTACTGCTCCCTCCCGTAAAGCACCGTCGGGGCCGCGTTCGTGTCCCGCAGCCAGACCACCTTGCCCACCACCACCGTGTGGTCCAGCAGCGTCGCGGTGTCTCCCACCTCGCAGACCAGGGCCATCCCCGCCGCCGAGAGCACCGGGATGCTGTGCTCCGGTTGCCACGGGACGCCGTCGAAGCGCTCGGCCGGGCTGCCCGTCGCGAATTTGCGGGTCAGCGCCCGCTGGGACCAGGACAGCGTGTTGACGGCGAACGATCCCGTGTCGAGGATCGCCGCGAGGGTGCGGCTGTGGGTGCCCAATGACACCAGGACGCTCGGGGTGTCCGCCGAAAGGGACATCACCGCGTTGGCCGTGCAGCCGACGGGGGTGTCCTCGGTGACCGTCGTCAGGACCGTGACGCCGGTCGGCAGTTTCGCGATCGCGCGGCAGAACCCTTCCGTCGGCACCAGGTCCGGCACGGTGGCGAGCGGGGACTGGGTGGCTTGTGCGGTTCCCATGGTCTTCCCTTCCGGTGCGCCGGCGGTCATCCGCGCTGCCCGATCGCGTGCGCGGTGAGTGCCGAACGGTCGATCTTGCCGTTGACGTTGAGCGGCAGCGCGTCCAGCACGGTGAGCCGCCGGGGCACCATGTACCCGGGCAGCCGGGCGGCCGCCGCGGTGAGCAGCCGGTCGGGGTCGAGGCCCGAACCCGTGCACACCGCTTCGAGCTCGGTCGTGCCGCCGCTGCCGGGCAGGGCCAGCACGATCGCGTCGCGAACCGCCTCCTGGTCCCGCAGCACGGCCTCGATCTCGCCGAGCTCGACGCGGTAGCCCTGCACCTTCACCTGCTGGTCCGACCGTCCCAAGTGGACGAGGGCACCGTCCTGCCAGGACACCCGGTCGCCGGTGCGGTACCAGGCGGTGTCGTCGAGCTCGTCGTCCGCGCCGTGCAGCCGCGCGGTCTCCTCGCCCGGGCCGAAGTGGTAGAACCGGCCTTCGTTGGCGGCCGGGTCGAGGTAGCCGGGGAAGCGCTGGGGGCCGCGCGCGCAGAGTTCGCCTTCCACGGCGGGACGGCCCTGGTCGTCGAGCACGACGTGGCTGACGCTGGGGTGGGGTCGCCCGATCGGCACGGTCCCGTTGGGCGTCACCGGCCAGTCCGCCGGGTCGGCAGGCAGCCGGAACTCC
Organism: Amycolatopsis sp. cmx-4-83; assembly: GCF_046548815.1. Lineage (NCBI taxonomy): Bacteria > Bacillati > Actinomycetota > Actinomycetes > Pseudonocardiales > Pseudonocardiaceae > Amycolatopsis > Amycolatopsis sp. cmx-4-83. The sequence goes on along the minus strand of NZ_JAEBEF010000014.1, from coordinate 98,422 downwards.
GCGCAGCTGATCGTCAGTTCCGTGGGCCCGTACAGGTTTTCCACGACGCCGCCGGGCGCGGCGCGCTGCCACGCCTCGGCCTGGTGCGTGGTCAGCGGCTCGCCGCAGAAGAGGCTCCAGCGCAGCGACGGCATGCTGTCCGGCCGCAGGCTGCGCAGCCGCTGGGCGTAGGACACCATCGACGGCACGGCGAACCAGTGCGTGAGCCGCTTCTCCGCGACGAACCGCACCGGCGCCAGCAGGTCCTCGCGGCTGGGGACGACGAGCGTCGCACCGCCGCTCCACGCCGTGAACATGTCGAACACCGACAGGTCGAAGGTCAGGTCGAACGTCTGCGAGACGCGGCTGCCCGGCGCCATCCCGTACCGCGGCACGACGTGGCCGAGGTAGGAGCAGACGTTGCGGTGCCGGATCGGGACGCCCTTGGGCTTCCCGGTCGAGCCCGAGGTGAACAGGATGTAGGCCAGGTCACCGGTGCGCGGCTCCGGCGGGGTGCGCGCGGCGCCGTCGCCGGGTTCGGCCATCACCAGTTCCGGCACGCCGAGGCCGGCCGTCTCCTCGGTGAGGACCAGGTCCAGGCCGGCGGCCTCGGCGATCATCCGGTTGCGCTCTTGGGGAAAGGCCGGGTTGAGCGGGACGGCGGTGCTGCCGAGCCGGTGCGCGGCCAGGTAACCGGCGTACGTCAGCACGCTGCGCTCGGCCAGGATGCCGATCCGCGCGGGCACGGACCCCACCGCGGTGACGGCTTCGGCGGCGATGTGCCCGGCGAGCTCTCGCAGTCCGGCGTAGGTCAGGGTGCGCGCTCCGACTTCGAGCGCGGGTTCGGCGGCGTGCTTTTCGGCCGACTCGGCGAACCACTGGTACAGGGTCTCCATGGTGCTCATGCCTCCGATACGGGCTCGGTGGTCGTCTTTTCCTGGACGCGCAGCAGGTCGTCGAAGGTCCGCCGCAGCAGGCCGGCGCGCGGCCGCCCCCGGACGGCGGATTCCGCGGCGAACCGGACGACCTTCGGCAGCTCGCCCCAGCTGACCGCCGCCGCGGCCGCGGCCTCCGCGCAGATGTCGCCGTTCGCGGCGAGCACTTCGAGGTGGTAGGTGTAGTGCCGGCTCGCCGCCCAGAGGTCGTCGCCGTAGCGGGCGGCGGCGGTCTCGTCCCCGGTCAGCACGTCGCTGACGCGCTCGAGCGTCTCGGGCAGGCCGTGCGTCCAGGGGGCCGGGTCGTCGGCGGGGGTCTCGCCGGTGGTGCGGGCCAGCCAGCGGAACCGGTCGGCGTGCACCGGTTCGGCGGCGGTGCCGAGCGCGTAGCGGTCGCGGTTGGCGATCTCCGCCGGCCACGGCGCGTGCGGGGCCAGCGCGCGCTCCAGCGTGGCGTCGTCCAGCCAGCCGAGGAACGGTTCCTGTTCGCCCAGCGGGGTCAGCGCGCGGAAGTGGTCGGCCACCAGCCACCGCCCGTCACGCCGGGCGAGCAGCAGCAGCCAGTGCGGCGAGTGCGCGATCTCGTACGCCGGCGACCAGGGCAGGTGGAAGGTGTCGGCGACGGTCAGCACCCGCCCCGACTGGGCGATCTCGGCGTGGAACCCGGCCGCGGCCCCCTCCCAGCCGGTCGCGCCGAAGTAGCCGAGCGGCGCGCCGTCGTCGACGCGGGTGTGCTGGGAGAACACCAGGTCCCCGGGCCCGCTGTCGCTGCGGACCGCCAGCCGGACGGCGTGCGCCAGCCGGGTCTTGACGCCGGGGTCGTCGACTTCGAGGTAGGCCACCAGGTTGGTGGTGTAGCAGCTGAGTTCCGGGACTACGTCCGGGGCATTGATGAGGTGCACGTCGACCTCCCTTGTCGTGGTGGGTCACCGGTGGGGTGCGGGGTGGAAGGCGCAGCTCAGCGGCACCGGCGACCGGGTGCGCAAGCTCAGCCAGGTGAAGCCGCCCCAGCGCCCGGACAGCGCGCCGGGCGGGACGTCGATCGACCAGGGCCGCCCGCTCATGCCGGTGCCGGCCGCCTTGACGCACGCCTCCTGCACGGTCCACACCCAGGCGAACTCCTTCGCGCGCAGCAGCCGGGGCAGCCCGGCGACGGCGGCGGCGTGCGAGCCCAGGCACCGGCGGACGGCCGAGTCGCTCAGCCGGTCCGGCGGCAGCTGGACGTCGACGCCGACGTCCCCGTGCGCGCAGACGGCCGCCGCGATCCGCTCCCCGTCGTGGGAGACGGTGATGCCGGGCAGCGCGAGGTCCGGGGCGCCGTGCAGCCGGGGCTTCCCGGCCGGGTCGGCGTGGACGGGCAGCGCGGCCAGGTCGGGCCGCACCCGCCGGAGCAGGCGCCGGAGGAGGTGCCGCCCGGCGAGGAATTCGGGGCGGTGCCAGGCCGGCCGGGTGGCGGCTTCGGCGAGGTCGTCCGGGTGGACGGGTCCGTCGCCGAGGTCGGTGCGGTCGGCCGAGGCGACCCAGACGCCGGGAGCGACCGGGGTGCCGTCGGCGGTCACTTCGGGGTGACCGTGGGGGTCGACCCGCGGCTCGCCGAGGCCGGCGACGGTGACGGCCTGGCGTCGGGCGGCGGCGTATTCACGGGAGAGCGCCGCTCCAAGGCCCGCACTTTCACGTGAAAGTGCCGGTTCGAGGGCCGCACTTTCACGTGAAAGTGCGGGGGTGGGGGTGCTTTCGCGGCAAGGTGCGGGGGCGTGCCTGGCACCGTCATGGGAAAGGCCGAAGTGGTCCCGCGCCGGCCCGCCGTCCGCTCGGGTGTTCATGTCTGCAGCTCCGTGAGCAGGGACTCGGCGTCGTCGGCGATCGCGCCGAGCATCAGCTCGGTCACCCCGCCGCCGATGCCGAACACCGCCGCTTCCGCGCGGACCAGCTGGAGGCCGTCGTCGGCGAAGCCGTCGGCGCCGCGCCAGCGGGCGCAGCTGGACAGGACCTCGTCGGCCGTCAGGCCGATCGACGCCTTCAGCAGGGCCGCGCTCGTCGTGTCGTGGTCCGTCACCACCCGCTCGCCCAGCGCCTCGTGCAGCGCGCGCAACGAGCGCACCCGCACCAGGCAGGCCGCGAACTCCTGGCGGATCGAGTCGTGGTCCCACAGCGCGCGGCCGTCGATCTCCCGCCGCGTCAACGACTCCCGCGTCTCCGCCAGCACCCGGCTGGTGAGCGCGGCGGCCCACTGAGCGCCGGCGAGGCGCTCGGTGCCCATGTGCCGGGCGAACAGCGCCAAACCGCGGCCCTGCCGGCCGAGCACCGCCGACGCGGGCAGCCGGACGTCGCAGAACTCGACGTGGCCGATGCCCGCGCCCGCCAGGAGCGTCGTCGTCGCCGGGGTGACGCGCACGCCCGCCGCGTCCGCCGGGACCAGGACCCAGGTGAACGCCGTGAAGTGCCGCCCGGGCCGGTGCCGGGCCAGCACCAGGAAGTACGCCGCCCGGGTCGCCGTGGTCACCCACCGCTTCCCGCCGTCCAGCCGGACCGTGTCGCCGTCGATCTCGGCTTCGGTGCCGAGCCCGGTGAGGTCGGAGCCGGCCGCCGCGGTGTCCGTGGCGGCCAGCGCGACCTCGCAGTCGCCGTCGGCGACGCGGTCGAACTCCGGCCCGGTGCCGGCGGCCAGGATCGGCAGGGCGCTCGCCGACTGGACCAGCACGCTCAACGTGATCCCGTTGTCGCCGCGAGCGTCGACCTCGCGCAGGGTGGCCGCGAGCCGCGCGGGGTCGGCGACCAGGCCGGTCGGCGTGCGCTGCCGGTACTGGTCGCGCAGCACGCCGGCCGAACCGAGCCGCTGCCACACCCGGGCGCCGCCGGCCGCCGCATCCACAGTGGACAGCACGCCGCCGTCCAGGAGGGCTGTGTCAGGCAAAGCGCACCTCCTGGTCGAGGAGGGTGAGCCGGCCGTCGGCGAGGTGCAGCCGGTCGTTGCTGTAGTTCAGCACCGCCGAACGCAGGTCCCGCAGCGACTGCTCCAGCCGCGTGGGGGAGTCCCGCAGGTAGCCGTGGCGCATCCCGACCGCGTCGACCAGCTCGTCGACCGCGCGGTAGCACTCCTCGGCCGCGGTGATCTTCACGGCGTTGATCAGCAGCTGCACCTTCGGCACGCTCAGGTCCGCGGTGGTCTCGACCACCTGGCGAGCGTGCCCGATCAGCGCGTGCACGGTGTCCAGCCGCTGGCGCGACCGCGACAGTCGCGTCAGCAGCAGCTCCGAGTTCAGGTCCGTCTTGCCGCGGCTGCCGCGCACCGACGCGATCACCCGCGACAGCGCCCCGGCCGCCGTGCCCAGCCAGCAGGACGCCCAGCCGAGGTGGGCCAGCGGTCCGAACACGGTGGTGACGATGGTGTGGAAGTCGCCGTGCCGCCCGACGACCTGGTGGGCGGGCAGCCGGCCGCGCAGCTTCATGGCCCCGCTGTCGCTGGCCCGCATGCCCAGCGGGTTCCAGCCACCGGCGGGCTCGATCTCCACCTGCTCGCGGGACGCGTAGACCAGCGACACCTGGTTGTCGGCTTCGGAGTCCGGCGACCGCATCGTGATGAGGAACCCGTCGGCCTGCTTGCCCCCGGTGACGATCGGGGCGAAGCGGTCGACGAGCAGCTCGCCGTTCTGCCACGCGGCGGCGGACTCGGCGGTCAGCAGGTGCCCGCCCTTGCCCGCCTCGGTGGTCACCGAGCCGAGGTAGAGCCGGCCCGCGGCGATCTCCGGCACGAGCTCCGCGCGCAGCTTGCCTTCGGCGTGCGCGAGCACGGCGGCGACCTGCTGGCAGTGCATCGCGAAGATCATCGCCAGCGACATGTCCACGCGGCCCAGCTCGGTGCTGGCCTCGAGCACGTCGGCCAGCGATCCACCGAGCCCGCCGTCTTCGGCGGGCACCAGCAGCCCGAGCAGTCCGGTCGCGCGCAGCTCGTCGAGCGCCTCCACCGGGAACGTCGCTTCGTCGTCGGTCCGGCGGACGTGCTCCTCGGCGACCTTGGTCACGCGCCCGACGAGTTCGGCGAGCGGGGCGGTGGTCATGACGAGACCCCCTCGCGCTCGAGCTGGGCCTGCACGGCGGTCCACAGCGTGCCGCCGGTGGCGAAGGTCGCGTCGGTGATGTCCTCGTCCGGCAGGGAGACGCCGAAGACGTCCTCGATCTCGAACAGCACGTTGATCGACTGCATCGAGTCGAGCCCGCGCTCGCGCAGGGAGTCGTCCGGGCCGAGCTCGCGGCCGTTGAGGAACTTCAGGTACGGGGTCAGCAGTTCGGCCATGCGGGGGTCCATGTTCACTCCTCATCTCGGGGGTCAGTGGTCCTGACCAGGCCCACGCGGGAGGTCCGCGCGGGGGCGCCGGGGCGGTCGCCGTCGACGACGACCTCCGCCGGCAGGGGGTGGCCCAGGAAGGCGACGAGGCTGGCGTACAGCCCGTAGGCGCCGACGTTCGGCACCGCGACCAGGTCGCCAGGGCTCAGTTCGGGCAGTTTCGCGGTGCGCGCCCAGGTGTCCAGCGGCGTGCACAGCGGACCGGCGACGAGCGCCTCCAGGACGTCCGGGCCGCCCGGGCCGAGCAGGCGGGGTGCGAGCGGGGGCAGCCGCCGCATCCCCGACATGCCGCCGAGGTGGTTGATGCCCGACTCCAGCACGACGATGTCCTTGCCGTGCGAGCGCTTGACGTCCAGCACCGCCGTGACGAGGGTGCCCGCTGTGCCGACGAGATAACGCCCGGATTCGAACACGATTTCCGGGCCCTCTTCGCGCCAGCCCGGCAACTCCTCGGCGAACAGCGTCTCAAGGCCTTCACGCAGCCCGGGCAGGTCGACGGCGGTGCCGTCCTTCGCGAACGGGGCACCGAAACCGCCGCCCAGGTCGAGGGTCCGGAAGCGGACCCCGTGCGGGGCCAGGGCTTCCCGCAGCCGCGCGGCGGTGGCCAGCGCCCGGCGGAACTGCCCGAGCAGGTCGTCCACTTCGGTCAGGTTGGTGCCCATGTACAGGTGCAACCCCACCGCCTCGGCGTGCTCGCCGCCGGCGAAGCGGGCGGGTTCGGCGACGATCCAGCCGGTGTCGGCGCCGAACTGCGAGGGCACGCCGGTCATCGCGAGGCCCTGCCCCGGTACCGGCTGGTCGTCGTTGACGCGCAGCAGGTAGCGGGCGCGGACCCCGGTCTCGCCGGCGAGCCGGTCGAGCTGGGTGATGGCGTGCGGGGAGTCCACGGAGAACTCCCGCACGCCGGCCCGCAGCGCGGCCGTGATCTCGGCGTCCCGCTTGGCGGGTCCGGTGTAGAGCACCTGCGCGCCCGGCCAGCCGGCGTCGAGCGCGGCCCGCAGCTCGCCCGTGGAGCAGACCTCCGGTCGGGCACCGGCTTCGCGCAACGTGCTCAGCACGTCCGGGTGCGGGTTGGCCTTGAGCGAGTACAGCAGCCCGGTGCCCCCGGGCAGGGCGCCGTCGAGCCGCCGGTGGTTGCGGCGGACCTCGGCGAGGTCGTAGACGTAGGCGGGGGTGGGCAGCCCGGCGAGTCCGCCGGGCAGCTCCGGGAGCCCCGCGGGTCGCTCAGCGAGCAGCTCCACCGGACACCTCCTCGGCCATCGACGCCAGCGCCTTGCGGTCGACCTTCCCGTTGCCGGTCAACGGAAGCGTCTCCACGCGCAGGCAGCTCGCCGGGATCTTGAACTCCTCGATCCGGGTGCGCATCCCGTCGAGCACGCCCTCGGCGGCCAGCTCGCCGGTGACGAACAGCCAGGCCGGCCGGGTGTCCTTCGGGACCAGCACCGCGGCTTCGCGGACACCGGGCACCCCGCGCGCGGCGGACTCGACTTCCGTGGCGCTGACGCGGAACCCGCGCTCCTTGTAGATGTCGTCGCGGCGGCCGTCGAAGTAGAGGTAGCCCTGCTCGTCGAGGCGGCCGTAGTCGCCGGTGCGCAGCTCCGGGAACAGCCCGTCCACGCGCGGGAACTTCTGCGCGGTGAGCTCGGGACGGCGCCAGTACCCGGCCATCACGTTCGGGCCGCGCACCACGATCTCGCCGACCTCCCCGGCGGGCAGCCGCTCGCCGGCGTCGTCGATGACGAAGACCTCCGTGCCGGGCAGGGCGCGGCCGCTGGAACCGGGCCGGTCCAGGTCGCCGTCCACCGGCATGATGGTGGCGCGCTTGCACTCGGTCAGCCCGAACATCAGCTGCACGCGCAGGCCGGGGATGGCCGCACGCAGGGATTCCAGCGTGCCGGTGGGCATCGCCGCGCCGGTGTTGGTGAGCAGCCGCAGGTCGGGTGCGGGCTTCGGGCGGCGCCGCAGCAACGCGCTGAGCGCCTCGGCGACGGCCGGGACGGCGGGCAGCACGGTGGCGCCCGAGCGCACCAGGTTGCCGACCAGCGACGGTCCCACCTCGGTGGGCGCGCCCAGCACCAGGTTCGACCCCGCCGTGACGGACAGGAACACCTGGTACAGGCCGTAGTCGAAGGACAGCGGCAGCGGGCTGTAGACGACGTCGTCGGTGCGGTACTCGAGCACCGACGCGATCGCGCCGGTGGCGAACAGCAGCTGCTGGTGCGTGCTGACCACGGCCTTGGGCAGGGACGTCGTGCCCGAGGTGTAGATCAGGCACACCGGGTCGACCGGCAGCGGGGGAGCGGGTAGGTCGACGGTCCGGCCCGGACCGGCGGCCAGCTCCGCCACCGAAGCCGTCGGGACGCCGGCGGTTTCGGCCGACTTCCGCACGTCCTCGTCGTCGGTCACCACGAGCACCGGCTCGGAGTCGGCGAGCACGTGGTCGAGGCTGCTGCCGCGAACCTGTTCGTGCAGCAGCGAAAACGCGACCCCGGCCCGGGCGGCGCCGAAGACCACGGCGGGCAGCAGCGTGCTCGCCGGGGCGTTGATCAGCAGCCGGTCGCCGCGGCGGGCGCCCCGGACGGCGAGCGAAGCGGCGACCCGCTGGGCGGCGCCGGCGAGCTCCTCGTAGGTCGCCGAGGTGCCGCGGCAGGTCAGCGCGGTCCGGTTCGGCCACAGCCGGGCGGCGTGGTCGAGCAGTTCGTGGAGCACTCGCGGTGCGTAGGTCATCGGGTTCCTCCTGCGGCCAGGACAGCCCGGCACAGGCCGTCGACGTGGGTGAGTTTTTCCGGGACCAGGTCCTCGGCGGCGAATTCGACGCCGAGGTCGCTTTCGATCCGCTCGACGATCTCCATCATGCGGAACGAGCTGAAGCCGGGGATCTCGCCGAGCGTGCGGGCGTCGGCCGGGGGCGGGGTGCCCAGCACGGTCCCGATCACCGCGGTGACGGAGTCGCGCACCCCGGTCGGCACCTCGTCGCTGTCCACTGTGGACACCACCACCGGCTCGGTGGGCTCGGTGAACGCGACGTGGTCGGTCGCGAGGCACTCGAGGAGCCGGTCGTACACCGCGCGCGGTTCCGCCCGGCCCGCGGAGACCCGGCGGCTCGCCAGGTAGACCTGCTTCGCGAGCGCGTTCCACTCGCCGAGGTGCGCCCGGACGGTGTCGGTGTCCAGTCCCATGGCCGCGGCGTGCAGGTGGCGGCTGCGGCTCAGCAGCCACGTTTGCAGCGTCAGCCCCCGCACCGCCCGCACCCGGTCCGGGTGGTCGGCGTAGGCCGCGACGTACGTGCCGGCGTCGGCCAGTTCGACCAGCGGCGTGCGGTCGGCGGGACGGTCCCCGGCGGCGATGTCGAACGTCAGCGCACCTTCGGGAAGCGCTTCCGCGAGCTCCTCGCGGCTGAGCGTCCACCGGCCCGGCCGGGCCGCGCCCCACTGGGTGTCGTTGTGGTAGCCGTCCACGACGGCGACGCCGTCGCCGTCCGGCTCGACCAGGAAGCTGTGCTGCAGGTGCTCCTTGCGGTGGTAGGGGACCCACGGCAGGTGGTAGGCGTCCGCCACCGCGTAGCAGCCGGGGCCCGGTTCGAGTTCGTCGGCGGACGCGATCCGCGCACGGCGGGTGACGCGCAAGCCCAGCAGCGCGGCGGACTCGGCCACCTGCGAGTCGACCTGCGGCTCGACGGTGGGGAGCGCGTCCGCGCCCGGGCGCGGCCAGAAGCGCAGGACGCGGCCCATCGCGAGGTGGCTGCCCGGACCGTGCAGGCGGTCGGCGAGTTCGGCCAGGTTGACCTGGACGCAGTCGAAGAGGCGGTGGTCCAGCTGCTCAGCCATGGTGACCACTCCCCGCGACCGCGAGTCCCTGGACCGGCTTCAGCCGATCCATCGCCGACACGAGCGCCTGCTCCGCGGGCGGCTCGGCGGTGAGCTCGCCGTCGAGCAGCTGCTGGTAGGCCGACAGGTCGAGGTAGCCGTGCCCGCTCACGCAGGCGACCACGCCGCGGTCCGACCCGCCGTCGGTGGCCAGGCGCGCGGCGACGGCCAGCGCGTGCCCGGATTCCGGTGCGGGGAGCACCATTTCCGACCGCGTGAAGGCCCGGCCGGCCTCCAGCGCCTCGACCTGGCCGACGGCCTGCGCGGTGACCTGGTCCCGGTGCCGCATGGCGGAAATGACCTTCGCGGCGCCGTGGAAGCGCAGGCCGGCCGAGTGCGAGTCGGGGATCGGGTAGCTGGAGCCGATCGTGTACATCGCCTCCATCGGGCTGACCCCGGTGGCGTCGGTCTTGTCGTAGGCGTAGACGCCTCGGGTGAGCTTCGGGGTGGTGCTGGACTCCGCGGCCACCAGCTGCGGGCACTCCGCCCCGGTCGTCGCGGCGTCGGCGAAGAAGGGCAGCGCGATCCCGCCGAAGTTCGAGCCGGCGCCGACGCAGCCGACCACACTGTCCACAGTGGCCTCCAGCTCGGCGAGCTGCTCGATGGTCTCCAGCCCGATCACGGACTGGTGCAGGATGCTGTAGGTCTCGCCGCTGCCGATGCAGAACGCGGCCCCTTCGGTGCGCCCGGCGTACTCGACGGCTTCCCCGATGGCCAGCGCGAGGCTGTTCACCCCGCCGCCGACACGGGCGGCGACGTCGGTCAGGTCGCTCGGGCTGGCGTGCACGGTGGCGCCGAGAGCCCGCATCAGCGTGCCCCGGTAGGGCTTCTTCTGCAGGCTCGTGCCGACCATGAACACCCGGCAGCGCAACCCGAACATCGTGCAGGCGGCGGCGAGAGCGGTGCCCCACTGCCCGGCCCCGGTGCCGGTGACCAGTTCCTTCACGCCGGCCTTGGCGTAGTAGTGGGCCTGCGCGAGCGCGGTGTTCAGCTTGTGGCTGCCGGAGATGTTGCCGCCCTCGTACTTGACGTAGATCGGCACCCGCGCGCCGATGGCGTCCTCGAACCGGCGGGCCCGCCACAGCGGGGTGGGCCGGAAGCTGCGGTAGGCGTCGAGCACCTCGGCGGGGATGTCCCAGAACTCGCGGTTCTGGGTGGACTGGCGGACCAGCGCGAACGGCAGGTTCACCGACACGCCGGCGTCCGAGCCGCCCGCGGGCGACTCCGGGCTCTGGTCCGGGGGCAGCGGCTCGTCCAGGTGCGGCAGCACGCTGCGCCAGCTGGTGGGCAGGGAAGTGCGGCTCATCGCAGTGCCTCCGTTCCGGTGGCGCCTTCGGCGACGACGTCGACGAGGTCGTCGACGGTCTTGAACGTGCGGCCGACGAACAGGTCGTCGGGCAGGGTCACGTCGAGCGCGTCTTCGAGGTGCACGAGCATGCCGACGAACCCCAGCGAGTTGAGGTGCAGCAGGTCGCCGTTGAGCGGTTCGTCGTCGTGGATCTCCTCCGGTGCCAGCGAAAGCCGGGATTCGGCGATCACCACGCGTTTGACCGAGTCGGAGACCGTAGTGCGATCGGGTCCGGTCGTCATCGTTGCCCTCCAAGGGGTTTCGGGGATCGGTTTCGTGCTCCGGTCAGGAATTCGTCGAGGTGGGCGAGTACGTCGGGTAGCGCTTTCCCGTCGAACACGTCGAAGTGGCCGCAGTCCAGTTCGCGGACCCGCAGCCGCGGGGACAACCGGGTCCAGTTCTCGACCTGGGTGTCGCGGTGCGGGCTCGCGCAGGCCATCAGCAGCGCCGGGCCGGGGTGGGTGCTGGTCACCCGGTGCCGTCCCGACGCGGTGACGTGCGCGTGGGCGGTGGCTTCGGCCCAGCGCTGGTCGCGGGGCGCGACCTTGGCGTGCACCGACCGCATGATCCGCTCGACGACGTCGGCGCGGTGCACCGAGCCGAACTCGTCGCGGCGGGTGAAGCTGTCGATCATCACGACGGCGGGAGCGGGCCCGGTCCGGGCCAGGCGCGCGCCCAGTTCCCAGGCGAGGACGCCGCCCATCGACCAGCCGATGAGCAGTTCCGGGCGGCGGGGCAGGGTGTCCAGCAGCGGCAGGTACCGCTCGACCATGGTCTCGATGTTGTCGTCGGGCCGCTCACCGGCGAACAACCCGCCGGCCCGGATCCCGCTCACGCCGTTGCGGCGGGCCAGCCGCACGGCCAGCGGGGTGTAGGGGCTCAGGCCACCGCCGCCGGGGTGCACGAGCACCGCCTGCGACGCTTGCGGCCGCCGGCTGAGCGGGAGCAGCAACGGCGGCGGCGCCGTCGTCAGGGTCGGCATCAGCTCGCCTCGCGCAGCCGGCCGTTGGCCTCGATCACCCAGCAGTAGTTCACCAGCGCGGCCAGCGTGATCGGCCCGCGGGCGTGCAGCCTGCTGGTGCTGATCGCGATTTCCGAGCCCAGTTCCAGCGTGGGTCCGTCGTTGAGGCGCAGGGAACCGTTGACGACGATCGTGGCCGCGTCGACCCGGTTCGTGAACTCGCCGGTGACCGCCGGGTCGGTCGCCGCGATCGCCTCGCTGTGGCCGGAACCGTGCTGCTGGATGAACTCCACGGCCTCGCCGGGGGAGTCCACCGCCACCACGCCGATCGTGCTGTCGAGGAACTCGCGGCCCAGGTCGTGCTCTCCCAGCGCCTCCACCCGCCAGTCGCCGGTGGTCTCCGGCCGCGCCAGGCCTTCGCCGACCCGGATGGTCAGCGGGCGGCCGTCGTGGCGGGCTCCTTCCAGCAACGCCTTCACGAATTCGTCGGCCACCGGGCGGTCGACCAGCGCGACCTCCAGCGAGGTGCAGCCGGCCGGCGCGGGGAGCTTGCTGTCCAGCGCGATCTCGACCGCCTGGGCCAGGTCGGCGCTCGAGTGCACGTAGAGGTGGTTGACGCCGCCGCCGCTGGCCAGCACCGGGATGGTGCTCGCGCGGTGGCAGTAGTCGATGAGGGACGGGCTGCCGCGCGGGATGAGCACGTCGATCGCGTCCGGGCGGCGCAGCAGGTCGCGCAGCACCGAGCGGCTGGGGTCGTCCAGCACGGAGACCAGGCCCGCCGGCAGTCCCGCGTCCGCCAGCGCGGCGGAGACGGCGGCGCCGAGCTCGGCGTTGGTCCGCGCGATCTCCTTGCCACCACGCAGGATCACCGCGTTCCCGGCGGCCACGTTCAGCAGCGCGCCCTCGACGGTGACGGTCGGGCGGGCGTCGAAGATCATCAGCACCACGCCCAGCGGCCGCGGCACGCGGTGCCGCACGCCCCAGTCGCCGATCGGGGTGCCCGGCGGGCGGCTGGTCAGCTCGTCCAGTTCGCCGGTGACCGTCGAAGTCAAGGCGACCAGTGCGGCGAGGTGGTCCTCGGTCAGCCGGAGCCGGTCGACGAGCACGTCGGGCAGGCCTTGCTCCCGCGCTCGTCCGACGTCGGTGTCGTTCGCTTCGCGGATCCGCGGCCACGCGGCGGTGAGCCGGTGGGCCAGCCCGGTGCAGAACCGCCCGTACGCTTCGGTGCCCAGCGGCGGTGCCGCGGTCGTCGCCGCACGTGCGGCGTCGATGATCTTGTCGACCATTGTTCTCCGATCTCGATTTCCCCCGTCGGATACCTCACGCTCTCAGTGGGAAATGATCCGGGCAAATGTGATCATGGACCGGTTGATGGGGTCATCAAGACTTTTGATAACCCCATTCGCGGCCCCTTCGTCCGCGGCTTTAAACGTTGACTACGCGGAAATTTGCTTGGAGTGTCTTGAGGCATGGAACATCGACGACTCGGCCGCAGCGGCCTCTCCGTGAGCAGGATTTCCTACGGCAATTGGATCACCCACGGTTCGCAAGTGGCGGAGGATCAAGCCCGGAAATGCGTGGAAGCCGCGCTGGACGCCGGCATCACCACGTTCGACACCGCCGACATGTACGCCAACACCCGCGCCGAAGAGGTGCTGGGCCGCGCCCTGTCCGGCCTCCGCCGGGAGAGCCTGGAGATCTGCACCAAGGTCTACTGGCCGACCGGCCCCGGCGGCCCCAACGACCAGGGCCTGGGCCGCAAGCACATCATGGAGTCCGCGGACGGTTCCCTGCGCCGCCTCGGGACCGACTACCTCGACCTCTACCAGGCCCACCAGTTCGACCCCACGGTCGAACTGGAGGAGACCATGCTGGCCTTCGCCGATCTGGTGCGCCAGGGCAAGATCCTCTACGTCGGCGTCTCGGAGTGGACCGCCGAGCAGATCACCCGCGCCGCCGCGCTGGCCCGCGAGCTGCGGATCCCGCTGATCGGCAGCCAGAACCAGTATTCGATGCTGTGGCGGGTCATCGAGAGCCAGGTCATCCCGGCCTGCGAGCGGGAGGGCATGGGCCAGCTCGTCTGGTCCCCGATGGCGCAGGGCGTGCTGACCGGGAAGTACCTGCCGGGCAAGCAGCCGCCGGCCGGTTCCCGCGCCACGGACGGCGAAGGAAGCAGCTACATGGTCCGCTGGCTGCAGGACGACGTGCTGCGCCGCGTGCAGGAACTGCGCCCGGTCGCCGAGCAGCTCGGCCTGACCATGGCGCAGCTGGCCCTCGCGTGGGTGCTGCAGAACCCCAACGTCGCCACCGCCATCACCGGCGCCTCGCGCCCCGAGCAGCTCACGGACAACCTCAAGGCCGTGGACGTCGTGCTCGACGACGCCGTGATGCAGAAGATCGACGAGCTGCTCGACGGCGTCAGCCGCTTCGACCCGACGTTCATCGGCGTGCCGCTGACGGCCCTCGTCTGACCCAGGGAGGACCCGTGCCGGACACCGAGTGGGCCTACGACGGGAAGCGGTACCGGATGCACCGCTTCCCCGCGGAAGTGCGGGCCCGGATGAAACTTCTCAACCGCAGCGACAACTGGCACGCCGGGCTCGCCTGGCTCGAGGACGTCGTGTGGATCGCGGCCTGCGTGTGGCTGTGCGTCGCGGTTTCGTGGTGGTGCTACCCGCTCGCGGTGCTGGTCATCGGCGCCCGGCAGCGGGGGCTGTCCACGATCCTGCACGATTGCGCCCACGGCGTCGGGGCCGCCGACCACCGGGTGCGGATGCTGCTCGGCACCGTGCTCACCGCGTACCCGATCTTCCAGCAGCACTACGCCTACAAGGTTTCGCACGTGTTCACCCACCACCCGCGGCTCGGCGACCCGGACCGCGACCCGGACCTGCGGTTCTTCATCGAGCAGGGCGCCTACCGGGCCGCCTCGCCGCGGACCTACGTGCGCCGGGTGGTGCTGATGCCGCTGTTCGGCACGCAGACCTGGGCCTACCTGCGCTACCTCGTCCGCAACCGGTACCGCGTGCTGCGCGAGGGCCGCGGCCCGGAGGCGCCGCAAGCGGTCCGCGGTCCCAAGCGGGCGTTCGACCGCGCCGGGTTCTGGCTGTTCTGGGCCGCCGTCGCCGACGTGTGCTGGTCGCAGGGGTGGACGATCGAACTGCTGCTGTTCTGGTTCGTGCCGTACCTGACCAGCTTCCAGATCCTGGGCTGGTACATCGAACTCTCCGAGCACACGCCGCTCGTCCGCGACGCGCGGGTGGACCTGCACATGACGCGCAACCGCAAGAGCCGCGGCTGGGAGAAGTTCCTCACCGGCATCCACAACGACAACTACCACCTGGAACACCACCTCGATCCGCGCACGCCGTTCTGGAACCTCGGCAAGGCGAGGCGGGTGCGGCTGGCCGATCCGGACTACGCCGCGGTCGACGCCGTGCTGGGCGGGCTGTTCACCCGCGGTCCGCAGGGCCAGCCCAGCGCCGTCAGCGCGATCGTCACGTCCATGTCCGAACCGAGGGAGCTGTCCCATGCCGGTCACTGAACGCCCCGCCAGCACGCCTAAGCAGTTCCGGCGGGCCGAGTCCGCCGTGATGCACGCGGGCGCCGAGCTGCGCGCCGGCCCGACCGCGCCGGTGATCACGCCCATCTTCCAGACCGCGGCCTACGAGCTGCCCGACACCGGTGCGGCCGCGGGCATCTTCGAGCTGAGCGAGGACGGGCACGCCTACACCCGCCTCAACAACCCCACCTGCGACGTGCTGGAAGCGCGGATCGCCGCGGTCGACGGCGCCCCGGCCGCGCTGGCCGTCTCCACCGGGCAGGCCGCGACCACGGTGGCCCTGCTGAACCTCTGCCAGGCCGGGGACAACATCGTCAGCTCCGACGAGCTCTACGGCGGAACGTGGAACCTGCTGGCCAACACCTTCAGGCGGTTCGGCGTCGAGACCCGGTTCGTCAGCCCGGAAGACCCGAAGAACTTCGCCGCCGCCACCGACGAGCGCACCCGCGCCTACTTCGGCGAGACGCTGCCCAACCCGAAGCTGCGCATCTTCCCGATCGAAGACGTCGCCGGGCTCGCCGAACAGGCGGAAGTGCCGCTGGTGCTGGACAACACGCTGCTGCCGATGGTCTGCAACCCGCTGGACTTCGGCGCGAACATCCTCGTCTATTCGGCGACGAAGTACATCGGCGGCCACGGCAGCGCCCTGGGCGGGCTCATCGTGGACGGCGGCACCTTCGACTGGACCCGCCACGCCGCGCGGCACCCGCTGCTGACCGAGCCCGACCCGGCGCACGGCGGCGCGGTGTGGACCGAGACCGGCGCCGGGCTCGACAGCGCGCTGGGCCGCAGCCCGTACCTGCTCAAAGCGCGGGAAACGCTGCTGCGCGACCTCGGGGCGTGCCTGAGCCCGTTCAACGCCTTCCTGCTGATCCAGGGCATCGAAACGCTTCCGCTGCGGATGCGCGCGCACGGTGAGAACGCGGCCGCGGTGGCGAAGTTCCTCGACGCGCACCCGGCGGTGGCCTCGGTCAGCCACCCGACCCTGGCCGGCGGCGAGCAGGAGGAACTGCTGCGGCGCTACCTCGGCGGCAACGGCGGCCCGCTGGTGCAGTTCGAGCTCACCGGCGGGCAGGCGGCCGGCCGCCGGTTCATCGAAGCGCTCCGCCTCTTCGCGCACGTGACCAACATCGGCGACGTCCGGTCGATGGCCACGCACCCGGCGTCCACCACCCACGCCCAGCTGCCCGAAGCCGACCAGCTGGCGGCGGGCGTCACCCCCGGCTCGATCCGGCTTTCGCTGGGCCTGGAGCACCCGGACGACCTGCTCGAAGACCTCACCCGCGCGCTGGCGGGGGCCCGGTGAGCGCCCGGCCGCTGGTCGCGCTCGCCGCGTCGGCCGAACCGATCGGCGTGGTGCCGCACCTCGCGGTGCGCGAGGTCTACGTCCGGGCGCTGGAACGGGTTTCCGGCTGCTCGGTGGCCGTCGTCGGTGGTCCGGCCCCGGACCTGGCGGAGCTGCTCGGCCGGTTCGACGGCGTCGTCTTCGGCGGGCACGAGACCGACGTCCAGGCCGCCCGCTACGGCGGTCCGCCCCAGGACGGGCCCGTCGATCCGGCCCGCGACGAACTCGCGCTGCGGGTGCTGCCGGCCGCGCTGCGGGCGGGGGTGCCGGTGCTGGGGATCTGCCGCGGGCTGCAGGAGCTGAACGTGGCACTGGGCGGCACGTTGCGCGACCTGCCCGGCGACGAGCACCGCGAGGACCTTTCCCAGCCCCGCGACCGGCAGTACCTGCCCGCGCACGACGTCGACCTCACCGAAGGCGGCGTGCTGCGGCAGCTGCTCGGCTATGCGCGCGTGCCGGTCAACTCGCTGCACCACCAGGCGATCGACCGGGTCGCGCCGGACCTGCGGGTGGAGGCGGTGGCCGCGGACGGCGTGGTCGAGGCCGCCTCGGCGGGCGACGGGTTCTGCCTCGCGGTGCAGTGGCACCCGGAGTGGTACGCCGAGACGGACCCGGTCTCCACCGCGATCTTCCACGGGTTCGGCGTGGCGGCCCGGCTCGCCGCCGGGCAGCGTGCTCAGTGCGTTCCCTTGCCCCGTCCCATGTCCAGCATCGGCATGAACAGCTGAGCGAGCGGCCCGATCGCGCAGGCGTACAGCAGGGTCCCGATGCCCACGGTGGCGCCGAGCGCGAACCCGATCACCAGCACCGCGATCTCGATGCCCCAGCGCACCGCCCAGATCGGGTGCCCGCGCCGGGCGAGCCCGGTCATCAGCCCGTCCCGCGGGCCCGGGCCCGCCTGCGCGCCGATGTAGCAGCCGGTGGCGAACCCGTTGAGCACGATGCCGGCGATCAGCACGACCCAGCGTAGCCACAGCTGGCCGAACGGCGGCAGCACCGCCAGCGCGAGGTCCGTCGAGGTGCCGACGAGCAGGACGTTGCACAGCGTGCCCAGCCCCGGCTTCTGCTTCAGCGGGATCCACAGCAGCAGCACGGCGGCGCCGATCAGGTTGGTCCAGACGCCGATGCTGAGCCCGGCCGTGCGGGTCAGCCCCTGCGCGAGCGCGTCCCACGGCTCGACCCCGAGCCCGGCGGCGACCACCATCGCGTCGCTGAAGCCGTAGAGCACCAGCCCGGAGAGCAGCTGGGACACCCGCCGGACCGGCCGCCCGGGTGGCACCAGCGGTGACTGCACCAGTTCGGCCACCCGCACGCGTGCTCCCCCCGTTCGCCGGCACTTCGCCCTGCCAGGGTAACGGCGGCGGGGCCCGCCGGCCGGGCGGCGGGCGCTCGACCGTCCACACCGGACACCCGGCCCGCGGCGCACCGCGGGCCGGGTTGTGCCAGGGTGGAGGGGACCACCTCCGAAAGGGAACCGATGCACCGGCTCACCGTGCTCTACCCGCCGCCCGCCGACGAAGCCCACTTCCGGGAGTACTACGCCGGCACCCACCTGCCGCTGGCCGCGAAGCTGCCCGGCCTCCTGCACTCGGAGTACTCCTTCGACGTGGCCTCCCTGGCGGGGGAGCGGAAGTACTTCGCCGTGTTCCACGCCGACTTCGAGTCAGCGGAGACGATGGCGACCGCGCTGGGTTCCGAAGCGGGCAAGGCCGTGGCCGCCGATGTCCCCCACTACGCCACCGGCGGCGTGGAGATGATCCACTACCCGCTCAGCGGCGGCCGCTGATCGTGCTCGCGCCGGCGTAGCGCGCCTCCGAACCGAGCTCCTCCTCGATGCGGATGAGCTGGTTGTACTTGGCGGTGCGGTCGGCGCGCGACAGCGAGCCGGTCTTGATCTGGCCGCAATTGGTGGCGACGGCGAGGTCGGCGATCGTGGTGTCCTCGGTTTCGCCGGAGCGGTGGGACATGACCACGGAGTAGCCCGCCTTGTGCGCGGTTTCCACCGTGGTCAGCGTCTCGGTGAGGGTGCCGATCTGGTTGACCTTGACCAGGATCGAGTTCCCGATGCCGCGCTCGATGCCGTCGTTCAGCAGGTTCACGTTGGTGCAGAAGACGTCGTCGCCGACGAGCTGCACGCGGTCGCCGATGGTGTCGGTGAGCTGCTTCCAGCCGTCGTAGTCGTCTTGGGCGAGGCCGTCTTCGATCGAGACGATGGGGTAGCGGGCGGTCAGGTCGGCGAGGTAGGCGACGTGCTCCTCGACGCTGCGCTTGCGGCCCTCGCCGGTGTAGTCGTAGACCTCGCCGGTGTAGAACTCCGACGCGGCCGGGTCGAGCAGCAGGGCGATGTCCTCGCCGGGGGTGTAGCCGGACTGTTCGATCGCGCGCAGCACGAACTCGAGCGCCTCGTCGGCGGAGCTGAGGTTGGGCGCGAACCCGCCTTCGTCGCCGACGTTGGTGCTGTGCCCGGCGTCGTGCAGTGACTTGCGCAGCGTGTGGAACACCTCGGAGCCCATCCGCACGGCCTCGGCGAACGTCGGCGCGCCGATCGGGCCGATCATGAACTCCTGGAAGTCGATCGGGTTGTCCGCGTGCGCGCCGCCGTTGATGATGTTCATCATCGGCATCGGCAGCAGGTGGGCGAACACGCCGCCGGCGTACCGGTAGAGCGGCAGGGAACTGGCGGCCGCGGCCGCCTTGACCACGGCGAGCGAAACACCCAGCGTGGCGTTCGCGCCGAGGCGTGCCTTGTTCGCGGTGCCGTCCAGCGCGATCAGCGCCCGGTCGACCTCGGCCTGCGCTTCGGCGTCCAGGCCCACGACCGCTTCGGCGATCTCGGTGTTGACGGCGTCGACGGCCTTGCGCACGCCTTTGCCGTGGAAGCGCGCCTTGTCCCCGTCACGCAGCTCGACCGCTTCCCGGGTCCCGGTGGAGGCGCCCGAGGGTACCGCGGCCCGCCCGAGCGACCCGTCCGCCAGCTCGACGTCGACCTCGACGGTCGGGTTGCCGCGGCTGTCCAGAACTTCGCGGCCCTTGACCCGGACGATGGCAGTCATTGCGCTCCTCGGTGAGTTCGCCTAACGGGGGCGGCGCCACGGTGAGCCGCGAGACAGGGGCGAGGCTAGCAGAAATCTCTGAATCGATCCCGAACTTTCCGCGGCGACCGGTCGGCCGATTCGGCAGCCCCCGGCGTTCGGATTAGAGTCGGGTCTGCCAGCAATGCTCAGCAGAGGAGTTCGCATGCAAGGAGTAGACCCCGCGGTGCCGCCCAGTGGCCCGGGCTGCGCGGACTGCGACGCCGCGGACCCGCAGGGCTGGTGGTTCCACCTCCGCCGGTGCGCGGAATGCGGCCGCATCGGCTGCTGCGACTCCTCACCGGGCCAGCACGCGAGCGCCCACGCGGCGGCCTCGGGCCACCGGATCGTCCGTAGCTTCGAGCCGGGCGAGGAGTGGTTCTGGGACTACGAGGAAGAGACGATGTACGAGTCCGGCCCCACGCTGGCGGCCCCGGAACACCACCCCTTGACCCAGTCGGCCCCGGGCCCGGCCGAGCGGCTGCCGGAGGACTGGCCCCAGCACCTGCACCGCTGAGGGGGATGGCCCGCGGAGTGCGCCGCGGGCTCGACGGGCGGGTCTCGGCCGGGCTGCCGCGCGGCCGAACCCGGAACCGCTCGAGACCCGGCGCCCCGCGGCTCAGGCGCCCTGGTGGTCCGCCATGTACCGCGCGTACCAGGCCGGCCATTGCTCGTCGTACTCCCCGGTCTCCTTCTCGTGCTCGCCGTGCGCCGCGGCGGCTTCGCGCAGGGCGCGCTCGAGGTCCTCGGCGGAGCCGTACGCCACGCCGTCGACCCGGCCCGGGAAGCGGTCGGTGATCTCCTGCAGCAGCCACGTGTTGCCGTCGGGGTCGCTGAACGAGGCGAACGACGAGTACGTGCCGCGGTCGGGGTGGATGCCCGGGGCGAAGGCGCCGGAGGCGTCGCGGTGGAAGACCTCGCTGACCGCGACCCCGTGCCCGGCGAGCTCGGCGCGGGCGGCTTCGACGTCGGTGACCACCAGGTAGGTGTTGCGCACGCCGCCGGGGGTGGCATCGGTGATGCCGGTGCCGAAGTGCACCGACGTGCTCGATCCCGGCGGGGTCAGCTGAACGATCCGGGAAGCGCCGAAGTCGATGTCGGCGTCTTCGCGCCAGCCGAGGCTCTGGTAGAACTGCTTGGTCCGGTCGACGTCGGTGACGGGCAGGACCACGACTTCAAGCTTCATGTCCATGAGCGGAACTCCTTCGGGGGTGACGGCCGGTTCGCCGCGGCTCCCCAGTGTCGTCCCGCGCGGGTCCGTTCGCCCCCGGTACCTCAGCCCCCGCGGGGGTTGTCGGCGTAGTTCACCGTGATGTTCTTGAAGCCGAGCGACTGCAGCAGGCCCGTCAGCATCGCCTTCGTGTTCCGCTCCGCGTCGGCGATCAGCGTGCTCTTCGCGGCCGCGGCCTGGATCTGCTTCTGGGCGAGCTCGTAGAGCGCCTGCTGCGAGTTCGGGTTGCCGCTGAGGAACTCGTTGACGCGGGTGAACAGGCCCTGCTGCTGCGCGTAGACGTGCGACTCGTGCACGTCCAGCGTCGCCGGCTCCAGCTGGGCGTGCGCCAGGGTGACCGTGGCGGACAGGCGGTCGTCGGAGACCTGGACCGCGTCGCCCTTCAGCCCGGAGAAGTCCACGTAGGCGTTGTCCGTGCCGACGCCGATGAACATCGTGTCGCTGCCCACGAGGAAACTGGGCAGCACCGAGCTGGTCGTGATGTCGACGACCACCTGGAACGACCCGCTGGCGGCTTCGTAGCGCGAGAGCTCGACGATCGACTGCAGCAGCACCGGACCGGAGTGCTCTTCGGTCTGCGTCGCGAACGGATTGCGCAATTGGGGTAACAGGTGAACGGCCGATCCGACGAGCGCCGCGACGGCGAGAACCACGATAGCGACGGCGATTCCGACGAGCCGCTTGCCCCATGCACCCATGCCGGAGGATTACCCAAGCGAGCGCTTGACGAACCGGTTCCGGGGGTACGTTGTGGTCGTGCGCAAGTTGTGGCTGTGGGTTCTGGCGATCGCCCTCGTCATCGTGCTCCTCGGCTTGATCTTCGGGGGCTACCGGAAGGGCACGAAGCTCGGTGAGCCCGCCGGACCGGTGGTGGTGCAGGTACGTTGAGGCGATGACCGAGGGGGTCTCGAACGAGGTCGGCACCGCGTACGGGCCCGTTGTGCAGGCGCGGGACATCCACGGTGACGTCCACGTCCACCCGTTCCCGCCGGCGTCGCCCTTGGTCGAGCGGCCTATCTCCGGGTGGTCCGCGCGGGAGCTCGGCGTGCACGAAGCCATCACGCTGGATCCCGCGGCCTCCGCCGAACCGCCGTGTTACGTCGTCCGGCCGCACGATGACGAGATTCGCGGGCTGCTGCGGGATGCGGCCGGGTCGAGTTCGATGGTCGTGCTCGTCGGAGGTTCGGCGGCCGGGAAGACGCGCGCCGCCTACGAAGCCGTGCGGGCCGTGGCGCAGCTGGGGGAGTGGCCCGTCGTGCGGCCGAGCGGGCCGCGGCAGCTGGTGGAACTGCTGGCTCGCGGTCTTCCGCCGCGGCGGGTGGTGTGGCTGCCCGATCTGCAGCGGCGGTTCTTCGACCTGCCGCACGGGCCCGCGGTCGCGGAAGGGCTCGCTGACGTCCTGGGCGGGCCGGGGCCGGTGCTGGTGGTCGGCGACGTCTGGACCGCGCACTGGGCTGCTTTGTCCACTGTGGACTCACCGGCGGTGCGGGCGTTGCTCGATCTGCCGCAGGTGCGGATGGTGCGGATCGCCGACAGCTTCGCCGGCGCGCAAGCGGAACTGACCCGGTGCGCCGGTCTCGACCCGCGGCTGGCGCTGGCCGTGCGCACCGCCGGGGCGGCGGTCACCCAGGTGCTTTCCGGCGGACCGCAGCTGCTCCGCCACTACGTCGACGGCCTGCACGGCCCGCGGACGCACGCGGTCGTCACCGTGGCGATGGACGCGCGGCGGCTGGGTCACGAGAGCGCGATCAGCGCCGACGTCCTGCGCGTGGCCGCGGCGGACTACCTCGACGAGCGGGATCGCGTCGTCACCGGCGACTGGTTCGCCGACGCGCTGGCGGGCGCGACCCGGCAGCACCACGGCATCGCCGCCCTGACCCCGACGCGGAGCGCCCCGGGGCTGGGACCGCCGGACGGCTACGTCCTGCACGACTTCCTGGACCACCACGCCCGCGACGCCCGGGAGGGTGAGCGGCCGCCGGCCGGTCTGTGGAACGCGCTGGCCGAGCACGTCACCGCGGCCGACGACCGCTCGCGGCTGGCCACCGCGGCCCTGCAGCGGGGGTTGTACCGGCTGGCCGCGCGGTACGCCGTGCCCGCGGCCGAGGCCGGGGACGTGCCCGCGATGCGCCTGCTCGCCTTCCTCCTGGAGTTGCGCGGTGCCACGGCGGAGGCGCACGCGTGGACGCAGCGCACCGGCGATCTGGACCGCCCCCCGCTGCCTCTCGACCTGCTGCTGAACAGCGGCGGCGAACCTGCGGTCGAGCCGGATCCGCACGACGCCGTGTGGCAGCTGTTCCGGCTGCGCGAGGACGAGGGCCGCGACGACGAAGCCCTCGCCCTGCTGCGGCGGCTCGCCGAGACCCAGCCGCTCGCGGTGTCCATGCTGTCGGTCCGGCTGCGTCGCCGCGGCCTCGACCACGAAGCCGAAACGCTCCTTCGCGCCCACGCGGAGGCCGGCGATCCCGCGGCGATGTGGTACCTCGGGGAAATGCTCCGGGAAAGAAAAGAGATCGACGAGGCGGCCGGCTGGTTCCGGCGCAGTGCCGAACTCAGCCTGCTCGCGGTGCCGTTGCTGGCGGACGCACTGGCTGACCTGGGCCGGCTCGAAGAGGCCGAGGAGCCGTTGCTGATCCAGACGAGCAAGGGTCACCGGCTGGCGGCCAAGCACCTGGCAGCCTTGTCGGAGCGCCTCGGCCGCCCCGCGGAGGCCGAGGCGCGCTTGCGCGTGAAACTCGAAGAGGGCGGGGGCCAGGGGATGGTCCGGCCGGCCGAGCCGCACTGGATGAAACTGCTGACCGACCTCCTGGACCGGGCCGGCCGCACGGACGAGGCGGAGCAGCTGCGCCGGTACGGGATCGAACCCGGCGGCACCACAGCGGCCCCGTGGGAACTTCCGGTGCGTCCCTAGCCCGCGGCCGGCTCGTGCTCCGGGCAGTCGGTGCGCAGGGCGGTCCGGGGGAGCGGGGTCCGCAGCAGGTGGCAGTGGTGGGGTACCGCGGGGTCGGGGTGCTCGTCCCGGCCGAAGAACCGGCACGTCGTGCACGTCCGCATCGCGGCCAGCACGCCGGAGCGCTGCAGGCCGCCGATGACGTCGAGCACCGTCTGCAGGGTGGCGGCGCGCTCCGCCACCGGGACGCCGGCCAGCGCCGTCGTCAGCGGATCGTCCCAAGTGGACAGTTCGCGGGCGATCGCGTCGCCCGCCTCGGTCAGTGACAGCACCCGGCGGCGGCCGTCGCTGGTGGGGGCGCGGCTGACCAGCCCTTTGCGCTCCAGCGCGGCGATCGCGTCGACCATGGTCGGGGTGGTGACGTCGGACTCCTTGGCCAGCGCCGCCACCTCGCGCCGGCCTTGCGGCTGCCGGGCCAGCGCGAGGACCGCCTGCTGCTGCAGCGGCGACAACCCGTGCCCGCGCGCGGTCCGCTGGGCCAGCGAACGCAGGCCGTTGCCCAGCCGTTCGAGGGCGTCGGCCAGCCTGCGGTCGAGGTCGGCGGTGCCGTCGAGACCCGTCATGCGGTTCCCCTTCGGGTAGGAGTCCTAGCGGTATCGTACCCGCGGCCCGGCCGGCACCTGCCGTGCAGGTCAGCCGTTTCCGGCGGCGCCGAGGGGGTCGCTCCGAGTGCGTTTGGTGAACGGCGGGAGGCGCGAAAACGGCCGGTGACCCTCCGAATTCCTCGCCCAATTTCGTTACGGTCCAATCGGGTGATCTGCTCCCTGTCCTGTTTCCCAGGCCGTGGGAACACTGCGAATTATGTGAAATAAAGACGGTAGCGGGGTGCACGATACGGTGCACGTGCGTCCGGCCGTGCTGGTTGACTCACCGGTAATTGACGCCGGGAAGATCGAGAATCGCGTTTCCGCAGTTGACGGGCCTGCGCGACCACCCCGATCCCGGGCCGCAAAAGTACCGCGAGATCCGTTGTTTGACCCCTTGTGGGGCCGGGTAACAGGCTTCAGCGGCCCCGGAACGGCTGACTGAACCAGCTGGCGGGGTGGTACGGCGATTCGCCGCTGCCCGCCGTTGTTCGACGTGTCCGCAAGTGCCGGAAACCGTCGGGTAAATGGCTGCTCAACTCGTGGAATGCCGTCGTTGTGGTTGCTACGTTGGGTAGCTCCGAACCGGCCCGATCGCAGGTTGGGATCCCACGATTGGCGGTACTGACGATCACCGGCAAACAGGCAGCGTATTAATTCCAGCGGTTCCGCGAGATGCGCTGGCGGGGATTGCGCGGGACGGCTGTGGTCTTGGTCATTCATTGTGGGCGAGCTTTTCTTGTGATATCGGAGGGTCGGGTCATGCAATCCGTGCGAGACGGTCGAAACGCCTCGGACAGACGACGGGTGACGGCGCAACAGCTGCACGCGGTGCTGGGGCGCGCCGCTCGACGGCACCGGGTGCCGGGGGCGCAGCTCGCGGTGCTGCGGGACGGCGAGCGGGTGGTGGTCCAGACCGGTGTCGAGGACCAGGACCGGGGCACGCCGATGACCGAAGACTCCGCGGTGCCGACCGGCTCGGTCACCAAGGTGGCCACGGCCACGGTGGTGATGGCCCTCGTGGCGGACGACGACCTCGAGCTGGATCAGCCCGTCGCCGACGTCCTCGGCGTGGCCGGCCTGTCCGGCGCGCTCACCCCGCGCCGGCTGCTCAGCCACACCAGCGGGCTCCCGTCCGACCCCGCCGACCCCACCGCGGGCTGCCTGAGAGAGGTGCGCGAGGCGGTCCCCGTCTGCCCGCCGGGCAGCGCCTTCTCCTACTCGAACCTCGGATACGCGCTGGTCGGGGCCGTGATCGAAGCCGTGACCGGGATGACCTGGCGGGAGGCCGTCGAGGCGATCGTGCTGCGGCCGTCGAAGATCGAGCCGGTCTACGCCGGGAGCGCGCGCGGCGTCTCCGGCCACGGGCGGGCCGCCGGTCCGGCCGGGGCGCGGCCGGTCGAGCAGGTGCTGCCGCCGATGCTGGAGCCCGCCGGGGCGCTGGCGCTCAGCGCGCGTGACCTGGTCGAACTCGGCCGGATCCACCTGGGCAAGCCGGGGCTGCTCGACGTCGTGACCGCGGCCGACATGCACCGGCTCGTCCCGGAGGCCGACCCGTTCGGGCTCGCCGACGGCTGGGGCCTGGGCATCGCCCACTTCGGCACGGGCGACGACGTCTGGCTGGGCCACGACGGCACCGCCGACGGCACGTCCTGCCACCTGCGCATCGACCAGGCGGGCGCGTGCGTGGTCGCCTTCACCGCGAACGGCGCGGCCGGCACGGACATGTGGCACGAGGTCGCCGGCGACCTGCGTGAGCTGGGCTTCGACCTGCCCGAACAGCGCTTCGGCAAGCCCGGCGCGCGACCCGTCCCGGTCCCGGACGGCGACTTCGGCACCTACCGCAACGGTGCCATCGACTACACCGTCCGCGCCGACGGCGCGGGTGCCGCGCTCGTCGTCGACGGCGAGGTCTATCCCGGCCTCGTCCTGCACGACGACGGCAGCTTCACCGTCCGCGACCCCGCGACCGGCCGCGCCACCCCGTGCGGCCGCTTCCGCGGCGCGCCCGGCGCTTCGACCGCGGTCGAAATCGGTGGCCGCCTCGCGCGGCGCTGCTGACCGGAACTCCCCCTCCCCGGGCCCGCCGTGCCGGCGGGCTCCTCAGCCTGCGCCCGGAAGGTACGACCGACGATGACCGTGCAAGACACCCCGGCGAGAACCGGGGTCCTGACCGAGCTGTTCGCCGCCCGGGTCCGCGAAACTCCCGGCGCCGTCGCGGTGGACGGTGCCGATCGGCTCACCTACGCCGAGCTGGCCGAGCGCGCCGAGCGGCTCGCCGCCCACCTGCTCCGGCTGGGACTGTCCCCGGAGGACCGGGTCGGGTTGCTGCTGCGGCGCTCGGCCGAGCTCGTCGTCGCCGAGCTGGCGGTTGTCCTGGCCGGTGGCGCCTACGTGCCGCTCGACCTGCGGGCCCCCGACGACCGGCTCCGGCTGGTGCTCGCCACGGCCGGGGTTTCGGTGCTGGTGACCGACGAACCCGAGCGCGCCGCCCGCGTCCACGGTGGACCCGTGGTCGTCGCCGGGCAGGAACTCCCGGAGCGGGACCGCGAACTGCCCGATGTGGACGGTGACCGGCTGGCCTACCTCATGCACACCTCGGGCTCGACCGGCGCGCCGAAGGGCGTGGCGGTCCGGCACCGGGACGTGGCGGCGCTCGCCGCGGACCGCCGGTTCGCCGGCGACGCGCACCGCCGGGTGCTGCTGCACTCGCCGGCCGCGTTCGACGCGACGACGTACGAGCTGTGGGTACCGCTGCTGAGCGGCGGCACGGTGGTCGTCGCCCCGCCCGGCGAACTGGACGTGGAGACCCTGCGCGGCCTCATCGAGCGGCACGCCGTCACGGCGCTCTGGCTGACGGCCGGGCTCTTCCGGGTCGTGGCGCAGGAAGCGCCGGACTGCTTCCGCGGCGTGCGGGAGGTCTGGACCGGCGGGGACGTCGTCCCGGCCGCGGCCGTGCGGCGGGTGCTGGGCGCCTGCCCCGGCCTCACCGTCATCGACGGGTACGGTCCCACCGAAACCACGACTTTCGCCACCAGCCACCGGATGCCGTCGGCGGACGGGGTGCCCGACGCGGTCCCGATCGGCCGCCCGCTCGACGACGTCGGCGTGCGGGTGCTGGACGCCGCGCTGAACCCGGTCCCGCCCGGCGAACCCGGTGAGCTGCACCTGGCCGGGGCCGGGCTGGCCCGCGGGTACTGGGCGCGGCCCGGTGCGACCGCGGACCGGTTCGTGGCCGACCCGGCCGGGGCGCCCGGCGAGCGGATGTACCGCACCGGCGACCTGGTGCGCCACAACGCCGAGGGCGAGCTCGAGTTCCTCGGCCGCGCCGACGACCAGGTCAAGGTCCGCGGCTTCCGCGTCGAACTCGGCGAGATCGAGACCGTGCTCGCCGCCGCGCCCGGTGTCGCCGAGGCCGTCGTCGTGGCCCGGGAGGACCGGCCCGGCGCCAAGCGGCTGGTCGGCTACGTCGTCGCGGCTCCCGGCGCCGTGCTCGGCGACCTGGGGGACGTCGTCGCCGCGGCCCTGCCGGACTACATGGTGCCGTCGGTCTTTGTCGTCCTCGACGCGCTTCCGTTGAGCGGCAACGGGAAGGTCGACCGCCGGGCGCTGCCCGCGCCGCCCGCGGACCCGGGCGAGCGCGGCGCCGAACCGCGGACCGAGGCCGAACGCGAGGTGGCCCGCGTGCTGGCCGGCGTGCTGGGCGTACCCGGCCTCGGCGCCGACGACGACTTCTTCGCCATCGGTGGCGACTCGATCCTCGCCGTGCAGGCGTTGTCGCGGTTGCGCCGCACGTTCGGCGTAAGGCTTTCAGCCCGGGCGGTGTTCGACGCGCCGAGCGTCGCCGGGCTGGCCCGGCTGATCGAAGACGCGCCGCGCGCCGACGAGGCGGCGATCCCGGTCACCCCGCCCGCCGAGGTGCTCCCGCTGTCCCCGGCCCAGCGGCGCCTGTGGTTCCTCGACGAGCTCGTCGGCAGCAGCGCCGAGTACAACACCGCCGTCGGGCTCACGCTGTCCGGCCCGCTCGACGTCGACGCCCTGCGCGGGGCACTCGCCGCGTTGTGCGCCCGCCACGAGTCGCTGCGCACGACATTCGACGCGGTCGACGGCGAAGGCGTCCAGCGGATCGCCCCGGTCGGCGAGATCCCGTTGCGCCTGGCCGGAACCCCGGCGGACGACGACGTCCTCGCGGCCGAGCTGGGCACCCCGTTCGACCTGCGCACCGGGCCGCTGACCCGGGCCGTGCTCTACCCGCAGGGACCGGGCGAGCACCTGCTCGTGCTGTGCCAGCACCACATCGTGACCGACGGCCGGTCGATCGGCATCCTGACCGGCGAACTGCTCGACCTGTACGCCGGAGCCACCCTACCGCCGCTCCCGCTGGGCTACGGCGACTACACGCGCTGGCAACAGCAGTCCGAAGTGGACAGCCAGGCCACGTACTGGCGCGAACGGCTCGACGGCCTCGAGCCGCTCGGTGTGCCGACCGACCGCCCACGCCCCGCGCAGCGCGACACCGCGGGCGCCGTCCACCACCACGACCTGCCCGCCGGTCTCGTGCACCGCCTCACCGAAGCCGGCCGTCCGCTCGGGGCGACGCCGTTCATGACGCTGACCGCGGCCGTGCAGCTGCTCCTGGCGGCCTACGGCGGGCAGCGCGACATCGCCGTCGGCACCGCCGTGGCCGGGCGAGACCGGCCCGAACTCGAAGCGCTGACCGGGTTCTTCGTCAACACCCTCGTGCTGCGGTCCGCTGTGGACGGTGACCGGCCGTTCACGGACTTCCTCGCCGCGTTCCGGGAGACCGTGCTGGAGGCGTTCGCGCACGGCGACGTCCCCTTCGACCGCGTGGTCGAGGAGGTCCAGCCCGACCGCGACCCGTCCCGGACGCCGCTGGTGCAGGCCGTGGTCGTGCTGCAGACGCCGCTGGTCCGACCGCGCGAGGTGGCCGGGCTGCGGGTGCGCGAGCACGACCTGCCGCGCCCGTCCGCCCGGTTCGACCTGGTGATCGAGTTCTGGCCGCGCGAGGACGGCCTGCGGGTCACCGTGGAGTACGCCACCGCGCTCTTCGACGCGGCCACGATCGCCCGGCTGACCGCGAGCCTCGAAGTGCTCCTCGAAGGCATCGCCGCCGACCCCGCCCGCGCGATCGGCGCGCTCCCGCTGCTCACCGCGGACGACCGCCGGTTCCTGCTCCCGGCCGCGGTGGACGACCCGCCGGGGGACACCGTCACGGACGTCTTCGACCGCGTCGCGGCGAGCCGGCCCGAGGCACCCGCCGTGCGCTGCGGCGACATCCGCTGGGACTACGGCGAACTGCGTGCCCGGGCCGACCGGCTCGCCGGGCGCCTGGCCGGGCTCGGCGTCCGCCCCGAGGACCGCGTCGGCGTGCTGATGGACCGCTCGGCCGACCTCGTCGTCGCCCTGCTGGCGATCCTCAAGGCCGGCGGCGCCTACCTCCCGCTGGACCTGCGCGCCCCGGAAGACCGGCTGCGGCTGCTGCTCGACGGGACCGATCTCCTGCTCACCGACGAGCGGTGGCACGGCACCGCGACGACCGTCCACGACGGACAGACGCTGACCGTGTCCGATGTGGACGAGCCGGCGACCGCTCCCGACGTCGCGATCGATCCCGAGAACCTGGCCTACGTCGAGTACACCTCCGGGTCGACCGGCCTGCCCAAGGGGGTCGCGGTCCGGCACGCCGACGTCGTGGCGCTGGCCGCCGACCCGCGGTTCGCCGGTGGCGCCCACGAGCGCGTGCTGGTGCACTCGCCGCTGGCGTTCGACGCGTCCACCTACGAACTCTGGGTGCCGCTGCTGACCGGCGGCACCGTCGTCGTCGCCCCGCCGGGTGACCTCGACGCCGACGTCGTCCGGACGCTCACCGCGGCCCACGGCGTCACCGCGATGTGGCTCACGGCGGGGCTGTTCCGCCTGTTCGCCGAGGACGCCCCGGACTGCTTCATCGGGCTGCGGGAGGTCTGGACCGGCGGGGACGTCGTCCCGCCCGACGCCGTGCGCCGCGTCCTGGCCGCCTGCCCCGGCCTGGCCGTCGTCGACGGGTACGGCCCGACCGAGACCACGACGTTCGCGACGTCCTTCCGGATGACCGGCGCGGTGCCCGAAACCGTGCCGATCGGTACTCCGCTGGACGGCATGCGCGGGTACCTGCTGGACGAGCACCTGCGCCCGGTGCCGCGCGGCGCGCTCGGCGAGCTCTGCATCGCCGGGCCCGGCCTCGCCCGCGGGTACGCCGGCCGGCCCGGCGCGACCGCCGACCGGTTCGTCGCCTGCCCGTTCGGGATCCCCGGCGAGCGGATGTACCGCACCGGCGACCGCGCCCGGTGGCGCGCCGACGGGACCCTCGAATTCGCCGGCCGCGCCGACGACCAGGTCAAGATCCGCGGCTTCCGGGTCGAACCGGCCGAGGTGGAACGCGCGCTGGCCGCCGAACCCGCGGTGGCGCAGGCCGTCGTCGCGGTGCGGGTCACCGGCGGCCGCAAGCGGCTGGTCGGTTACGTCGTGCCGGCCGGGGAGACCACAGTGGACACCGAGGCGCTGCGCGGCGCGCTGGGACGCACGCTGCCGGACTACCTGGTGCCCTCGGCCATCGTCGTGCTGACCGCATTGCCCTTGAGCGCCAACGGCAAGGTCGACCGGCGCGCGCTGCCGGAACCGGCGTTCGAGGCCGGTGGCCGCGCGCCCCGCACCGAGCGGGAGGCCGTGCTCGCCGGGATCTGGGCGGAGGTGCTCGGCGTCGACCGCGTCGGCGTCGACGACAACTTCTTCGCACTCGGCGGCGACTCGATCCTCAGCATCCAGGTCAGTGCCCGCGCCCGGCGGGCCGGGCTCGCGGTGACCACCGCCGACCTGTTCCGGCACCAGACGATCGCGGCACTGGCCGCGGTGGTCACCGAGGCCGGGGCGGCCCCGGTGCGCGGGCCGGTGTCCGGCGCCGTCGTCCCGACCCCGATCCAGCGCTGGTTCTTCGAGACCGCGCGGGTGCCGGAGCGGTTCGACCAGGCGATCGCGGTCGAGCTGACCGAGGACGTCGACGTGGCGGCGCTCACCGCGGCGATGGCCGCGCTGGCGGAGCACCACGACGCCCTGCGGACCCGGTTCACCCGGGACGGCGGCACGTGGCGGCTGCACAACGACGCCGCCGGCGAGGGGCGTTCGCTGCTGCGCTGGTCGCTGTCGGGCCGTGTGCTGCACCTGGCCGCCCACCACCTCGTCGTCGACGGGGTCTCGTGGCGGATCCTCCTGGAGGACCTCGAAACCGCTTACCGCGGCGAGGACCTCGGGCCGCGCACCACCTCGGTCCAGGAGTGGGCCGCCCGGCTGGCCGCGCACGCCGACGCCGGGGGCTTCGACGACGAACTGGACCACTGGCGGGCCTTGCCCGCCGTCACCCCGCTGCCGGTCGACGGCACCGGGCCCAACAGCGTCGCCCAGGAGCGCGCGGTCACCGTCCGGCTGTCGGCCGAGGAGACGCGGGCCTTGCTGCGGCAGGTCCCGGACGTCTACCGCACACAGGTCAACGACGTCCTGCTGGCCGCGCTGGGCCGGGTCCTGCGGGACTGGACCGGCGAGGTGCCGGTGATCGACCTCGAAGGCCACGGCCGCGAAGAGCTGTTCGACGGCGTCGATCTTTCGCGGACGGTCGGCTGGTTCACCAGCATGTTCCCGGTCGCCCTCGACGTCCCCGAGGACTGGGGCGAGGCGCTGAAGTCGGTGAAGGAGCAGCTGCGCGCGGTTCCCCGGCGGGGGATCGGCTACGGCGCGCTGCGGTACCTCACCGCCACCGCCCCGGCCGTCGACCCGCAGGTGAGCTTCAACTACCTCGGCCGGTTCGACCTCCCCGACGACTTCTACGCGGGTCCGCCCGGCGACGTGTCTCTGGACGCCGACCTCGCCGACCGCCGCCCGCACCTGCTCGACGTGGTCGGCCAGGCCGACGGCGACACCCTCGGGTTCACCTGGCACTACGCGGAAAACGTGCACGACGAGGCCACCGTCGCGCGGCTCGCCGAGAGCTTCCTCGACGCCTTGCGCGCGATCATCCGGCACTGCGCCGAGCCGGGCGCGGGCGGCCGCACGCCGTCGGACTTCCCGCTCGCCGGGCTCGACCAGGCCGGGGTGGACGCGCTGGGCGACGGCGTCGAGGACGCCTACCCGCTGACCCCGATGCAGGCCGGGATGGTCTTCCACGGCCTGGCCCGCCGCGGCGACCGCAACTACTTCGAACAGATCTCCTTCACCCTCGACGACGTGTCCGACCCACGGCGGCTCGGCGAGGCCTGGCAGCGGGTCGTCGACCGGACGCCGGTGCTGCGCAGCCGGATCGTCTGGGAGGGCGTACCGCAGCCGCTGCAGATCGTCCAGCGGAGCGCGGAAGTCCCGGTGTCCTACCCGGACTGGTCCACAGTGGACGCCGACGCGGAGCTGCGGCGGCTGCTGGCCGGCGACCTCGCCGACGGGCTCGACCTGACGCGGGCGCCGCTCATGCGGCTGGTCATCGCGAAGGACTCGGCCACCTCGGTGCGGGTCGTGTGGACCTTCCACCACGTGCTGCTCGACGGCTGGAGCGTCTTCGGCGTCCTGTCCGACGTCCTCGCCGTGCTGCGCGGTGCGGAGCCGCCCGCGCGGCGGCCGTTCCGCGACTACGCCGCCTGGCTCGCCGCGCAGGACGACGAGCGCGCCGAAGCGCACTGGCGCGCCGAACTCGCCGGCGTGGCGCCGACGCCCCTGCCGGGCGGCCGGACCGCCACCCGCGCGCACACGGCCAGCTCCACCGGCCGTGTCCCGGTCGAGCTCGACGACGAGGCTTCGGCCGCGGTCCAGGCGTTCGCGCGGCGGCACCACCTGACGGTCAACACCGTCGTGCAGGGTGCCTGGGCGGCGCTGCTGGCCCGCTACAGCGGCGAGGCCGAGGTGTGCTTCGGCGCCACGGTGTCCGGCCGCCCGGCCGAACTGCCCGGCGCGGACGACATCCCCGGCCTGTTCATCAACACGCTGCCGGTGCGGGTGCGCCTCGACCGCGACCGCGGGGTCGCGGACTGGCTGCGCGAGCTGCAGGCGAACCAGGCCGAGGCGCGCCGGTTCGGCCACCTCGGGCTGACCCGGCTGCAGGCCCTCGGCGAAAGCTCCGGGCAGAGCCTCTTCGACAGCATCGTCGTCTTCGAGAACTACCCCGCCGCCGAGGTACCCGGGCTGCGGGACGTGCGGGCGGCCGAGCGCACCAACTACCCGCTCGGCGTCGTCGCCTACCCGGGCCGCCGGCTGTCGCTGGTGCTGAACCACGACCCGGACCTGATCGGCCCCGCGCTCGCCGGGCGGCTGGCGCACCACCTCGCCGCGCTGGTCCGCGGGTTCGCCGCCGCCCCGTACGAGCCGGTGACCCGGATCCCGATGCTGTCGGCCGCCGAGACCCGGGAGCTGCTGAAAGACCGCAACGCGACGGCGTGCCCGATCCCGGAAGACACGCTGCCCGAGCTGTTCGCCGCCGCCGTCCGGCGGGACCCCGGCGCGGTCGCGCTGGTCACCGACGACGAGTCCGTCACCTACGCCGAGCTGGACGCGCGGTCGAACCGCCTGGCCCACCGGCTGCTCGAGCTCGGCGTCCGGCCGGAAGACCGGGTCGCGGTGCTGATGGACCGCTCGCCCGCCCTCGTCGCCGCGGAGCTGGCGATCGTGAAGGCCGGCGGCGCCTACCTCCCGCTGGACCTGCGGGCCCCGGCCGAGCGGATGCGGCTGCTGCTGCGCGAGGCCGGTGCGGACGTCCTGGTGGCCGACGAGAAGTGGCTGGCCACGGCCGAAGACGTCCACAGTGGAGTGATCGTCACCGGCTCCGGCGACGCCCCGGCGACCCCGCCGGCCGTCCCGACCCACCGCGACCAGCTCGCGTACGTCATCTACACCTCGGGCTCGACCGGGACGCCGAAGGGCGTGGCCGCGCGCCACCGCGACGTCGCCGCGCTGGCGGCCGACCGGCGCTTCGCCGCGCACGACCGCGTGCTGCTGCACTCCCAGCAGGCGTTCGACGCCGCCACCTACGAGCTGTGGGTGCCGCTGCTCAACGGCGGCACTGTCGTGCTCGCCCCGCCCGGCGACCTCGACGTGCACACGCTCGGCCGGGTGCTCACGACCCACGGCGTGACCGGCGCGTTCCTCACCACCGGCCTGTTCCGGCTGGTCGCCCAGGAGGCGCCGGAGGTCTTCGCCGGCGTCCGCGAGGTGTGGACCGGCGGGGACGCCGTGCCCGCGGTCGCCCTGCGCCGCGTCCAGGCGGCCTGCCCGGACACGCTCGTCGCCGACGTCTACGGGCCCACCGAGACCACGACGTTCGCGACCGTGCACCCGCTGCCCGGCGAGGTCCCGGACGTCGTGCCGATCGGCGCGCCGCTGGACAACACGCGCGTCTACGTCCTCGACGGCGAGCTCCGGCTCGTCCCGCCGGGTGCGCCCGGCGAGCTGCACATCGCCGGCGCCGGGCTGGCCCGTGGCTACCTCGGGCGCCCCGGCCTGAGCGCCGAGCGGTTCGTCGCGGACCCGTTCGGGCCGCCGGGGGAGCGGATGTACCGGACCGGCGACCTCGTGCGCTGGGACGACGAGGGCGCGCTCGAGTTCGTCGGCCGCGTCGACGAGCAGGTCAAGGTGCGCGGCTTCCGCGTCGAGCCGAGCGAGATCGAAGCCGCGCTGGGCGAGCACCCGGCCGTCGTGCAGGCCGCGGTGCTGGCCCGCGCGGACGGCGGCGTCAAGCGGCTGGTCGCCTACGTCGTCGGCGAGACCGAGGGCCTGGGCGAGTTCCTCGGCCGGACGCTGCCGGACTACATGGTCCCCGCCGCGTTCGTCCGCCTCGACCGCTTCCCGGTGAACGTCAACGGCAAGCTCGACCGCCAGGCCCTGCCCGCGCCGGACTTCGGCGGCCACGACCACGTCGCGCCGCGCACCGACCGGGAACGGGAGCTGACCGCGATCTGGGCCGAGGTGCTCGGCGTCGAACGCGTCGGGGTCACCGACGACTTCTTCGAGCTGGGCGGCGACTCGATCCTGAGCATCCAGGTGGTGTCCCGCGCCCGGCGCGCCGGGCTGGAACTGCTGCCCGGCGACCTGTTCACCCACCGCACCCCGGCCGCGCTCGCGGTGGCCGCCCGCGCCGCGGAGGAGGTCGCCGACCGCGGCCCGGTCAGCGGCCCGGTCCCGCTCACCCCGATCCAGCGCTGGTTCTTCGCGACCCAGACCGCCGAGCCGGCGCACTTCCACCAGTTCGTCCGCCTCGGCCCGGACCAGGTCGACGTCGCCGCGGCCCGCCAGGCCGTCGAGGCGCTGCTGGAGCACCACGACGCCCTGCGGATGCGGTTCACCGGCGAGCAGCAGGAGAACGGCCCGGTCGGCGCCGAGACCCCGTTGGTGCGCCTCGACGTTTCCGCGAGCGAAGTCCGCCTCGCCGTGCACCACCTCGTCGTCGACGGCGTTTCGTGGCGCGTGCTCGCCGAGGACTTCGACCGCGGCTACGCCCAGGCGCTGACCGGCGAGCCGATCGACCTCGGGCCGCGCACGACGTCGTTCCGTGAGTGGGCCACCCGGCTCACCGAGCACGCGGCGGCCGGCGGGTTCGACGACGAACTCGGCCACTGGCGCGGCCTGACCGGGGAGACCTCGGTCCCGGTCGACGGCGCCGGGCCGAACACCGTCGCCTCGATGCGCTCGGTCACCGTCCGGCTCTCCGCCGCGGAGACCGGAGCACTGCTGCGCGAGGTGCCCGCGGCCTACCGCACGCAGGTCAACGACGTCCTGCTGACCGCGCTCGGCCGGGTGCTGCGCGACTGGACCGGCGGGGTACCCGTCGTCGACCTGGAAGGCCACGGCCGCGAGGACGTCTTCGACGGCGTCGACCTGTCGCGGACGGTCGGCTGGTTCACCAGCGTCTTCCCCGTCGCGCTGGACGTCCCCGACGACTGGGGCACCGCGCTCAAGTCGGTGAAGGAGCAGCTTCGCGCGGTGCCGCGCCGCGGCGTCGGCTACGGCGCCCTGCGGTACCTGAGCGGGACGGTCCCGGCGATCGACCCGCAGGTCAGCTTCAACTACCTCGGTCAGTTCGGCTCCGGCCGGCTGGAGTCCGACGAGAGCCCGCGCTCGGCACGGGCGCACCTGCTCGACGTCGTCGGCCGCGTCGAAAACGGCGAGCTGGAACTGACCTGGTACTACGCCGAAGGCGTGCACCGGGAGTCCACTGTGGAGCGGCTCGCGGCCGGGATGGCCTCGGCGCTGGGCGAAATCGTCCGGCACTGCGCGCAGCCGGACGCGGGCGGCCGGACGCCGTCCGACTTCCCCTTGCTGCGGCTCGATCAGTCCACTGTGGATGAACTGGTCGGGGACGGGCGCGCGGTCGAGGACCTCTACCCGCTCACCCCGATGCAGGGCGGCATGGTCTTCCACGCCCTCGCCCAGCGCGAGGAGCGCGTCTACTTCCAGCAGGTCGCGTTCGTCCTCGAAGGCGTCACCGATCCCGGCGCGCTCGCCCGGGCGTGGCAGCGGGTCGTCGACCGGACGCCGGTACTGCGCACGCGGATCGTCTGGGAAGGCGTCCCGGAGCCGGTGCAGGTCGTGCAGCGGCAGGTCACCGTCCCCGTCACCCACCTCGACCGGCGGGGTGCCGAGCAGGACCAGGCCTGGCAGGACGTCGTCGCCGCCGACCGCGCCGAAGGCCTGGAGCTCACCGCGAGCCCGCTGCAGCGGCTGACCCTCGTGCGGCTCTCCGACACCGAAGTCCGCGTCCTGTGGACGTTCCACCACGTGCTGCTCGACGGCTGGAGCGTCTTCGGCGTGCTGTCGGACGTCTTCGCCGCCTACGCCGGTGGCGAGCTGCCCGAGCGGCCGCCGTTCCGCGACTACGTCGGCTGGCTCGCCCGCCAGGACGACGCCGAGGCGGAACGGTACTGGCGCGGTGAACTCGGCGACCTCGCCGCGCCCGCCCGGCTGCCGTTCGACCGGGCGCCGGCCCACGCCCACGCGACCCGCTCGTCGCAGTGGCTGCGCGTGCCGGTGGAAAGCTCGGCCCGGCTGCAGGACGCCGCCCGCCGCGCGGGCCTGACGATGAACACCGTCCTGCAGGGCGCGTGGGCGCTGCTGCTGTCCCGGCTGAGCGGCGAACGCGACGTCTGCTTCGGCACCACCGTGTCCGGCCGCCCGGTCGACCTGGCCGGCGCCGACGAGATCACCGGCATCTTCATCAACACCCTGCCGGTGCGGGTCACCGCGGACCGCGCGCCGGTCGCGGACTGGCTCGCCGCGCTGCAGGCCCGGCAGGTCGAGGCCCGCCGGTTCGGGCACCTGCCGCTGACGAAGCTGCAGGCGTGGAGCGGGACCACGGGGAGCCTCTTCGACAGCCTCGTCGTCTTCGAGAACTACCCGGTCGACGCGGCCGCGGGCGCGGCACAGGGGCTGCGGCTGCGCGACGTCGACGCCGCCGAGGCGACCAACTACCCGCTGAGCGTCGTCGCCTCGCCGGGGGAGCGGATCACCCTCGACGTCGGCTACGACCCGGACCTCTTCGACACCGCGACGGCCGAGCGGATCGCCCGGCAGCTCACCGGCGTCCTCGACGCCTTCGCCGAGGACCTGCGCCGCCCGCTCGACGGCATCGACCTGCTGACCGCGGCGGATCGCCACCAGGTGCTCGTCGCCTGGAACGACACCGCCCACCCGGTGCCGGACGGCACGCTGGCCGAGCTGTTCGCCGCGCAGGTGGCCCGGACCCCGGACGCCGTCGCGCTCGCCGGCGACGACGTCGAGATCAGCTACGCGGAGCTGGCCGAGCGCGCCGGTCGGCTGGCCCGGCGCCTGGCGTCCCTCGGCGCCGGGCCCGAGACGGTCGTCGGCGTGCTGCTGGACCGCTCGCCGGACCTGGTCGTCGCCGAACTCGCCACCGTCCTGGCCGGGGCGGCGTACCTGCCGCTCGACACCCGGGCGCCGGCCCCGCGGCTGAAGACGCTGCTGACCGGCGTGCCGATCCTCGTCACCGACGAGAACCGCTCGGCGGCCGCCACCGAAGTCCACAGTGGACACCTGGTGGTGCCCGGCGGTCCGCGCGCGGAAGCCTCGCCGCGGCAGGCCGTTCCGGAGAACCTCGCCTACGTCATGTACACCTCGGGCTCGACGGGCAGGCCGAAGGGCGTGGCCGTGCGCCAGCGGGACGTCGTGGCGCTGGCCTTCGACCGGCGGTTCGCCGCGCACGAGCGGGTGCTGCTGCACGCGTCCCCGGCGTTCGACGCCTCGACGTACGAACTCTGGGTGCCGCTGCTGTCCGGCGGCACGGTCGTCGTCGCCCCGCCGGGCGACCTCGACGTCGAGACCTACCGGCGGATCATCGCCGAGCACCGCGTGCACGGCGCGTTCTTCACCGCGGGCCTGTTCCGGCTGCTGGCCCAGGAAGCCCCGGACACCTTCCGCGGGATGCGCGAAGTCTGGGCCGGGGGCGACGCCGTCCCCGCCGCCACGGTCCGCCGGGTGCGGGAAGCCTGCCCGGAGACCGCCGTCGTCGACGGCTACGGCCCGACCGAGACGACGACGTTCGCGACGTCGCACCCGATGCCGGGCGCGGTGCCCGAAGCCGTCCCGATCGGGAAGCCGTTGGACAACATGCGGGCCTACGTCCTCGACGCGGACCTGCGGCCGGTGCCGCCGGGCGCGCCCGGCGAGCTGCACCTGGCCGGCGCGGGCCTGGCTCGCGGGTACTTCGGCGATCCCGGCCTGACCGCCGACCGGTTCCGGCCCGACCCGTTCGGACCGCCGGGGGAGCGGATGTACCGGACCGGCGACCTCGTCCGCTGGAACGCCCGCGGCGAACTGGAGTACACCGGCCGCGCCGACGAGCAGGTCAAGGTCCGCGGGTTCCGGATCGAACCCGGCGAGATCGAGGCCGCGCTGGCCGCCCACCCGGGCGTCGGCCAGGCCGCCGTGCTGGCCCGGGAGGACCACGGGATCAAGCGGCTCGTCGCGTACTACACCGGGGAAGCGGACGACCTCGCCGCGTTCCTCGGCCGGACGCTGCCCGACTACATGGTGCCCGCCGCGTTCGTCCGGCTCGAGCGCTTCCCGTTGACCGTCAACGGGAAGCTCGACCGGCGGGCCCTGCCCGCACCGGAGTTCGGCGCGGCCGGCGCGCGCACCGCCCTCACCACCGAAGCCGAGCGGACGCTGGCCGCGATCTGGGCCGACGTCCTCGGCACCGGCGACCTCGGCGCCGACGCGAACTTCTTCGCACTCGGCGGCGACTCGATCCTCAGCATCCAGGTCGTGTCGCGGGCCCGCCGGGCCGGGCTGACCCTGCTGCCGCACGACGTCTTCCGGCACCCGACGCTGGCCGCGCTGGCCGCGCACTCCGGCGGTGAAGCCGGGCCGCGCGCCGAGCAGGGCCCGGTCACCGGCACGGCCCCGCTCACCCCGATCCAGCGCTGGTACTTCGCCACCCAGCCGGCCCGGTTCGACCAGCGCGTGGTACTGGAGTTCGCCGAAGACGTCGACGTGCCCGCGTTGCGCCGGGCCCTCGACGCGGTCTGGGCCCACCACGACGCCCTCCGCCTGCGGTTCGAGCAGACCCCACGCGGACGCGTCCAGCACGGCGAACCGGTCTGGCCGGCGCGCTTGCTCACCGACGACGTCGATTTCGACGCCGGGCACGGGCCGCTGCTGGCCGCGGTGCTCGACGGGCGGCGGGTGCTGCTGGCCGTGCACCACCTCGTCGTCGACGGCGTGTCGTGGCGGATCCTCCTGGAGGACCTCGAAACCGCCTACCGCGGCGGCGAACTCGGGCCGAAGACGACGTCGTACCTCGACTGGGCCCGGCGGCTGGCCGGGCACGCCGCGGCCGGCGGGTTCGACGACGAGCTGGACCACTGGCAGGCGCTCCCGCCGGTGCCGCCGCTGCCCATCGACGGCGACGGGCCGGCCACGATCGACGGGACCGCCGAGATGACCGTCCGGCTCACCGGCGACGAGACGCGCGCGCTGCTGCGGGACGTTCCCGACGTCTACCACACGCAGGTCAACGACGTCCTGCTGGCCGCGCTGGGCCGCGTGCTGCACGACTGGACCGGCCACGCGCCGGTGATCGACCTCGAAGGCCACGGCCGCGAAGAACTGTTCGACGACGTCGATCTTTCGCGGACGGTCGGCTGGTTCACCACGATGTTCCCGATCGCCCTCGACGTCCCCGAAGACTGGGGCGAGGCGCTCAAGGCGGTGAAGGAGCAGCTGCGCGCGGTGCCGCGGCGGGGGATCGGCTACGGCGCTCTGCGGTACCTGACCGGCACCGCCCCGGACATCGATCCCCTGGTGAGCTTCAACTACCTCGGCCGCTTCGACGACACCACGGAAGGCTCGTTCCGGACCGGCGCGCTCGACGCCGACGTCGATCCCGACGCGCCCCGGACCCACGCGCTCGACGTGGTCGGCCGGGTCACCGGCGGGACGCTGGAGCTGACCTGGTCGCACGCCACCGGCCTGCACCACCGCGAGACGGTCGAGGCGCTGGCCGACCGGATGCTGGCCGCGTTGCGGGAGATCATCGCCCACTGCGCCGAGCCGGCCGCCGGCGGCCGCACGCCGTCGGACTTCCCGCTCGCCGCGCTCGACCAGGCAGGAGTGGACGAGCTGGCCGGCGACGGCCG
The DNA here is from genome assembly GCF_046548815.1 of Amycolatopsis sp. cmx-4-83. NCBI lineage: Bacteria > Bacillati > Actinomycetota > Actinomycetes > Pseudonocardiales > Pseudonocardiaceae > Amycolatopsis > Amycolatopsis sp. cmx-4-83. The sequence continues at coordinate 57,569 of NZ_JAEBEF010000014.1, read as the reverse complement.
GGCGGTCGAGGACGTCTACCCGCTCACCCCGATGCAGGGCGGGATGGTCTTCCACGGCCTTTCCCAGACCGAGCAAGGCATGTACGTCGAGCAGGCGACGTTCGTGCTCGATGGCGTCACCGACCCGGACCGGCTCGCCGAGGCGTGGCAGCGGGTCGTCGACCGCACCCCGGTCCTGCGCACGGCCTTCGTCTGGGCCGGCGTCGAGGAGCCGCTGCAGATCGTGCGGAACGGGGTGCGGCTGCCGGTCCGCCGGCTCGACTGGACCGGCCTCGACGCGGCCGCGGAACTGCCGCGGCTGCTCGCCGAGGACCGCGCGCGGGGGCTCGACCTCGCCGTCGCGCCACTGATGCGGGTCACGCTCGCCCGGGTGTCGGCGACGGAAGTCCAGGTGCTGTGGACGTTCCACCACGTGCTGCTCGACGGCTGGAGCGTCTTCCAGGTGCTTTCGGACGTCTGCACCGCCTACGCCGGGCAGCCGCTGCCGACCCGGCCGCCGTTCCGGGACTACCTGGCCTGGCTGGCCGGGCACGACCAGGCGGAAGCCGAACGCTTCTGGCGCGCGGCGCTCGCCGGGGTCGAAGGCCCCACGCCGATCCCGGGCGACCGGGCGTCGGGGAGTGTTCCCTGCTCCTCCGAGTGGCTGCCGGTGCACCTGGCCGAAGCCGAGACCGCGCGGCTCGACGCGTTCGTCAAACGGCACGGCCTCACCCACAACGTCGTGCTGCAGGGCGCGTGGGCACTGCTGCTGGCGGCCTACAGCGGGCACGACGACGTCGTGTTCGGCGCGACCGCGTCCGGCCGCCCGGCCGAGATCGCGGGAGTGGACAAGATCACCGGCATCTTCATCAACACGCTGCCGGTCCGGGTCGCCGTCGACCGCGGTGCCGCGGTGGCCGGGTGGCTGGCCGCCCTGCAGGCCGCGCAGGCCGAGGCCCGCCGCCACGGCCACCTCCCGCTGGCCAAGGTCCAGGCCTGGACCGGGCTGCCGGGCGGGGTGAACCTGTGCGAAAGCCTGGTGGTGTTCGAGAACTACCCGATCACCGCCGCCGAAGCCGGACACGGGCTGACCGTGCGCGACCTGTCGGCGCGGGAGACGACCAACTTCCCGCTCACCGTCGTCGCTTCGCCGGGCCGCGAGCTGGCGGTCGACTTCGGGTACGACCCGGCGCTGTTCGACGCCGCCACGGCCACCCGGCTCGCCGGGCACCTGCTGACGCTGCTGCGGGAGCTGACCGCCGACGGCGACCGCCCGGTCGGCGCGGTCCGGATGCTCTCCCCGGCCGAGGACCGGCTGCTGCGCGAGTGGACGACGACCGGCGCGGAGCCGCCGTCCCGCTCGCTGCCGGAGCTGTTTGCCGAGCAGGTCCGCACCCGGCCGGACGCGGTCGCGGCCGTCCTCGACGGCTTCGCGATCAGCTACGCCGAGCTGAACCGGCGCGCGAACCGGCTGGCCAACCGGCTGGTCGGGCTCGGGCTGCGGCCGGAGGAGCCGGTCGGCCTCGCCGTCGGGCGGGCCGGCGCGGTGGTCGCCGAGCTCGCGGTGGTCAAGGCGGGCGGGGCCTACCTCCCGCTCGACACGCGCGCGCCCCTGGACCGGCAGCGGCTGCTGCTGGACGGCGTCCGGTTCGTCGTCGCGGAGGACGAGTACCCGCACGCGAACACGATCCTGCTGTCGTCGGTGGACGACGAGCCGGACACCGACCCGGTGGTCGCCGTCGACCCGGAGCAGATCGCGTACGTCATGTACACCTCCGGCTCGACCGGTACGCCGAAGGGTGTCGCGGTGCGCCACCGCGACGTCGCCGCGCTGGCCGCGGACGAGCGGTTCCGCGGCGGCGCGCACGAGCGGGTCCTGCTGCACTCGCCGCTGGCGTTCGACGCGACGACGTACGAGCTGTGGGTGCCGCTGCTGACCGGCGGCACGGTCGTCGCCGCGCCCGGTGACGGCGTCGACGAAGTGGCGTTGCGGGCGCTGATCCGCGAGCACCGGCTGACCGCGATGTGGCTGACCGCGGGCCTGTTCCGCGTGCTGGCGCAGGAAACCCCGGACTGCTTCGCGGGGCTGCGCGAGATCTGGACGGGCGGCGACGTCGTGCCCGCCGCCGCGGTGCGCCGGGTCCTGGCCGCGTGCCCGGGGCTGCGGGTCGTCGACGGCTACGGCCCGACCGAGACGACGACGTTCGCCACCGCGCACCCGATGGCCGACGTGGTCCCGGACCGGATCCCGATCGGCAGCCCGCTCGGCGGGATGCGCGCGTACGTGCTGGACCGCTCGCTGTGCCCGGTGCCGCCGGGCGTCCCGGGGGAGCTGTACCTCGCGGGCGCGGGCCTGGCCCGCGGCTACCGCGGCCGGCCCGGGCTGACCGCCGACCGGTTCGTCGCCGACCCGGCCGGTCCGCCCGGGGAACGCATGTACCGCACGGGGGACGTCGTCCGCTGGACGGCGGTGGGCACGCTGGAGTTCCTCGGCCGCGCCGACGACCAGGTCAAGCTGCGCGGCTTCCGCGTCGAACCCGGCGAGGTCGAGGCGGTGCTGGCCCGGCACCCGGCGGTGACGCAGGCGGCGGTCGTCGTCCGCGAGGACCAGCCGGGCGTCAAGCAGCTCGTGGCGTACGTGGTTTCGGACGCCGAAGCTTCGGTGTTGCGCGAGTTCCTGACCGGCGTGCTGCCGGACTACCTGGTGCCCTCGGCGTTCGTCGCACTGGACCGCATCCCGGTGAGCGCCAACGGCAAGCTCGACCGGCGGGCACTGCCGGCACCGGCGGCCGCCGCGACCGGGCACGTCGAGCCGGCGACCGACACCGAACGCGCCCTCGCGGCGATCTGGGCCGAGGTTCTCGGCACGGCCCGCGTCGGCGCCGAAGACAGCTTCTTCGCCCTCGGCGGCGATTCGCTGAAGAGCCTGCACATCGCGGCCAAGGCGAGCGCACTGTTCGCGGTCCGGGTAACCCCGGCCGACGTGCTCACCGCACGCACGGTCACCGGGCTCGCCGGCACCGTCGAGGAACTCATCCTGGGCGAGCTCGAAAGCCTCGCCTCCGACCAGGAAGCGTGAGGACGTCCCCATGACCCGCGAGTACCCGCAGCCGCTCGTGAGTGAGAAACAGTGTTCTAACCCTGTTTCTCACTCACGAGCCTGCACCGCCGGTCGCCGGCAGCCGTTCCCCGAACTCATTCTGGGCGAGCTCGAAAGCCTCGCCTCCGACCAGGAAGCGTGAGACCCCCCATGACTTCGTCCAGACAGGACCGCATCGCGGCACTTCCCGCCCACCTGCGGGAGAAGCTGCGGGCGCGGATGGCGGGCACGGCCGGCGCGACTCCGGAGATCCCGGCCGCCGACCGTTCCCGTCCCTTGCCGCTGTCGTCCGCCCAGCGCCGGCTGTGGTTCCTCAGCCGGCTGCGCCCGGACGACCCGGAGTACAACAGCGCCTTCGCCCTGCGCCTGACCGGGGCGCTCGACGTCGCTGCCCTGGCGACGGCGCTGACCGCGCTGGTCGCCCGGCACGAACCGCTGCGCACGACGTTCGCGGAGGTCGACGGCGAGCCCGTGCAGCGGATCGAGCCGCCGTACGAGGTCGTGCTGCCCGTCGTCGACGTCGACACCGGTGACCTGGACGCCGTGCTGCGGGCCGAGTACGCGAAGCCGTTCGACCTCGGGCGCGGGCCGCTGCTGCGCGCCCTGCTGGCGAAGCTCGGGACGGACGAACACGTCCTGCTGGTGAGCGTGCACCACATCACCACCGACGGTGCGTCGATGGGCGTGCTCACCTCGGACCTCGGCGTGCTCTACCGCGGCGGGGACCTGCCCGCGCAGGCGGTGCAGTACGCGGACTTCGCGGCTTGGCAGCACGAACGCCCGACACGGGCGGCCGGGCTGGCGCACTGGAAGCGGCAGCTCGACGGCGTCGTCCCGCTGGAGCTGCCCACCGACCACCCGCGGCCGGCCGCCAAGGGCACGGCGGGTGCGGTGACCGAGTTCGCCGTGCCGGACGACGTTTCCGCGCGGCTCGCCGAGCTGGCGCGGACGTCGGAGACCACGCTGTTCACCGTGCTGCTGGCCGCGAGCCAGGCGCTGTTCGCCCGGTGGTCCGGGCAGGACGACATCGCGCTCGGGACGGTCGTGCAGGGGCGCGACCGCCCGGAGCTGGAGCGGGTCGTCGGGTTCTTCGTCAACACCGTCGTGCTGCGCTCCACTGTGGACACCGAACGGCCCTTCGCCGCGCACCTGGGGGTGGCACGGCAGACTGTGCTGGACGCGTTCGCCCACGACGACGTGCCCTTCGACGAACTGGTCGGCACCACCCGCGACCCGGGCCGCAACCCGCTGTTCGACGTGATGGTGCTGCTGCACACCGCGATCGGCGGCGGGATCTCCCTGCCGGGACTGGCGGTCGAGGCGGTCGGCGTCGGGCGCGACTCGTCGAACTTCGACCTCACGGTGGAGTTCGAGGAGTCCGGCGGCCGGCTGGCCGGGCTGGTGGAGTACAGCACCGAGCTGTTCGACGCGCCCACGATCGACCGGCTCGTCACGCACCTCGAGCGGCTGCTGTCGGCGATCGCGGCGGACCCCGGCCGGCCGATCGCGGAGCTGCCGCTGATGACCGGGGCGGAGGAGCGGCGGCTGCTGGAGTGGGGGACCCGCACCGGCGACGTCCCCGCCGGCACCGTCGTCGACTCGCTCGACCACCACGCCCGCACCCGCCCCGACGCGACCGCGCTCGTCTGCGGCGCGACCCGGCTCACCTTCGCCGAACTGGCCGCCCGCACCGACGCCTTGGCCGCGGACCTCGCCGCCCGGGGCGCCGGGCCGGACCGGGTCGTCGCCGTGCTGCTGCCGCGGTCCGCCGACGCCATCGTCGCGCTGTTCGCCGTGCTCAAGGCCGGTGCCGTGCACCTCTCGATCGACCCCGGCCTGCCGCCGGAACGGATCCGGGTGCTGCTGGCCGACACCGACCCGGTCGTCGTCCTCGAAGACGTCACCGCCCCGGCAGGCACGTGCTCCCGGAGACCGCGCCCGGCCGACGCCGCCTACGTCATCCACACCTCCGGCTCGAGCGGGACCCCCAAGGGCGTCGTCGTCGAACACGCGGCGCTGATGAACCTGCTCGCCGACCACCGCACCGTCTTCGGCGGCGAACCCCTGCGCGTCGCCCTCACCGCGACGCTGTCCTTCGACACCTCCTGGGAAGGCCCGCTCCTGCTCGCCGACGGGCACGAGCTGCACCTGATCGACGACGAGACCCGCCTCGACCCGGCCGCGCTGACCCGGTACGTGCGCGCCGAGCGCGTCGACTTCCTCGACGTCACCCCCTCCTACCTGCGCCAGCTGCTCCCGGCCGGCCTGCTCACCGGCGAGCACCGGCCGCGGTTCCTCATGGTCGGTGGCGAAGCCCTCGCCGACGACCTCTGGCGCGAACTCGCCGCCGCGGACACCCGCGCGCACAACTACTACGGGCCCACCGAGTCCACTGTGGACGCCGCCCGCACGCTGATCGACGGCGAGCGGCCGGTGATCGGGCGGCCGCTCGGCAACGTCCGGGCGTACGTCCTCGACGAGCACCTCCGGCTCGTCCCGCCCGGCGTCCCCGGCGAACTCTGCCTCGCCGGTGCCCAGCTCGCGCGCGGCTACCTCGGCCGCCCGGGGCTGACCGCGGACCGGTTCACCGCCGACCCCTTCGGCGCGCCCGGGACCAGGCTCTACCGCACCGGCGACCGCGCGCGGTGGACCGCCGACGGGCAGCTGGAGCACCTCGGGCGCCTCGACGACCAGGTCAAGGTCCGCGGCTTCCGCATCGAACCCGGCGAAGTCGAAGCGGCGCTCCGGGCGCAACCCGGCGTAGCCGACGCCGCCGTGGACGCGCGCGGCGGGCGGCTCGTGGCCTACGTCGTCGGCACCACCGACGGCCTGCGCACCGCTCTGGGCCGGACCCTGCCCGCCCACCTCGTCCCGGCGGCCTTCGTCCCGCTCGACCGGCTGCCGCTCACCCGGCACGGCAAGCTGGACCGCCGCGCCCTGCCCGACCCCGAACTCGCCGCCGCCACCGAATACGTCGCCCCGCGCACCGAGCGGGAGCAGCTCGTCGCCGACGTCTGGGCGGAGGTCCTGGGCGTCGAGCGCGTCGGCGTCGACGACGACTTCTTCGACCTGGGCGGGGATTCCCTGCGCGGTATCCGCGTGGTCGCCCGGTTGCGGGACGCGCTCGGCACCGACGTCCCGGCCCGGCTGGTCTTCACCGCGCCGACCCCGGCCCGGCTGGCCGCCGAACTGCCCCACGCGGCGATCCCCGCCGAGCGGATCCCGCTCCTGCCGCGCGACGGCGGCCGCCTCGAAGCGCCGCTTTCCTTCGCGCAGCAACGGCTCTGGTTCCTCGACGAGTTCGAGCCGGGCAGCACCGAGTACGTCTCGCCGACCGCACTGAGGCTGCGCGGCGAACTGGACACCGCCGCGCTCGACCGGGCGTTCACCGCGCTGGTGGCCCGGCACGAATCCCTGCGCACGACGTTCGCCACGGTCGACGGCCACGGCGTCCAGATCGTCCACCCGCCGCACGCCGTGCGGGTGCCCGTGACCGACGGGGACCTGGACTCCGCGCTGGCCGGCGCGGCCGGGCCGGTGGACCTGCACACCGGGCCGCTGCTGCGGGTCGCGCTCACCCGGCTCGCCCCCGACGACCACGTGCTGACCCTGGTGCTGCACCACATCGTCACCGACGGCTGGTCCGCCGGCGTGCTGCTGGCCGAACTCGCCGCGCTCTACCGCGACGAGGAACTGCCGCCGTTGCCGATCCAGTACGCCGACTACGCGGTCTGGCAGCGCCGTCGCCTCGACGGCTCCGAGCTCGAAGGGCAGCTCAGCTACTGGCGCCACCGCCTCGACGGCGTCCCGGTGCTGGACCTGCCCACCGACCGGCCGCGCCCGGCGGTCCGCACGAAGAACGGTTCCCTGCACGAGTTCAGCATCCCGGCCGGGACCACCGCGCGCCTGCAGGAGCTGTCCCGCCGCCACGGCGGCACCCTCTTCATGACGCTGCTCGCCGCCTGCCAGCTCCTGTTCGCCCGCTGGTCCGGGCAGCGCGACATCGCGGTCGGCACCGTCGTCTCCGGCCGCGAGCGCACCGAACTCGAAGGCCTGGTCGGGTTCTTCGTCAACACCCTCGTCCTGCGGTCCACTGTGGACCTGAAGGCCGGCTTCGGCGAGTTCCTCGGCGGCGTCCGCGACACCGTGCTCGACGCGTTCGCCCACCAGGACGTCCCGTTCGACCGCGTCGTCGACGACCTGCAACCCGACCGCGACACCAGCCGCACCCCGCTGTGCCAGGCGATGGTCGTGCTGCACAACACCCCCGACGCGCGGCCGGCCATGCCCGGGCTCGACGTCGAGGAGCTGGCGCCGCCGGTCGTCACCGCGGGCTTCGACCTGATGGTCCACTTCCAGGAGACGGCCGGCCGGCTCGACGGCGTCGTCAACTACAACACCGACCTCTTCGACGCGGCCACGATCGAGCGGCTGACCGGCTGGTTGCACACCCTCCTCGACGGCATCGCCGCGACCCCGGACCGCCCGCTCGCCCGGCTGCCCTGGACCACCGCCGCCGACCGCGAGCTCGTCCTGACGCGGTGGAACCCGGCCGCGGTCGCCGCCGCGGAACCGACGTTGCCGGAGCTGTTCGCCGCGCAGGCCGCCCGCACGCCGGACGCCGTCGCGGTGACCAGCGGGCGCACCGAGCTGACGTACCGCGAGCTGGACCGGCGCGCGAACCGCCTCGCCCACCGGCTGATCGCCGAGGGGGCCGGGCCGGAGCGGCTGGTCGCGCTGCGGTTGCTGCGCTCGGCCGACCTCGTGGTGGCGGTGCTCGCCGTGCTCAAGGCCGGTGCCGGCTACCTGCCGATCGACCCCGCCTACCCGGCGGCGCGGATCGAGGCGATGCTGGCCGACGCGAACCCGGTGTGCGTCGTCGACAGCGTCGCCGCCGACGGGCGGCCCGACACCGATCCCGGGGTGCGCGTCGACCCCGGCAACACCGCCTACGTCATCTACACCTCGGGCTCGACCGGCGTGCCCAAGGGCGTGCTCGTCCCGCACGCCAACGTCACGCGCCTGTTCTCCTCGACCGCGCACTGGTTCGGGTTCGGCGAGCGGGACGTCTGGACGCTGTTCCACTCCTACGCCTTCGACTTCTCGGTGTGGGAGCTGTGGGGCGCGCTGCTGCACGGCGGCCGGCTCGTCGTCGTGCCCGCCGACACCGTCCGCTCGCCCGAGGACTTCCTCGCGCTGCTGGCCGAGCAGCGGGTGACCGTGCTCAACCAGACGCCCTCGGCGTTCTACCGGCTGGGCACGCTGCCGTCCCCGCCGCTGAGCCTGCGGTACGTGGTCTTCGGCGGCGAAGCGCTGGACGCGTCCCGGCTCGCCGACTGGCGGCGGCGGCACCCCGGCGGCCCGCGGCTGGTGAACATGTACGGCATCACCGAAACCACCGTGCACGTCACCCACCGGGTGCTCGACGAGCACGGTCCGGCCACCGCCGGCGTGCCGATCCCGGACCTGCGCGCGTACGTCCTCGACGCCGATCTCGGGCCGGTCCCGCCCGGCGTCACCGGCGAGCTGTACGTCGCCGGCGCGGGCCTGGCCCGCGGCTACCTGAACCGGGCGGGCCTGACGGCGTCCCGGTTCCTCGCCGACCCGTTCGGCGCGCCCGGCACGCGGATGTACCGCACCGGCGACCTGCTGCGCTGGACCGGCGGCGGCGAGCTGGACTACCGCGGCCGCGCCGACCAGCAGGTGAAGATCCGCGGCTTCCGCATCGAACTCGGCGAGGTCGAGGCGGCGCTGAGCGCGCACCCCGACGTCACCGGGGCGGCCGTGCTCGCCCACGGCACCGGCGACGCGCGCCGGCTCGTCGCCTACCTCACCGGCGCCGTCCCCGGCACGACGGCGTTGCGGGAGTTCCTCGCGCGGTCGTTGCCCGCGCACATGGTCCCGGCGGTGTTCGTGCCGCTGGAGAAGCTGCCGCTCAACGCCAACGGCAAGCTCGACCAGCGCGCGCTGCCCGAGCCGGGTGCGCGCACCGAAACCCGGTACGTGGCCCCGCGCACGGACGTCGAGACGACGCTCACCGGCGTGTGGTCGGCGGTGCTCGGCGTCGACCGGGTCGGCGTCGAGGACAACTTCTTCGGCCTGGGCGGTGACTCGATCCTCAGCATCCAGGTCGTCGCCCGGGCCCGGCAGGCCGGGCTGACGGTGTCGTCGAAAGACCTCTTCCGGCACCAGACCATCGCCGAGCTGGCCCGCGTCGTCACCGCGGGTGCCCCGGTGGCACCCGCACCGGAGGAACCGCGCGGCCCCGCGCCGCTCGGCCCCATCCAGTCGTGGCTGTTCGAGCACCTGGCCGAACCGTGGCGGCTCACCATGTCCGTCCACCTCGTACTGTCCTCCGTGGACGTTCCCGCGCTGGTTTCCGCGCTGCGCCGCGTCGCCGAGCGGCACGACGCCCTGCGGATGCGGTTCTCCCGCGGTGACGGCGGCTGGACGCAGGAGCCCGCCGGAACCGAAGACGCCGACGTGCTGCGGCACGTCGATCTGTCCGAAGTGGACGACGTGCCCGCTGCCCTGCACGCCGAAGCGCTGCGTGCGCAGACGTCGCTCGACATCGTCGCCGGGCCGGTGTGGCGCGCGGTGCTGTTCACCTTCGCCGACCGCCCGCCGCAGCTGTTCCTGACCGCGCACCACCTGGTCATGGACGGCGTCTCGTGGCGCATCCTGCTCGCGGACCTCGACCGCGCCTACCACGGCGAAGCACTGGAACCGGTCGGTACGTCCTTCACGCACTGGGCCCGCACCCTGGCCGCGCACGCGAAACTGGGACACCTCGACAACCAGGTCGAGTACTGGGAAACTGCTCTGCGCGAGGCGCCGCCGGAACTCCCGGTCGACCGGTCCGGCCGCGCCACCACCCGATCGGGGCGCGCGGTCTCGGTGTCACTTGGCCGGACCGAGACCGCGGCGCTCCTCCAGGACGTGCCCTCGGCGTACCGGACCGAGGTCAACGACGTCCTGCTGAGCGCGCTCGGCCGCGTACTCGCCCGCTGGACCGGCCGCGAGCGCGTCCTGGTCGCGATGGAGGGCCACGGCCGCGAGGAAATCTCGGCACCGCACGAACTGTCCCGCACGATCGGCTGGTTCACCGCCCAGTACCCGCTGGCCCTCACCGTGCCCGGCAGTGACTGGGGCGAGGTCCTCAAGACCGTCAAGGAACAGCTGCGCGCGGTCCCCGACAAGGGCGCCGGCTACGAAGCCCTGCGCTACCTGGGCGACGCCGGCTTCCGCGACCACCCCGCACCGCGGATCTCGTTCAACTACCACGGCCGCTGGGACGTCGGGAGCGACGACGACGGCTGGTACCGCGGCCGGGGCGAGAGCCTCGGGCACGACGTCGACCCGGACGCCACCCGGCCCTACCTGCTCGACGTCATCGGCGTCGTCGAGGGCGGCGAGCTGCACCTGACCTGGGAGTACTCGACCGAAGTCCACGACGAGAGCACGGTCCGCGCGCTCGCCGACGAGACCTTGGACGCCCTGCGCGGCATCATCGGCCACTGCGCCGAGGCGGGCGGGCGCACGCCGTCGGACTTCCCGCTGGCCCGGCTCGACCAGGCCGGTGTCGACCGCTTGGCGGGCGACGGCCGCGACGTCGAGGACATCTACCCGCTCACCCCGCTGCAGGCCGGCATGCTGTTCCACAGCCTGGTCGACCAGGGCTCGAACGCCTACTTCGACCAGTTCCGGCTGCGGCTGGCGGGCGTCGGCGACCCGGCCGCGCTCGCCGAGGCGTGGCAGCGGGTCGTCGACCGCACGCCGATCCTGCGCACCAGCACCGTGTGGGACGGCGTCGAGGAACCGCTCCAGCGCGTCCACCGCGACGTGCGCGTGCCGGTCACGCACCACGACTGGCGCGGCCGCACCCCGGCCGAGCTGGAGACCGGGCTGGCGGACCTGCTGGCCGCCGACCTGGCCGCGGGCATGGACCTGACCGCGCCGCCGCTGATGCGCCTGGCCATCGCCCGGCTCACCGACGACGAGGTCCAGCTGCTGTGGACCTCGCACCACGTCCTGCTCGACGGCTGGAGCACCGCGCAGGTGTTCGGCGAGGTCGTCGAGCAGTACGCGGCGATCGCCGACGGCCGGGCCGCGCGGCTGGTGCCCCGCCGTCCGTTCCGCGACTACCTCGGCTGGCTCGCCGAGCAGGACCGCCGTGAGGCCGAAGACCACTGGCGTGAAGCACTCGCCGGGTTCACCACGCCGACGCCGCTGCCGTACGACCGGCGCCCGCTCGAAGCTCACCGCGCCGAGTCCGCGGACGCGGTGCTCGTCGAGCTCACCCCGGAGGAGTCGGCCGGCGTGCACGCCGCGGCGAAGGCCGCCGCGCTGACCGTGAACACCGTCGTGCAAGGCGCGTGGGCGGTCCTGCTGGCCCGCTACGCCGGGGAATCCGACGTCCTGTTCGGCACCACCGTGTCCGGCCGCCCGGAGAACCTGCCGGGTGTCGAGGCGATGATCGGCATGTTCATCAACACCGTGCCGACCCGCGTGGAAGTCCGAAGTGGACAGCCGGTGGCCGGGTGGCTGCGCGAGCTGCAGGCGGCGCAGGCCGAGGCCCGCCGCCACGACTTCCTGGCGCTGTCCCAGGTGCAGGCGTTCACCGGGGTCCCGGCGGGCACCGCGCTGTTCGACAGCGTCGTGGTGTTCGAGAACTACCCGATCGAGGACAGCGGGCAGGACGGCGTCCGCGTGGTCGACGTCGATTCCCTCGACACCACGAGCTTCCCGCTGAACCTGACCGCGTACCTGCACGACCGGCTGGGCCTGGAACTGTCCTACGACCCCCGGTTGTTCGACGAGGCCACCGCGCGGCGGCTGGCCGGGCAGCTCGCCGGGCTCGTCCGCGCCTTCGCCGCCGACCCGGAAGGCCGGCTCGGCGCGCTGTCGTCGCTGACCGCCGCCGAGCGGCACGACCTGCTGACGTGGGGCCGTGGTGAGCCGCGGGAGGTTCCCGAGGGCACGATCCTCGACGTCTTCGAGGCGACCGCCGCCCGCGTCCCGCACGAGACCGCGCTCGTCTTCCGCGACACCGTCCTGGACTTCGCCGAGGTCGACGCGCGAGCCACCCGCCTGGCGCGGGAGCTGGTCGCCCGGGGAGCGGGGCCGGAGCGGGTGGTCGCGGTCGCACTGCCGCGCTCGGCCGACGCCGTCATCGCCGTGCTGGCGATCTTCAAGGCGGGCGCGGTGTACCTGCCGATCGACCCGGACCTGCCCGAAGAACGCGTGCGGTTCCTGCTCGAAGACGCGCGCCCGGCGGTCGTCCTCGGCCGCCCCGTTGACCCTGCAGTCCCGGCACTCCCGCCGGCACCGGGGCGGGCGAGCGCCGACACGGCCGCGTACGTCATCTACACCTCCGGCTCGACCGGCACGCCCAAGGGCGTCGTGGTCGAGCACCGCGCACTGGTGAACCTCCTGGCCGCCCACCGCGGTGGCTTCTTCGGCCGGTCGCGGCAGCGGTTCGCGCTCACCGCGTCCCTGTCCTTCGACACCTCGTGGGAAGGGCTGCTGGCGCTGGCCGACGGGCACGAGCTGCACGTGCTCGACGACGACACCCGGCTCGACCCGGCGGCCGCCGTCCGCTACCTGCACGGGCACCGGATCGACCTGCTCGACCTCACCCCGGCCTACCTGCGCCAGCTCGTGGACGCCGGGCTGCTGACCGGGGACCACCGGCCGGGCACGGTGATGGTCGGCGGCGAGGCGACCGGCGAGGCGCTCTGGCGGGAGCTGGCCGCGTCCGGCGTGACCTGCCTCAACTACTACGGCCCGACCGAAGTGACCGTCGACGCCGTGCACGAGCCGGTGACCGGGGACCGGCCGCTGATCGGGCGGCCGCTGCCGAACCTGGCCGCGTACGTGCTCGACGCCGACGGCGAACCGGTGCCCGCGGGGGTGCCGGGGGAGCTGTTCCTCGCCGGGCCCCAGCTCGCCCGCGGCTACCTCGGCCGCCCGGGGCTGACCGCGGACCGGTTCGTGGCCGATCCCTTCGGCCCGCCCGGGGGCCGGATGTACCGCACCGGCGACCGCGTCCGCTGGACCGGCGACGGCCGGCTCGACTACCTCGGCCGCGTCGACGACCAGGTCAAGATCCGCGGCTTCCGCGTCGAACCCGGCGAGGTCGAAGCGGTCCTGCGCCGGCACCCGGCGGTCGCCGACACCACCGTGGCCGCCCGCGACGGCCGGCTCGTCGCCTACGTCGTCGGCGAGACCGGCGGCCTGCGCGACTGGCTGCGCGACCGGCTGCCCGGCCACCTCGTGCCGACGGCGTACGTGTCACTGGACGCGTTGCCGCTGACCCGCAACGGCAAGGTCGACCGCCGCGCGCTGCCCGCGCCCGGCCTCGACGCGACGAGGGAGTTCGTGGCCCCGCGGACGGAAACCGAACGGCGGCTGGCCGCGATCTGGGCCGGCGTGCTCGGCCTCGACCGGGTGGGCGTCACCGACAGCTTCTTCGAGCTGGGCGGCGACTCCCTGCTCAGCATGAAGATCACCTCGCGGGTGCGCGCCGAACTCGGCGTCGAGGTCTCGCCGCGCGTGCTGTTCACCGCGCCGACGCTGGGCGGGTTCGCCGCCGCGCTGCCGGCCGGGCCGTCCGCGGTCGAGCCGATCCCGGTCGTCGCCCGCGACGGCGCCCTGCCGCTTTCCTTCGCCCAGCAGCGGTTGTGGTTCCTCGACGAGTTCGAACCCGGCGGCACCGAGTACCTGTCGCCCACGGCGTTGCTGCTGCGCGGCGACCTCGACGTCGAGGCGCTGCGGCGGGCGCTGGACACGCTGGTCGCGCGGCACGAGTCGCTGCGCACGACGTTCGGCGCGGTCGACGGCCGCGGCGTCCAGTACGTGGGGGAGCCGTACGCGGTCGACCTGCCCGTCGAGGAGTTCGACGAGGACGCGCTCGCGCGGGAAGCCCTGCGGCCGTTCGACCTGCGCACCGGCCCGGTGCTGCGGGCACGGCTGTTCCGGCGGTCGCCCGGCGAGCACGTGCTCCTGCTGGCGATGCACCACATCGTCACCGACGGCTGGTCGGCCGGGGTGCTGGCCACCGAGCTCGACACCTGCTACGCGGCCCACCTCCGCGGCGACGAGCCGGACCTGCCGCCGTTGCCGGTGCAGTACGCGGACTTCGCGGCCTGGCACCGCGACCGGCCCGAGCCGGCCGAGCAGCTGGGCTTCTGGCGGGACCGGCTGGCCGGGCTCGCCCCGCTGGAGCTGCCCACCGACCGGCCGCGCCCGGCCGTGCGCACCACGGAAGGGGAGTGGCTCGGCTTCGACGTCCCGGCCGGCGTCGCCGCGAAACTGCGTGAGCTGGCGAGTGCCCAGGGCGGCACGCTGTTCATGACGCTCGTGGCCGCCTGCCAGGTGCTGCTGGCCCAGTGGGCCGGGCAGGACGACGTCGCCGTCGGCACGGTCACGGCCGGGCGGGACCGCGCCGAACTGGAGCGGCTCGTCGGGTTCTTCGTCGGGACGCTGACCCTGCGCTCCACAGTGGACACCCGCCGCACCTTCCGGGAGTTCGTGGCCGGGGTGCGCGAGACCGTGCTGGACGCGTTCGCACACCAGGACGTGCCGTTCGAGCAGGTGGTGGACGCGGTGCAGCCGGTCCGCGACCCGAGCCGGACCCCGCTGTTCCAGGCGATGGTCGTGCTGCAGAACACCGGTGACCGGCCCGGCGGCGGCACGCTCGTCGCGGGCGAGGTCGCGCTGCCGGCGGTGTCGGCGCCGTTCGACCTGCTCGTGCAGTTCGAGGACGACGGCGGTGCGCTGACCGGCGCGGTCAACTACAACACCGGCCTGTTCGAAGCGGCGACCATCGACCGGCTGGTGGCCCGCCTGCGGACGCTGCTGACCGCGCTCGTCGCCGAACCGGACCGCCCGATGGCGACGCTCGCGCCGCTGCCCGCGGCCGAAGCGGACCGGTTGCGCGCCTGGAACGACACCGCGCGGGCGGTCCCGCCGGCGTCGCTGGCGGAGCTGGTCGAGGCGCAGGCGGACCGCACGCCGGACGCGGCCGCGCTGGTGTCGGAAGACGAGGCGGTGACCTTCGCGGAGCTGAACGCGCGGGCGAACCGGCTGGCCCGGCTGCTCGCCGAGCGCGGCGCGGGCCCGGAGCGGGTCGTCGCCGTGCGGCTGCCGCGGTCGGTCGCGCTGGTCGTGACCGAACTCGCCGTGGCGAAGACGGGGGCCGCGTTCCTGCCGGTCGATCCCGGCTACCCGGCCGAGCGGATCCGGTTCATGCTCGAGGACGCCCGCCCGGTCTTCGTGGTCGACGCCGGGCTCGACGTGCCGGGCTACCCGGACACGAACCTCGGCCGGCCGGCCGACCCCGATTCACCGGCGTACGTGATCTACACGTCCGGCTCGACCGGGCGGCCCAAGGGCGTCGTCGTCACCCACCGCGGGCTGGCGTCGTTCTCCGCCGCCGAGATCGAGCACTGCGACGTGCGCGCCGGGGACCGGGTGCTCGCGTTCAGCTCGCCGAGCTTCGACGCGTCGATCCTGGAGCTGTGCCTCTCGCTGCCCGCCGGGGCGGCGCTGGTCGTGCCGCCGGAGGGCCCGTTGCTCGGCGACCAGCTGGCGGATGTCCTGCGGCAGCGGGGGATCACGCACGCGCTGATCCCGCCGGTCGCGCTGGCGACCGTGCCCGACGTGGCCCTGCCGGACTTCCGCACGCTGCTCGTCGGCGGCGACGCGTGCCCGGCCGAGCTGGTGGCGCGGTGGGCGCCGGGCCGCCGGATGATCAACGCGTACGGCCCGACCGAGGCCACCGTCGTCACCTCGTGGAGCGGGCCGCTCGAACCGGGCGGCACCCCGCCGATCGGGCGGCCGATCGCGAACACCGCGGTGCACGTCCTGGACGCGGCGCTGCGGCCGGTGCCGATCGGGACGCCCGGCGAGCTGTACGTCAGCGGGGCCGGCCTGGCGCGGGGCTACCTGGACCGGCCGGGCCTGACCGCGGACCGGTTCGTCGCGAACCCCTTCGGCGAGCCGGGGTCCCGGATGTACCGGACCGGCGACGTCGTCCGCTGGACGGCCGCCGGGGAGCTGTGGTTCGCCGGGCGCGTCGACGAGCAGGTCAAGATCCGCGGGTTCAGGGTGGAGCTCGGCGAGATCGAGGCGGCGCTGCGGCGGCATCCGGACGTGCGGGAAGCCGTCGTGGTCGCCCGGGAGTTCGACGGGCACAAGCGGCTCGTCGCCTACGTCGTCGGCGAGGTGGCCGAGTTGCGCACGCACCTGGGCGATTCGCTGCCGGACTACCTGGTGCCGTCGGTGTTCGTGCCGCTCGACGCCGTGCCGGTGACGGCGAACGGGAAGGTCGACCGCGCGGCGCTGCCGGAGCCGGACCTCACGGCGGTGCCGACCGCGGAGTTCGTGGCCCCGCGCACGGACGTCGAGTCGACGCTCGCGGGGGTGTGGTCGGCGGTGCTCGGCCTGCCCCGGGTCGGCGTCACGGACAACTTCTTCGAGCTCGGCGGGGATTCGATCCTCGCCATCCAGGTCGTGCACCGGACGCGGCAGGCCGGGCTGGCGATGCGGTCGAAGGACCTGTTCACCCACCAGACGGTCGCCGAGCTGGCCACGGTCGTGCACGCGGCCGAGGACGCGGTCGAGGAGCGGGTGGCCGTCGTCGGCGACGTCCCGCTGACGCCGATCCAGCAGTGGTTCTTCGCCTCGGAGCCGGCGAACCCGGCGCACTTCAACCAGTCCGTGCTCGTGGAGCTGGCCGGCCCGGTGGACGAGGAAGCGTTGCGGCAGGCGCTCGACGAGGTGATCGCGCACCACGACGCTCTGCGGTTGCGCTTCGAGCGGACCGCCGACGGCTGGACGCAGCACAACGCGCCGGTGGAGGCGGGAGCCGCGCTGCGCGTGGTCCCCGCGGCGGACCTCGAGCGGGCCGCCGACGAGGCGCAGGCGAGCTTCGACCTCGCGCACCCGCCCCAGCTGCGCGCGCTGCTGTCCGACGACGACGATCCGCGGCTGTTCCTGGCCGCGCACCACCTCGTCGTCGACGCGGTGTCGTGGGGCATCCTGCTGGAGGACCTGGAGCGGGCGTACCGGCAGATCCAGGCGGGGGAGAAGGCCGACCTCGGCCCGAAGACGACGTCGTTCCGCGACTGGGCGCACCGGCTGCGGGAGTTCACCGAGGCCGGTGGCCTCGACGGCGAACGCGAGCACTGGGCACGTGACCTGCCGGGCTGCGCGATCCCCCGAGACCGGACCGCGTCTCCACCGGGCGCACCGGATCTGGTGACGGTCGGCATCGACGAGCGGGCGACGGATGCGTTGCTGCACTTGGCGCCCGGTGCGTACCGGACGCGCATCAACGACGTCCTGCTCGCGGCGCTGGCCCGCGCGCTCACCCGCTGGACGGGCGAGCCGGCCGTGTCGGTCGACCTGGAGGGGCACGGGCGCGAGGAAATCCTCGAGGGCGCGGACCTGTCGCGGACCGTCGGCTGGTTCACGACGCTGTTCCCGGTGGCGCTGACGGTGGACCCGGCGGCGGGGTGGCGTGACCTCGTGAAGGCGGTCCGGCGGCAGCTGCGGGCGGTGCCGGGCAACGGGTTCGGGTTCGGGGCGTTGCGGTGCTATCGCGACCCTTCGCTCGGCGCGCGGACCCCGGAGGTGGCGTTCAACTACCTGGGGCAGGGCGACCACGCGGGGGAGGGGGACGGGTTGTACCTGCGCGCCCACCCGCCGATCGGCCGCGAGCAGGACCCGGCGAACCGGCCACCGCACGTGCTGGAGGTGGTCGGCGGCGTGCGGGACGGGCGGCTGGAGTTCTCGTGGTTCTACCGCCCGGACCTGCACGAGCGGGCGACGGTGACGGCGGTGGCGACCGACTTCGCCGCCGCACTGCGAGCCATCGCGGCCGACTGCCGAGGAGACCGCCCGTGACCCGCGGCGACCACTTGCCGGGCCAGGCTGCGGACGGCACCGACCCGGCCGCGCCAACCGGCGGCGCTGCTCGCGGCCACAGCAGCGACGGCAGCGGTTCCGGTGTCGCACCTGACCGCGCCGCTGGCGATCGCGGCCGCCCGCCGACCCAGCCTCGCCTCGGGGACAGCGGCCGCACCGCGGGCGCCGGTGGTGGCGCGACCGCCGGCGCCCGAGGTGCGGGCGATCGTGGCCGGTCGTCGGTCCCCGTCCGGCTCGGGGGGAACCGGGACTACCGGCTGCTCTGGACCGGGCAGGTCGTCTCCGAAGCCGGGTTCAGCACCACCATGATCGCGTTCCCCCTGCTCGTGCTGGCGCTGACCGGCTCCGCCGCGCAATCAGGTCTCGTCGTCGGTGCGGTCGCGATCGCGCAGCTCGTCGCGGGCCTGCCCGCCGGGGCGCTGGTCGATCGGTGGCCGCGCAAGCTGGTCATGCTCGCGTGTGAAGCGGTGCAAGCCGTTGCGGCCGCGGGGCTCGTGCTCGCTCTCTGGTGGGGCGGGGCCGGCGTGGGGCTGCTGGTCGTCGTCGCCGTTGTGATGGGCGTGTGCCGTGCGCTGTTCGAACCGGCGGAAGAGGCGAGCCTGCCGCGGCTGGTGGCCGACGAACAGGTGCCGGCCGCGGTCGCGATGAACGCGGCGCGGACCAGTGCCGGGCAGCTGTCGGGCACCGCGCTCGGCGGGTTCCTGTTCGCCGTGGGGCGGCTGGTGCCGTTCGCCTTCGACGTGGTCGCGCACGTGTTCGCGTTCGTGTCGCTGGTGTTCGTGCGGCTGCCGGGCCGTCCCGCGCCGGCCGAGCGGGCGCCCGCGCACCTGGGGCGGGAGATCCTCGAAGGGCTGCGGTGGGTGTGGCAGCAGCCGCGGCTGCGCGTCACGGTCTTCTGCGTGGTGAGCCTGAACCTGTTCTTCTCCGCCTACTACCTGGTGATCATCGTGCTGGCGAACGAGCGCGGCGTGCCGTCCGGCGAAATCGGCGTGATGGCGGCGATGCTCGGCGCGGGCGGGATCCTCGGCGCGCTGGCGGCGCCGTACCTGCACCGCAAGCTCAGCCCGTACGTGCTGATCGCCGGGGTGTTCTGGGCGCTGACGGTGCTGACCCCGCTCGCGGTGTTCGTCCACAGTGGATACGTGATGGGCGCGCTGTTCGCCGTGATCGCGTTCCTGCCGCCGGCGGCCAACACGACGATCAGCACCTACCAGCTCCTGTTCACCCCCGACCACCTCCGCGGCCGCCTCGGCGGGGTCCTCGGCGTGACGGGCGGCCTAGCGGCGGCGCTCGGCCCGGCACTGGGCGGCTGGCTGGTGGAGGCCCTCCCCGGCCCGGCGGCGGTCCTGACCTGCGCGGCCGCCATCGCGGTGGTCACCCTCCTGACGACGTTCAGCGGCACCCTCCGCGGTTTCCCCGCGGTGGCGCAGCTGCGCGAGCTCGAAGAAACCCCCAACCCGTAACAGAAAGGAACCCCGATGGACGACAACACCACCTTCCAGGTCCTGGTCAACGACGAAGAGCAGTACTCGCTCTGGCCGGCGGACAAGGAGGTACCGGCGGGCTGGCGCCCGGACGGCACGACGGGCACCCGCCAGGAGTGCATGGACCACGTGGACGAGGTCTGGACGGACATGCGCCCCCGCAGCCTCCGCGACCGCATGGCGGCGCAGTAGCCGGACAGCTTGGCGGCGGCTGGCTGACAGCGCCGCGAAGGTGCGGCGGCGCAGTAGCCCGACAGCTCCGGCCGGGGCGGTTCCCGAGGTGGGGACCGCCCCGGCCGGTTTGCCGCGCCGCCGCCCGCGCCGGTACTTCGGCGGCGAGCCGACCGGGGCGAACCCGGCGCCGTCGATGAGCCCCTTGCCGCTGGGCGCGACCCGGCGCGGTCGCGGACTTCCGCCTGTTCGGCCGGGCATCGGGAACCGGCGGTGAATCGTTGTCGACCGATTCCCGGCCGGGCGGGGTTAAACTGTCCGGCTATCGACCCGTCGCCGGAGGGGGAAAGCCATGCCCGCCGTTTTCATTTCGCACTCGTCGGCGAACAAGACGTTCGTCAAGCGCCTGGCGATGGACCTGGCCCAGCGCGGTTTCGAGGTGTGGTACGACGAATGGCGACTGGACGTCGGCGCCCGGCTGACCGAGACGATCCGCGCGAGCCTGGGTGCGTCGTCGTTCGTGCTGGTGGCCATGTCGGCCGAGATGCTGGCGTCGGACTGGGTGAAGCGGGAGATCGACCAGGCCCTCGAAATCGAGCGCACCGAAAAGCGGGACATCATCCTGCCGGTACGGTTGGACGATTCCGAACTCCCCGCCAGTCTCGCCAACCGGTTGTACGCGGATTTCTCCCAGGGCGGTTATTTGCCTTCACTGCAGACGTTGTGCACCCAATTGCACCGGCAGCTCGACGGGCTCCCGGCCGGCCTCGAGCCGCACCGGGAAATCATCCCGCTGTTCGTCACCCGCGAGGTCGACCTCGACGTCGTCCAGCTCGAAGAGCGCGTCGCCCAGCTGGTGGCCCGCCACGGGACCGGGTACCCGGTCGACGCGACCCAGTTCCGGC
Organism: Amycolatopsis sp. cmx-4-83; assembly: GCF_046548815.1. Taxonomy (NCBI): domain Bacteria; kingdom Bacillati; phylum Actinomycetota; class Actinomycetes; order Pseudonocardiales; family Pseudonocardiaceae; genus Amycolatopsis; species Amycolatopsis sp. cmx-4-83. The sequence continues at coordinate 36,999 of NZ_JAEBEF010000014.1, read as the reverse complement.
TGCCCGACGAGCCGGAGTACCGGATGCTGCGGCGCCGGATGCTCGACCGGCTGGAGAACCTGAAGGAGGACCCGTACTACACGGCGGACTTCGCGATCGACTTCCGCCACCGCTACGCGGCCGTGCTGCGGGACGAAGAAGCGTTGCTGCGCAACCTGGCCACACTGGTGAGCCGGCGCGGCATCGCCGGTGGCCGCTTCGCGTTCGCGACCGAATCGTACCGCTGGTACTGGAAGCTGATGCGCACCCGGATCTTGTCGGCGCTCTGCACGATGCAGAACCCCGACCTGCCGAAGTCCGACCAGGTCGGCTACGACGCGACCCGGATGGACAGCCGCACGGAGGCCGTCTACGGCGTCGCCCGGACGGCGGGGGTCCACGTCATCGACCCGGTCACGCACGACTACTACTCGGTCGACATCGACGCGGCCTCCGGCCTGGTCCGCGATTGGGAGAGCACGTACTACGCGGGCCCGGAACGGCTGATGGCGTCGGGGGAGATCGACATGCTGGCGAAGTGGGTCATCCCGCAGGCGCTGGTGCACGAGGGCAAGTTCGAGCACTGGGACGCGGCCGACAGGCTGCTGATCGGCCTCCGCTGAGCCCTACGCCGTCGCGGTGGCGGCCGCCCTGACGGGTGGCGGGTCGGGTTCCGCGGGTCGCCGGGTGGCGGGCCGCGGGAGGGGCTGCGGCGCGGATTGGCGCAGCCCTGGCGATCGAGAGGTCCGGCGCGCCGATCGCTGGGGCGGCGGTCGTGGTGCGGCGCCCGCGTCGGGCAACGGGTCCCTACGCCGCCGCGGTGGCGGCCGCCCGGACCACCAGGTCCCGCAGGTACCGGTGCTCGGGGTCGTCGTCGTGGATGGGGTGCCACCACAGCGCCTCGACCAGCTCGCCCGCGTCGAACGGGCACGGCAGCACGCGGATCCCCGACGACGGCGGGATCCGCCCGGCCAGGCGGCGCTGCAGCAGCGCTATCCGATCCGAACCCGCCACGAGACCGGGAATGGTCAAGAACGTCTCCGTGACGATCTGCACCCGCGGCTCGATCCCGAGCGTGCGCAGGCGGCGCGCGGCCGGTGTCGACGCCGTCGGGCCGTGGTAGGTCACCACCCACGGGAGCGTCTCGAGCTGCTCGATCGTCAGCCGGTCGCCGACGTCGGCGTTGGTGGTCGCGACCAGGCAGACCCACTCGTCGCGGTAGAGGTCCTGGTGGGGGAGCTCGGCGAGCAGGAAGCCGTGGGGGAGGACCAGCAGGTCGGCGTTCACCAGCACCTGGGGCGCGTCGTCGACCGTCTCCGGGATGTTCGGCACGAACCGCAGCCGGGCGCCCGGGGCCTCCTCGGCGAGCAGGCGAGCGATCGTGTCGCCCAGGACGGCGATCGTGTAGTCGCTGATCAGGAGCTTGAACTCGCGGGTGGACGAGCCCGGGTCGAAGTCGGGGGCCGCCGCGAAGACGCGTTCGACGCCCGGGAGTGCCGTCTGGACGCGCTCCTTCAGGCGGATGGCCAGCGGCGTCAGCCGGTACTGGTTGCCCGTCCTGGCCAGCAGCTCGTCGCCGAAGTGGCGGCGCAGCCGCGCGAGCTGCGCCGAGACCGCCGGCTGGCTCAGGCCCAGCCGCTCGGCCGCGCGCGACACGCTGCGCTCGCGCAGCAGCGCGTCCAGGGTGACGAGGAGGTTGAGATCCACTCCGCCACTATCCACCACGCTGATACTCCGTATCAACGATTTCGTCTTCCTGAATACCCCGTGGCTGCCCGACAGTGAACGGGTGGATCGCACCGACCCCGAAAGCGCCATCGCCGCCGCTGCCGCCCGCTGCTCCAACCGCGGCCGGTGGGGCGACGACGACGTGCTCGGCACCCTGAACTTCCTCGACGACGCCAAACGCCGTGCGGGCGCCGCGCTCGTCCGCCGGGGCGCGAGCTTCTCGCTCGCCCAGACCTTCGACGCCGACGGCCCGCAACGGGGCTGGCGCCGCCGGACCAACCCCGTGCACACGATGCTGGACACCGGCGTCGACGCCGAGCGCGGCACCCAGGGCTTCCCGCACGGCCTCGGCGGCGCCGACGACGTCGTCTTCATGCCGCTGCAGGCCTCGACCCAGTGGGACGGCCTCGGCCACATCTTCGACCACGGCCTCGCCTACAACGGCCGCCGGGCCGGGGACGTCGTGACCAGCGAAGGCGACCGCGTCACCGGCATCGAGACCACCGCCGGGCGGATCGCCGGCCGCGGGGTGCTGCTCGACGTCGGCCGCGCGCTCGGGGACGGTGAACTGCCGGACGGCTTCGCGATCACCGCCGAGCACCTCGACGCGACGATCACCGCGCAGGGCGAGACCGCGCGCGTCGGCCGGGGCGACCTGCTGCTGGTGCGGACCGGCCGGCTGGCCCGCGCCCGCCGCGAAGGCTGGGGCGACTACGCCGGCGGCGACTCGCCCGGGTTGTCGTTCACCACCGCGGACTGGCTGCACCGCACGGAGATCGCCGGGATCGCGACCGACACCTGGGGGTTCGAGGTGCGGCCCAACGAGTTCGACGTCGCCTTCCAGCCGCTGCACCAGGTCGTCATCCCGCACGTCGGGCTGTTCCTCGGCGAGATGTGGGACCTCGACGCGCTGGCGGCCGACTGCGCCGCCGACGGCGTCTTCGAGTTCTGGCTGACCGCCGCACCTCTGCCGGTGACCGGGGCCGTCGGCGCCCCGGTCGCGCCGATCGCCGTCAAGTAGGAGGCCGCCATGCCCGCCGTGAACACCGTCCTCGTGGTCGGCGCCGGCCTCGCCGGGACCGGCACCGCGATCCTGCTCGCCTCCCGCGGCGTCGCCGTCGACCTCGTCGAGACCCGGCCCGCGATCGGCGCCGGGGGATCGGGCATCACGTTGCAGGGCAACGCCTTGCGCGTGCTGCGCGACCTCGGCGTGTGGCCCGCCGTGCGGGCCGGGGGCTACTGCTTCGACAGCCTGGGCCTGCGCGCGCCGGACGGCAGCCTGCTGGCCGAGTTCCCCGACGCCCGCACCGGCGGCCCGGACCTGCCCGCGACGCTGGGGATGCCGCGGCCCGCGCTCGCCCGCGTCCTCGGGGACCGAGCCCGCGAGGCGGGTGCGAAGATCCGCTTCGGGCTGTCGCCGACCGAGCTCACCGAGGACGGCGACGTCACCTTCTCGGACGGCTCGACCGGCCGCTACGACCTGGTCGTCGGCGCCGACGGGATCCGCTCCGCGACGCGCGGGCTGCTCGGCATCGACGCCCGGACCCGCGCGACCGGGATGGGGATCTGGCGCGCGTTCGGCCCGCGGCCGGCGTCGGTGACGCGGACGGACCTCTGCTACGGCGGCCCGTGCTACATCGCCGGCTACTGCCCGACCGGCGAGGATTCGCTGTACGCCTACGTCGTCGAAAAGGCCCGGAACCGGAGTTTCCTGACCCCGGAGCAGCGGCTCGCGACCCTGCGGGACCTCGCGGCGGGCTACCACGGCCCGTGGGACGAGATCCGCGAGACGCTCGTCGACCCGGCCCGCGTGAACTACACGTGGTTCGAGACCCACGTCGTCCCGCCGCCGTGGCACCGCGGCCGCGTCGTGCTCATCGGCGACGCCGCGCACGCCTGCCCGCCGACGCTGGCCCAAGGCGGCGCGCAGGCCCTCGAAGACGCCGCGGTGCTCGCCGAGCTCGTGCTCGCCGCCGACGCGCTCGACGACGACCTGCTGGCCGCGTTCACCGCCCGCCGGTACGGCCGCGCGCGGGCCGTCGTCGACGCCTCGAACCAGCTCGGCCAGTGGCTGCTCGACGGCGTCCGCGGGGACGTTCCCGGCCTGATGCGCGAGATCGCCACCCTCGTCACCCCACCCGCCTGAGAGGAACCCATGATCACCCACCTGCGGCACGTCGACCTCGCCGTGCCCGACCTGGCCCGGCAGCGGGACTTCTTCACCGGCGCCTGGGGGCTGTCCGCCGAGCACACCGACTCGGGGATCGCCTTCCTCGCCGCCGAAGGCTCGCCGGAGCAGTACGTCGTCCGGCTCCGCGAGGCGGCCGACAAGCGCATCGACCTCGTCGCATTCGGGGTGGCCTCGGTGTCCGATGTGGACACGCTGGCGGAGCGTCTCGCCGTCGCCGGCGTCACCTTGGTCTCCGAGCCGGGCGGCATGACCACGCCCGGCGGCGGCTACGGGTTCCGGTTCTTCGACAACGAGGGCCGCACGATCGAGGTCAGCGCCGACGTCGCCGTGCGCCGGCACCGCAAGATCGAAGCGGGCGAGCACATCCCGGTCCGGCTGTCCCACGTCGTCCTCAACTCCGCGAACCCCGAGGAGACCCGCGCCTTCTACGAGAAGCACCTCGGGTTCCGGCTTTCGGACATCCTCATGCACCCGCGGATGGGTGAAATGATGTGGTTCCTGCGCATCAACTCCTGGCACCACAGCCTCGCCATCGCGCGCGGCCCGCACCCGTCGCTGCACCACGCGTCCTTCGAGCTGCGCGGGCTCGACGAGTACATGCGCGGCACCGGGAAGCTGCTGCGCGCGGGCGTCGAGAAGATCTGGGGCCCGGGCCGGCACCTGGCCGGCAACAACACCTTCTCCTACTTCCTCGACCCGCACGGCAACACCGTCGAGTACACGACCGAGCTGGAGCTGGTCGACGAGGACGCCTGGCACCCGCACCTCTACGACTTCAGCGACCCCGCGGTGAGCGACCAGTGGGGCACGGCGAACGCGATGGACGAGTTCGTCGCCCGCAAGTCGTTCAACGACCCGGACCGGGGCCTGTTCCTCGCGCCGCCGGTCTGAGCCGTGCGCTTCGCCACCTACCGCCACGACGGCGGCACGCACGCCGGAGTCGTCGCCGGCGACGGACTCCACCCGCTGCCCGAAGGCACCACCGTCCTCGGGCTCGTCCGAACAGGACTGCCCACCGCGCTGGCACTGGGGGAGCACGCGTTGGGCGCGCCCGCGGTGCCGATCGAGCGGGTCCGGCTGCTGCCGCCGCTGGACCCGCCGACCGTGCGCGACTTCGTCACCTTCGAAGCGCACGTCGAAGGGATCGCCGGCGGCGTCGTCCCGGAGTGGTACGAGGCCCCGACGTTCTACTTCACCAACCCGTACGCGCTCGTCGGCGCCCACGACGACGTGCCGGTGCCACCGGGCTCGCGGGCGTTCGACTTCGAGCTGGAAGTCGCCGCGGTGGTCGGCCGCGACGGCTCGTCGCTGACCCCGGCCGAGGCGCGCGACGCGATCTTCGGTTACACGATCCTCAACGACTGGTCCGCGCGGGACCTGCAGCGCCGCGAGATGAAGGTCAACCTGGGGCCCGCCAAGGGAAAGGACTCCGCGACGACGCTGGGGCCGTGGCTGGTCACCGCCGACGAGCTGGCGCCGTTCCGCGACGACGAAGGCTTCCTGTCGCTGGAGATGCGGGTGTCGGTCAACGGCACCGAAGTCGGCCGCGACTCGCTGGCCCACATGGGCTGGCCGTTCGAAGACCTCGTTTCCTACGCCTCGCGCGGCACGTGGGTCCGTGCCGGCGACGTGCTCGGCTCCGGCACCTGCGGCAACGGCGGCTGCCTCGCCGAACTGTGGGGTCGTGGCCGGGAGGTCCCGCCGCTCGCACCCGGCGACGTCGTCGAGATGACCGTCGACGGGCTGGGCACGATCCGCAACACCGTCGTCGCCGGCCCCGACCTGCCACCCGTCGCGCCCGCGCGGCGGCGAACCTCCTGAAAGGACAGTCCGTGTTCGAGTACTTCCCCGGCAACTACGTCTGGAACCTGGGCGTCGTCGCGACGCTCAACAGCGGCGGCCTCATCGACGAGGTCGACCGGGCCTGCCGTCCCATCAAGGAAGCCGCGCAGCGCGGGGAAGACGCCGGGACGGCCGACTTCCTGCGGGCCTGGACCGAGCTGACCGACGAGCTCGCGGACCGGGCCGGGGAAGCCGAGCGAGCCGGGCACGTCCGGACCGCCAAGCAGCTCTACGCCCGCGCCACCAACTACCTCTGCCAGGCCGAGCGGATGCAGAGCGCGTCGGCGCCGGGCCGGCTCGACACCTACCGGCGCGTGCTCGCGCTGCAGGAGAAGGCGTTCGAGACGGTCACGCGCGTCGAAGTCCCGTACGAGGGCACCACGCTGCCCGCGTACTTCAGCCGCGCGGGCACCGGCCGGGCGCCGGTGGTGATCATGTGGAACGGGCTGGACTCCACCAAGGAGCACATGTACGCCTCGCGCCACTGGGCGGAGCTGGCGGCGCGCGGGATCTCGTGCCTGATGGTCGACTGCCCGGGTTCCGGGGAGGCGCTGCGCCTGCAGGGGCTCACCGCCCGCGTCGACACCGAAGCCTGGGCGGCGGCGTGCGTCGACTACCTCGAAACCCGCGACGACGTCGACCCGGCCCGCGTCGGCCTGGTCGGCTGGTCACTCGGCGGCTATTACGCGCCCCGGGCGGCGGCGTTCGAGAAGCGGCTCGCCCTGGTCGTGGCCTGGGGCGCGAACCACGACTGGGGTGCCGTGCAGCGCCGCCGGCTGCAGCGCGAAGGCGAGCGCCCGGTGCCGCACTACTGGGAACACGTGCTGTGGGTGTGGGGGCACGACGACCTCGGGCGGTTCATCGACTTCGCCGACGCGGTCACCCTCGACGGCGTCGTCGAGAAGATCACCGTGCCCTTCCTGATCTGCCACGGTGAGAACGACCGCCAGATCCCGCTCGAGTACGCCCACCGCTCCTACGACCAGGCGACGGCGAGCCCGGACCGGCGGCTGCGGATCTTCACCGCGGCCGAAGGCGGCGCCGAGCACATCGGGCTCGACCACCTTTCCCACCCCAGCACCTACATCGCCGACTGGGTCGCCGACGTCTTCCGCTGAGCGTCAGGACCGGTCGGCCAGCAGGGCGCGCGCGGTCCGGCCACCCGAGGCGAGCGCGCCCTGCAGCGAGCTCGTGTCGCGGTGGTCGCCGCACACGTAGATCCCGTCACCCCAGCGGACCTCGCGGCGGATCGGGTGCGGCGCGGGCATGGCCGGGAGCGCGTGCGGGATCTCGTACCGGCCGACCACCGGCCAGCGGGTCGCGTCGGTGCGGTACATCCGGCCGAGCGCCCGCCGGACCTCGGGCTCGGCGACGGGCGTCAGCGTCGACGCGCTCACCAGGGCGCCGCCCGGTGGCGCGTAGGACGGGCACACTTCGCTGAGCACGGCGGTGTTCACGACGGGGCCGCCGCGGGCGTCGACCATGATGACCGGCTCGTGCGACGGGCGCCGGTCCGGCGCGAAGTACCACGTCGTCACGCCGTTCCAAAGCGGTTCGGCGACGCCGTCGACCAGCCGCGACGCGGTCGTGCCGTCGGTCGCGACGACGATCGCGCGGGCGGTCCAGACGTCGCCGCCCGCGGTGCGCACCTCGCCGGGCCCGATCCGGTCGACCGGCGTGCCGGTGCGCACCGAGCCGGCGGGCAGGCGGGCGGCCAGCTGCCGGGGGAGTGCGCCCATGCCTTCGGCGGGCAACGACGGCGCGGAGCGCAGGAAACTCCGCCAGACCAGCCGGAAGAACCGGCTCGACGTGCTGAGCTCGGCTTCGAGGAAGACGCCGGACAGGAAGGGGCGCAGGACGGTGGCCACGGCCCGGTCGGACAGCCCGGCCTGGCCCAGCTCGTCGGCGGTCGTCCCGTCGTCGCCGCGCACGATCGAGCGGGCGGACCCGGCGGCGACGCGGGCGGAGAGCGCACCGAGGGCGGCGAGGTCCTTCGCGGAGAGGTACCGGCGGGCGGCGACGTCCCGCAGCGCCTTCGGGGCGTCGAGCGGGTGGCCGAGCAGCGAGACCCGGTCGTCGTCGGCGACGCGGACCGCGCGCCAGAACCGGCCGAGGCGCAGGGCGTCGACGTCGACGAGCCGCCGGATCGCCGGGTAGGCGGGGTTGAGGACCTGGAAGCCGCGGTCGAGCCGGAAGCCGTCGACGACGTCGGTGCGCACGCGCCCCCCGACGTCGTCCCCCGCCTCCAGCACGGCGCACTCGACACCGGCCTCGTGCAACCGCCGGGCGGCGGCGAGCCCGGCAAGCCCCGCGCCGATGACGACGACGTCCGTTTCGTGGGTGGTCATGGATCGATACTGCATCGGATCGGCCCGCGGCGCATCGGACGTGAGTAGTGTTCATCGCGCGATTCCGCGATGGCGGCCTTAGGCTTCGGTGACCGCGCATCGGCCGTGCATCGAGAGGTGAACCGACGTGACGACCCTGCCCCGTTCTCGCCCCGCCCCGGTGGCGGTCCTGGCCGGCTTCCTCGCCGCGGTGGCGGCGGTGGCCGTCGTGGGCGGCCTCGCGGCAACGAGATCGAGGGAGGTCTACGGCGCGCTGGTCCAGCCGCCGTGGGCTCCGCCGTCTTGGCTGTTCGGTCCGGTGTGGACGGTCCTGTACATCCTGATCGCGATCTCGGGCTGGCTGTTCTGGCGAGCGTCGGGAACCCGCCGGGAGTTCGCCTGGTACGCGGCGGGGTTGGTCTTGAACGCGGCGTGGACACCGTTGTTCTTCGCGGCGGGCGCTTACACGGTGGCGCTGGTGGAGATCGTGGTCCTCGATGTGGTGGTCGCGGGAACGCTGGTGGTGTTCCGCCGCCGCTCCCCGCTGGCGGCGGGTTTGCAGCTGCCGTACCTGGCGTGGACGCTGTTCGCGACGGCTCTGAACGCGGCGATCGTCTTCCTCAACCCATGAGGGTGGCTTGAGTGCACCGAGCAGCACCAGTCACGATCGAGGGCGCCTGGATCCCATGATCCAGGCGCCTCGTCGGGTACCGGAAGGGGCTCCGGTGGATTCTCGGAGCCCCTCACCTACTTACGTCCCGAAGACGCGTGTTGGTGTTTCTCTGCCGAGGACAAGATGGGCTCCGATCAAGTTGTTCGTGCGTTCCTCCAGGTTAGCAGCCCGAACCAGCTGCTGAATTCGCGAAAACCGACGGGAAGCCCGGGCGGCGCGGCGCCCACCGCGCGTTCATCGCCGCCTCCCGCGACCCGGCCGTCCCCTCGGCGGGCCGCGGGTGAATTCCCGGCGCGCATCCGCAGGCACCGCGACGCCGGCGCGACGTTCCGCGCCCACAGCTGAGCGCCCATCGCGCGTTCATCGCCGCCTCCCGCGACCGGCCGGCCCCCCAGCCGGCCGGCCTCAGTCGTCAAGCCTGCCTCAGCGCGTCCCCAGCGCCGCCCGGACCGCTCGTTCCACCAGGATCGGCACGAACGCGTGGATGCGCGCCCCGGCGAAGCGGGCTCGTTCGTGGTCGACCAGGTCGTGCAGGCGGGGGCGGGCGATGTTCGCGTAGTCGTGGCCCAAGCGGTCCTCCAGCTGGGCGAAGTGGGTGTCGAGCGCTGCGGAAGCCATCGTGTCGAGCGTGCTCATCGTTCACCTTCCGGTTGCCGTCGTACCGGGAACATGCCCCGTGAGACGGCCGGAAGGTGAATCGGAGGTGAACACCGGACTTCGGTCAGCGGCGGGGCAGCACCACGACCGCGTCGCCGACCGGGCGCTCGCCCGTCGCGTCCGAGGGTGAGCTGACGAGCTTGCCGTCGATCGCCATCGCCGTCGAGCCGCCGCCGTCGAGGTTGATCGCGTCCACCGCGCCCAGGCGCTTCAGCAGCTCGGCGCCCTCCACCAGCGACAACCCCTCGCTGTAGCCCGGCTGGCGGCCGTCGGCGGTGACGATCAGCAGGCGGCCGCGGCGGTCGAGGCCGACCATCGTGCGCGGGTTGCGCTTGACGCCCCAGCCGTAGACGAACGACGGGTCGCCGGGGTGCACGATGCCGTCCGCCGCCGCGTTCACCGACACCCGGCCGTTGCGGACCAGCCACGGGCCGCCGTTGACCACGCCCGCCGGGTGGACCGGGTGGCCGTCCGCGAAGATCCGCGTGTCGACGCGCAGCCGGGTGCCCGGCCGCGCGTGCGCGGTCAGCCACGTCGCCGCCGCGCCGGTGCCCTGGACCGTGTGGCCGGCCGCCGGCACGTCGCCGCCCGGGGGCCGCAGCGCGGTGACGACGTCGCGGGCGTCGAGCACGGCTTCGACGCCGTCACCCGCCGGGGTGGGGGTGCCGAGCTGCGGGGTGAACAGCACCAGCTCGTCCGGGTGGGTGCAGGTCGTGTCGTGCAGCGGCCGGTCGGTCGGGACGTCGCCGGGCTCGCCGCAGTTGCGGATCACGCCCGGCTTGCGGTTGACGCCGTTCACGGGGTGGCCGCCGACGGTGACCGCGGTGCGCGGGACGCCGATCGACGGGCGTTCGCCCAGCAGCAGGGCGGGCCGTCCGGTGGTGGCCTCGCTCTGCAGCAGCCCCTGGTAGACGCCGGCGCCGGCGGGCTCGCCGGGGATGCCGTCGCGCGGGTCGATGACGAAGAACCCGCCGTTGGCCCCGACCAGCGCCCCGGCGGCGGCGGACAGCGCCGACGTCGTGCGCCGCCCCGCCACGGACTCCCCGTGCGAGGCGGCGACCCGCCCGGTGAACCGCTTCGGGTCGACGACGGCGACGCGCACGCGCTGCGGGCCGCCGGCTTCGGGGCCGTCCTGCCCGGTCCACTCGACGCCGCCGCCGAAGCCGTTCGCGCTCATCGCGCTCGCGGTGGCGGCCGCCTGCGCCCGGTCGGTGAAGGAGCCGACGCGCACCCGCCAGCCGAGCGGGCCCCGGGGCGTGTCGGCGAACGCGGGCCAGTCGACCCGCTCGGCACGCGCGTCGAAACCCTTGGCCCGCAGCGACGTCACGAGCGCGTCGGCGTGCTCGCGGGTGCCGAGCGCGGACGGTGGCGCGTCGGGGTCGGGGCTCGACCCGCCGGGCACCTGCGCGGTGATCGTCCAGGTGTTGTGGCCGGTGCCTTCGCCGGTGAAGGTGGTGTAGACCGTCACGCCCGGCGCGAGCTCGCGGCCGCCGGTCGCGGCGGTGGCGGGGGTGCTCAGCGCGGCGGTGAGCGCGGCGGACAGGAACAGCGCGGCGGGCAGCTTCGTCTTCACGCGGGGCAACGTACCGGGCGCAGCCGGCTTCTTCCCCGGTTCCGGCCGAATTCCCGGTGTACGCCGGGCGGCGCCGGGCCTACCGCTCGCCGGCCAGGAACTCGGCCGCCCACCGCAGCGCCGTCGTGCAGGCCTCGGCCTCGCTGCCGCGGAAGTGCTCGACGACGTCGCCGCCGGACCACAGCATCAGCGCCACCGTGCCGGGGCGGATCGGGGTGAGGCCGAGGAGCCGCCGGTCGCCGTTGCGGTCGAGAGCGCGTTCGGCGGTGAGCCACTGCCCGGTCGTGCCGGTGCGGGTCACCACCCAGTCCGGGTCCGCGGCCAGGTCGGTCACGGACCGCGGTGCTTCGGCGTACATGGGAACTAGCCTGACACAACTTCGGCGACGAGGTGTTCATCCGGTGAACGGAAGCTGAACACGTGGCGCGGTTCGGCCGGGGGACCGAGGTGATCGTTTACGGTGTGCCGACCTGGGGGCCGCGACCGCAGGGAGCCGTCATGCCCACCCGCACCACCGTGGCCGACTGGACGATCACCGCGTCCGGCGACACCGCGACGTTCACCCACGCCGTGTCGGCGCCGCTCGTGTCGGACGGCCGCGGGTTCGCGGTCGCGGAGACCGACCTCGCCGCGTTGGACAAGGTGCTGGGCGAAGTGATGAAGCTGCCGGTCTACTGGCTGGCCCGCGGCCGCCGGGACGCCGAGGCGGGCGAAGCGGCCGTGTGGTCGGAGCCGCGCTACGACGCCGAGGACGAGTCCGTCCACTTCGCGGGTCCGTGCCGGGTGGCCGAGCCCGGCTTCGCCGTCGACCTGGTCCACCTGCGCGGGCTGCGGATCCGGATCGCGTCCTTCCGGGCCGCGGGCGCATGGCGTCCGCAGCACCGCACGAACGGATAATCGCCCTTCCTCCGGCGCTGCTTTACTGGCGGCAATGCCCGCGTCGGTGGTCGAAGGACGGAGTCGGACCGTGGAGCTGGTCTACGAATCCCTGTACATCGGCGGCAAGTGGGTCGCGCCTTCTTCGGCCCGGACCATCGAGGTCGTTTCGGCCAGCACGGAGCAGGTCATCGGCCGGGTGCCGGAAGCGGCCGAGGCCGACATCGACGCGGCGGTGGCGGCGGCCCGGACCGCGTTCGACGACCCGGTCGGCTGGAGCTCCTGGGAGCCGGCCGAGCGCGCGGCGGTGATGGAGCGGCTGGCGGTCGCGCTCGACGCGCGGGCCGGGGAGACGGCGCGGCGGGTGAGCAACCAGAACGGCCTGCCGATCTCGATCGCCAACGCCGTCGAGGGCGGGTTCCCGCAGCTGATCCTGCGCTACTACGCGGGCCTGATCCGGACCGCGGTGCTCGACGAGGCCCGCGACGGGCTGCTGGGCGGCAAGGTCCGCGTGCGGCGGACGCCGGTCGGGGTGGTCGGCGCGATCGTGCCGTGGAACCTGCCGATGACGCTGGCCGCGTTCAAGCTCGGCCCGGCGCTCGCGGCGGGGTGCACGCTGGTCCTGAAGCCGAGCCCGGGCACGGTGCTGGACGCGCAGCTGTTCGCCGAGGCGGTCGACGAGGCGGGCTTCCCGCCGGGGGTGATCAACGTCGTGCAGAGCGGCCGCGAGGGCGGCGCCCACCTGGTGTCGCACCCGGGCGTCGACAAGGTCGCGTTCACCGGCTCGACGGTGGCCGGCCGGCAGATCGCCGAGACGTGCGGCAGGCTGCTGCGCCCGGTGACGCTCGAGCTGGGCGGCAAGTCCGCGGCGATCGTGCTGGACGACGCCGACCTGAGCGCGAACCCGCAGGACCTGTTCCTGTCGACGATGGTCAACAACGGCCAGACCTGCCACCTCACCACCCGCATCCTGGCGCCGGCGAGCCGCTACGACGAGATCGTCGAGACGTTCACCGGCTTCGCGGCCGGCCTCGCGGTGGGCGACGCCCTCGACCCGGCCACCCAGATCGGCCCGCTGGCCTCGGCGGCCCAGCGCGAGCGCGTCGAGGGCTACATCGCGAAGGGCCTGGCCGAAGGCGCCCGCCTGACCACCGGCGGCGGCCGCCCGGCCGGGCAGTCCCGCGGCTGGTTCGTCGAGCCGACGGTGTTCGCCGACGTGGACAACCACTCGACGATCGCCCGCGAGGAGATCTTCGGCCCGGTCCTGTCGATCATCAAGTACGAGACCGACGAAGAGGCGATCACCCTCGCGAACGACTCCCCGTACGGCCTCGGCGGCACGGTCTGGACCACGGACCCGGCCCGCGGCCAGGCGGTCGCGAGCCGGATCCGCACGGGAACGATCGGCGTGAACACCTACACGGTCGACCCGGCGGCTCCTTTCGGCGGGGTGAAGGATTCGGGGCTGGGCCGGGAGCTGGGCCCGGAGGGGCTGACCGCTTACCAGGCGCTGCAGTCGATGCACCTGCAAGCCTGAGCTACCCGAGTGCGGCGAGCGCCTTCAAGAAAGCGGCCTCGGAGACGACCGGGACACCGCATTCGCGAGCTCGCTTCGCCTTGCCCGAAAGTGAGTCCGGGTCGGCCGCGGCGAGCACCCGCGTCTGCTTGCTGACCGAGGTGGTGACGCGGATCCCGGCCGCGGCGGCCTCGGCCGCGATCTCCGCACGCCCCCGGCTCATGTCCCCGGTGAGCACCACCTTGTCACCCGGCCGCAGCGTGAGGCCGCCGACCTTCCGCTCGCCCGCCGGCGTCCGCACGGAGTCGCGTTCCTCGTCGAGGATCGTTTCGACGATCGCCGGTTCGAGGGCCAGCAGCGTGGCGACGGTGAGCAGGTCGTGCCGCTCCTCGTCGGTGACCACCTGGTCGGCCCAGGCTTCGCGCGCCAGATCACGCAGGTAGCTCAGGTGCAGGGCCACGACTTCGTCCTTGTGCAGGCCGAGGTCGTGGGCGATTTCGACAAGCGCGTCGCCTTCGGTGGCCGAGATCTGCCGGTCGAGCAAGGCGTCGTCGAGCATCGCGAGGTACGCGTCGACCGCCGGTTCGCCGTCTCGTGGCATCCGTTCGACGAGGCGGGCGAGGAAGTGCGGCTCGACGTGCCCGACCGCCGTGCGCTGAACGGTCCGGACCGCGCCCGGCTCGAGCCGGGGCCACGCCCAGTTCGCCGCGCGCAGCTGGGCTTCGGTCGTGGCGACCGCCTTCGGTGCGTGCCGCAGGAAGAACCCCAGCAGCTCACCGGCCGCCCGGGCGTCGTCGAGCGCGGTGTGCCAGGAGCGCTCGGACAGCCTCGCGGCCGCGCAGCAGTCGATCAAAGACCGTCCGGAATTCAGCCGCGCCCGGCCTGCCGCGCGCATGGTGCAGAGGCCGGCGTCGGTCTCGAACGGCGTGTCGATGCCCAGGCGGCCGAATTCCGCGCGCAGGTGCATCGCGTCGAAAGCCCAGTTGTGCGCGACCACCACGCGGCCGCTCAGGCGCTGGACGAGTTCCCCGGCGAGGTGCTCGAACCGCGGTGCCCGGCGCGCGTCGGCGGCCCGGATGCCGTGGATGGCCTGGGGACCCAGATCGCGATCGGGGTTGACGAGTGTCACCCATTCGTCGGTGATGCGCCCGGCCGGGTCCAGGTGGACGACTGCGATCTCCGCGATGCGGTGGCGCCAGCCGGTGAGGATGCCGGTGGTCTCGGTGTCGATGACGGCATAGCCGCGTGCGGGGTTCACAGCGGCAGCCGGTTCGAGCCGGCGGACTGGACGGCAGCCAGCCATCGCGGCGGCAGCGGCTCGGCGTCACCGTGCTCGGCCTGCACGTACCGGCGCCGGCCCTTCACCTGCTCGGTTTCCGCCCAGACGGCCACCAGCCACCGCAAGGTGCGCGCGATCGTCAGGACTTCGGAGACCACGGGTGTCCCGGGCGCGGGCGAAATGCGGGCGACCCGTTGCAGCGACGTGAAGTCGTCGATCTCGGCGTCGAGGGGCAGGTCGTGCGTCCACTCGAGCGGGGTGATCGTCTTGCTTTCCTTCCTCGCGTCTTCGACCGTGCGGTCGTACTGCCGTCGTCGCTGCGCGGCTTCCCGGAAGGCGTCCACCGGGGAGAACAGCTGCAGCTGCCACCAGCCGTCGTCGATGCCGCAGTCCGCCGCGGCGGTCAGCCGCTTGAGCCATTCCTGCACGTCCTCCGGGTGGACGGCGGCGATCGCGCGCCGCTCGAGGAGGCTCAGGAGACGCCGTGCCGCGTCCGGTGCGGTGAACGCTTCGGCCACGGGAACGATCCAAGCCCCGGTGGGATCGCCCGCCGGACTCACGTGCCAGGTCGCCAGCGACTCGGCCTCGTGGTCACCGGTGCCCACACAGAGCACTGCGCTCCCCGGCGCCCGCAGTGCCTCGAGCTTCTCGAATGGTTCCGCCATGGTCAGGTCTGTCACCGACCGCCTCCTTCGTCGACCGACATCAAGTCGTCGACGCGGGCGGGTTGTTACACATGATCGTGGATCACCGCCGTGGAGGCGGGGACGGCGGCGTAGCCGCTGACCGCGTCCGGGGAAATCACCTCCGACGTCGTCCGGTCGGTCAGCAGCAGGTGACCAGGCCCGCCCGTCAGGTCCTCAAAGTGGATCATCAGGGAGTCCTTGATCTCCGGAGTTCCTCGACCACGTTGTCGAACTCGGCCGTGCCCAGGCGGACGCCGCCGCGGTTAAGGGTCGGGGTCGTTCTAGAAGGCGATCGGCATCGACGGCGTCGGGCGGCGGACCATCAGCTCGCCGCGGCGGTGTGGGACCCACGGGTTACCCGCCGCGAACGCCTAAGCGAACAGTGACACCTCCGCTTCGGCCGCGAGCCGCCACTACGCGCCGAGGTCCGGGTACTACGGGTTGCCGTCGGTCAGGAGCACGGCCAGGTGGAACGCGTGCGCCTTCAGATGTGCCAGCAGAATGCCGCCGTGACCGTGGCCACGAGAGCAAAGCGTCCACTGTGTACTGTCCATGCGAGACGTCGACGACGTGACGCGGCGAAGGCGGCCCGGCCCGGATTACCGCCACATCGTAGCTTTGTCGATCTCTTTGGCGCCGTAGGTGCAGCGCGAACCGGGCGCGGGCCCGGGCGACCCGGTCCGCCAGCTCGCCGAACGCCAGCGATTCCGGCGGCCGTGTCCGGGAGCGCGCGAGCACGGCGAGCGAGCCGGAGTTTCCGTCCAGCGCGTGCTCGGCGTAGTTTAGCCCGCCCGGGGACCACCTTCGCCCAGAACCCTTCGGGGTCGGTCACCGACCCCGGCGCCAGAACTCATCGTACGAGCCGAATCCGCGGCCGAAGGTGTCCAGCTCGCTCAAGCGCCGTCGTGGGCGTCGGTCATCAGCTCCGCCAGGTCTTCCGGTGCGAGGAACGACGGCGGGGGCGGTGGGCCCCACGCGTACAGGCTCTTCTCCCCGGCGACGACGCGGGGTTCCCAGAGCTGGTCCTCGAGGATGCAGTCGATGTCGGAGTAGTACTCGGAGAAGTTCCCGGCCGGGTCGCGCAGGTACCAGAAGAAGTTCGAGCCGATGTAGTGCCGGCCCAGGCCCCACGTGTGGCGTTCCGGGTGGCCCTGGAGCATCGCGGTGGCGCCGCGGCCGACCTCGTCGACGTCGTCGACCTCCCACGACGTGTGGTGCAGGAAGCTCACCGGCGCCTGCTGCACCAGCACGTTGTGGTGATCCGTGGAGCAGCGCATGAACGCGGCCAGCCCCGGGGCTTCGTCGCTGACCTTGAAGCCCAGGCCCTCGGTGAAGAACCGCTGGGTCGCCGCCTGGTCGGTCGAGCCGAACACGACGTGGCCGAGCTTGCGCGGCCGCACCGGCGGCTCGCGGTCGATCCCGGGCGCGCGGACGTTCGCGCGCCGCACCGAGCCGGGCTGGTTGTAGGCCACGGGTTCCGGCGGTTCCTGACGCAGGCGGGGCGCGACCGAAACGACGACGTCGAGCCCGGTGACCGGGTCCTTCGTGTGCAGTTCGTCGCCCTCGACGCGGCTTTCGACGTCGAGGCGCGCCAGCGACGCGGTGATGCGGCCCAGGTCGTCGGGGTCGTCGGCGCCGATACCGAGGGTCAGCAGCCGGCGCTGCCGGGTCCGGCGCAGCTCCAGCTGCTCGCCGCCGTCGGCGGTGGCGAAGCCGGAATCGGTCGGCGTCAGGCCGAATTCCGTGTAGTACTTGGCGGTTTCGTCGACGTCCGGGACGCCGATGGTGATCTTGGTGAGGCGGTGCAGGCTCATGCCGGTTCCTCCGGGTCTCAGACGAGCGGGGTGATCTGGTCGTCGCGGCCGAGCAGGGCCTTGCCGTAGACCTCGTAGTTGACCGCGGGCAGCACGATCGCGTGCCGGGCGGCGACCGCCGAGTCGCGCCAGATCCGCTGCAGCGGGTTGACGTCGGCGAAGCTGCCCGCGCCGTGTGCGGAGAGCAGGACGTCGATCGCGCGGGTGATGTTCTCGACCGCCCAGCCGGTGTCGGCGCGGGTCCGGGCGCGGGCTTCGACGCCGGGGTAGGTGCCCGCCGCCGACGCCGCGTCGATGTCGTCGGCCGCCCGGTAGGCGTGCAGGTGCGCGGTGTCGATCCGCAGCGCTGCTTCGGCGAGCTGCAGCTGGAAGGCCACGGAGTCGGCCTGGGTCGCGTACGTCGTGTACGAGATCGCTTTGCGGGGCGCCTTTTCGCGCACCAGCTCCAGCGCCTTGCGGCCGAGACCGAGCTGCGGGCCGGCCAGCACGAGCGTGAGCACGGGGACGAGCGCGGCGCGGAACACGTCCTCCTCGGGCGCGTCGACCGCGTACTGCCCGCCGATGGCGGGTGGCACCGACATCACGCGGTGTTCGGGCACGAAGACGTCGTCGGCGATCAGGCAGTTGGACCCCGACGAGCGCATCCCGGCGACGAACCACGTGTCCTCGAAACCGAGCTCGGTGCGGGGGAGCAGGGCCATGCCCTGGTCGACGACCTCGCCGCGCTCGTCGGTCAGCGGGATGCCGAGCGCGGCCCAGTCGGCGTGCCAGGAGCCGGAGTTGTAGTACCAGCGGCCGGTGACGCGCCGTCCACCGTCCACTTTGGTCGTTTCGGCGGTCGGGGCGAGCACGCCGGACACCTTCGCGCCGGGGTTCGCGCCCCAGATGTCGTCCTGCGCCTGCCGGCTGAACAGGCCGGCGAGCCACGCGCAGACGTTGCTCAGCGCGACGACCCAGGCGGTGCCGCCGTCGGCTTCGGCGACCGCGGCGGAAACGTCGAGCATCGCGCGGACCGGGAGCCCGTACCCGCCGTAGCGGCGGGGCTGGGCGATCTTGAACGCGCCGACGTCGGTCAGCGCGGCGATGCTCTCTTCGACGACGCGCCGGTCGGCCTCCCCCTGGGCGGCGTTCTTCTCCAGCAGCGGCCGGATGTCGGCGATGCGGGCGAGGAGCTGGTCGAGGGTGGGCGCGGGCTGTTCGGTCGCGAGGGTCATGACGGCGGTGTCCTTCCGAGGCGGGTCAGCGGGCGCAGGCGGCGATCTGGTCGGTGATGAGCGGGCGCGGCCGCTCGGCGTAGCGGGAGTGGGTGCCGAACGTGCGGTGGGCGTACACGAGCGGCGGCAGCTCGGCCCGGCCGAGCGCGGTGACCAGGCCGAACAGCAGGAGGTGGTCGCCGGCCTCGACGACCCGCTCCAGGTCGCAGGCCACCCAGCCGGCGGCGTCGCGCAGCCGGGGCAGGCGGTCGTCGGTGAACCAGGCGGTCTCGCCGCCGAAGCGGTCGGCGCCGCGGGTGGCGAACCGGACGGCGAGGTCGTCCTGGCCCTGGCCGAGCAGGTTCACGCCGAACCGGCCCGCGTCGAGGATCTCGGCCAGCAGCGCCGATCGCCGGTCGAACGCGACGCTCACCAGCGGCGGGTCGAGGGAGAGCGAGGTGAACGAGCTGACGGTGGCGCCCCGCGGGCCGTCCGCGGCGGTCGTGGTGACGACCGTGACCGGCGCGCAGACCGCGGCCATCACCGCGCGGAACCGGTTCGCGTCCACGGTGGTCATGCCGGCTCGGTGAACCGGTGGCGCATCGAGCCGATGCCTTCGACCGTGGTGACGAGTTCGTCGCCGGCGGCCAGGAACCGCTGCGGGCTGCGGGCCACGCCGACGCCGGCCGGGGTGCCGGTGAAGATCACGTCGCCCGGCCGCAGCGGCAGGGTGGCCGAGAGCCGCGCGACCAGCTCGGGCACCGAGAAGACGAGGTCGCTGGTGCGGCCCTTCTGCACGGACTCGCCGTTGACCGCACAGCTGAGCTCGAGGTTGTCGCGGTCGGCGAACTCGTCCGGGGTGACCAGCCACGGCCCGGTCGGCCCGAAGCCGGGCGCGGACTTGCCGAGGCTGAACTGCGGGGCCGGGCCGGCCAGCTGCACCGTCCGGTCGGAGAGGTCCTGGCCGGCGGTCAGCCCGGCGACGTGCTCCCAGCCGCGCTCGGCGGGCACGTTGCGCGCCTCGCGGCCGATGACGGCGACGAGCTCGACCTCCCAGTCCACAGTGGACCCGGTGAGCGCGATCCCGCCGTGCGGTCCGGTGAGGCAGCTGGGGAACTTCGTGAACACGGCGGGGGCGTCCGGCAGGCCGAGGCCGGACTCGGCCGCGTGGTCGCGGTAGTTCAGCCCGACGCCGAAGACCTGCGACGGCGTCGGCGACGGCGCCCGCAGCGCGGCCTCGTCGAACGCTTCGGCTCCGGTGGCCGGGCGACCGGCCGCCCATTCGGTGAACTCGTCCCAGCGGGCGTAGACGGCGTGGGGGTCGGCGGAGAAGCGCTGCGCACTGGCGCGCTCGACGTCGACGGCCCCGTCCCCCGTGAGGAGGACGAGCCGGCCGGCGAGGTTGGCGATCCGCATTGAAGGCCTTTCGATCGAGGGGCCGATGCCACCTCATACTCTGCTCGCAATATCCGACTGTCAAGGTAAGAATCGATTCTTGTGTGGAGAGTGTGTTACCGTCTCGGCATGGCGAAGAGAGCGGGTGGCGAAAGCCTGGCCGTGTCGGTGTACTCCCGGCTGCGATCGGCGGTCCTCAACGGCGAACTGGCCCCGGGAGAGCGGCTGAAGCCGGCCGACCTGAGCACCGAGTTCGGGGTCAGCCTCAGTGTCGTGCGCGAAGCGCTGGGCCTGCTGGCGGCCAAGGACCTCGTGCAGGTCGACCGCAACCGCGGGTTCCGCGTGACGCCGCTGTCGATGCAGGCGCTCGCCGACCTCACCGAGGCGCGGGCGATCAACGAAGGCTCGGCGCTGCGGCTTTCGGTGCAGCGCGGCGGCGTCACCTGGGAGTCCGAGGTACTGGCCGCGCACCACCGGCTCGCCGGGCAGCCGATGCTCCTGACCGGGCCGCCCGTGCGGCGCAACGAGGAGTGGGCCCGCGCGCACCTGGAGTTCCACCACACGCTGATCAAGGCGTGCGGCAACGCGGTGCTGCTCGACATCTGCACCCGGCTCTCCGACGCGGCCGAGCTCTACCGCGCCTGGTCCGGCCCCGGCGGCGAAGAACGGCACCGCGACGTCGCGGGCGAGCACCAGGGCCTCGTGGACGCGGCCTTGGCGCACGACCCCGACCTGGCGGTCGAGCGGTTCGAAGCGCACATCAACCGGACGCGGGAGATCGTGATGGAGTCCAGCTTCGGCGTCGAGCCCGCCTCGTGAGCCCGGCCGGGATCCACGACCCGCTCCCCGCCTGGCTACCCGGGAAGGACTCATGACCAAGACCGCTTTGACCGGCGTGCGCGTCTTCGACGGCACCGGCCTGACCGAACCCACGACGGTCGTGCTCGACGGCGCGGTGCTCGGCGGCGACGCGGCCGGTGCCGAAGTCGTCGGCTGCGCCGGCGCCACGCTGCTGCCCGGCCTCTTCGACGCCCACGTCCACCTGCTCACCCCGGACGACCTGAGCGCGCTCGCCGCGCACGGGATCACCACCGCGCTCGACATGGCGTGCTGGCCCCGCGAGCGCGTCGAGTCCTTCCGCGGCCGGGTGCCCGACATCCGCAGCGCGGGCGTGCCCGCGATCGGACCGGGCGGCAACCACGCGAAGATGCCCGGCATGCCCGCGGAGGCGATCCTCACCGCACCCGGGCAGGCGGCGGTGTTCGTCGCGCGCCGCGTCGCCGAGGGAGCCGACTACATCAAGGTCGTCATCGAGGGCGACCTGCTCGGCCAGGCGACCATCGACGCCGTCGTCGCCGAAGGCAAGGCGCACGGCAAGCTCACCGTCGCCCACGCCTCGTCGGTCGACGCCTACCGCCGCGCCGTGCGGGCCGGGGCGGACGTCGTCACGCACGTCCCGCGCGACGGCGTCCTCGACGCCGAGACCGCGGCCCGGATGGCGGCGCAGGGCCAGGTCGCCGTGCCCACGCTGACGATGATGGCGGCGCTGACGACCAAGCTCGGCGCCGAGGGGTACGAGGCCAGTCGCGGCTCGGTCGCGGCGTTGCACGCGGCCGGCGTGCCGACCCTCGCGGGCACGGACGCGTTTTCCGCGCCGATGCTGCCCTTCCCGGTCGTGCAGGGTGCGAGCCTGCACGACGAGCTGGTGCTGCTGGCCGGCGCCGGGCTGTCCGAAGTGGACGTCCTGCGTGCGGCCACCGAGCTGCCGGCCCGGCACTTCGGGTTCGCTGACCGCGGCGCCGTGCGGGAAGGGCTGCGGGCGGATCTGGTGCTCGTCGACGGCGACCCGACCCGGGACATCACGGCGACGGCGAAGGTCCGCCGCGTCTGGGCGGCCGGCGAGGTGGTCGCGTGAGCGGCCTGGTCGACGTCCACGCGCACTTCCTCACCCCGGGGTACGTCGAAGCCGCGATCGCGGCCGGGCACGGCTCGCCGGACGGCATGCCCGGCTGGCCCACCTGGGACGCCGCGCGGCACCTCGAACTGATGGACCGCTGGGGCATCGGGGTTTCCCTGCTGTCGATCTCGTCGCCGGGCGTCCACTTCGGCGACGACGCCGCGGCGCGGACGCTCGCGCGGCACGTCAACGACACCGGCGCGGAGGTCCGTCGAGCCCACCCGGACCGGTTCGGGCACTTCGCGTCCCTGCCCCTGCCCGATGTGGACGGTGCGCTGGCCGAACTCGCTCACGCCGTCGACGAACTGGGCTGCGACGGTGTCACGATCGAGACCAACGCGGCCGGCCGCTACCTCGGCGACCCGGCGTTCGCTCCCTTGTGGACGGAGCTGGACCGCCGCGGGACGCCGGTGTTCGTGCACCCCACGTCACCGCCGCACGCGGCGGAGATCGCGCTCGGCAGGCCGCGGCCGATGCTGGAGTTCCTCTACGACACCGGCCGTGCGGTGAGCGACCTGGTCTTCGCGGGCGTGGCGGCGCGCTACCCGGGGATCCGGTGGATCTTCACCCACGGCGGCGGGGTGCTGCCGCTGCTGGCCGAGCGTCTGGAGCTGTTCCGCACGGCGTTCGCGGGGGAGTCCGGCGGGCGGCCGGTGCCCGAGCAGATCGGCGAGCTGTGGTTCGACATCGCGGGAACCCCGTTCCCGCACCAGGTCCCGGCGTTCGAGCGCGCGTTCGGCACCGACCGGCTGCTGTACGGCAGCGACTTCTGCTGGACCCCACCAGCGGCGGTGGACGCCCAGCTGGCGAGCATCGACGCGGCCCCGCAGCCGCCGGGGACGACGTGGCGGGAGCTGACGAGCCGCAACTGCTCGAAGCTGTTCCCGCGGCTCTGACGCGGGAGGTTCCGGGGAGGACGCCGGGCCGGCTCGGAGCCCACCTGGCCCGGCGTGGCCGACGCGATGGTGCCGATGGTCCGGTGAAGGCTGCTCGAGGCGCTACTGTCGCGCCATGGATTCGGGTAGTTCGCGCGCCGAGGGCGCCGTTGATCCGTGGGATGAGCCGGATCCCGCGCTGGCCGTCGCGCTGCGGGAGCTCGGCTGGTACCGGCGCAACGCCGACCGGAACCGGCTGGCGAACCGCGTCACCGAGGTCGCCTTGCTGCTCGGCTCCGCGGCCACCACCGTCGCCGCCGCGCTCGGGGCCGTCGCCTGGGTGACCGCCGTGCTGGCCGCCACCACCCTGGTCGTCACCGGGTTGCGGCGGTCCTTCGACTGGCACGAGAACTGGGTCGAGTTCATCGGCCGCTGGTCGGAGCTGCGGCGCGTCGTCCACCAGTACCGCCTGCTCCCCGAAGACCGCCGCGGCGAGGCGGACCGGCGGGCGCTGCTCGCCGCCGTCGACGAGATCGTCACCTCCGAGACCCAGCGGTGGGCCTCCCGGCGGCGCAAGCTCCAGGAAAACCCCGGCCAGGGCCCGTCGGCCTGACGCCGGTGCCCGGTTCGCGGACACCGGCGCCCGGGGTCAGCGGGTGCGGACCGCCGTCGTGCCGAGCAGCTCGTTGTCCTCGGGACGGGCGTCGCCGGGGTAGGGGGCGTCGATGCTCGCGACGACCTTGAACGCCGCCTTGCCCGCCGCGACGTCCGCCGCCGTGTACGTGTACGCGAAGGGGAAGACCGTCTTGCGGCCCGCCGCCGGCACCCACTGCTCCGACTGCCCGACCTGCTGGTAGTAGGTGCCCTGGTCGTTCAGCCGGTACAGCGTGACCGTGACGGTCTCGTCGTAGCGGGCGTTCGCCACCGACACCTTGATCTGCTTGGTGTCGTCGACCCGTGCCTTGGCCGGCACGACGAAGTCCGACAGCGCGACGTCGTGCGTTTCGACCTTCAGCGTGCCGGCGCCGGTTCCGGTGCGGCCGTCGGCGGTCGACCCGGTCACCTCGACCCGGTAGGTGCCGTCGGCCGCGTAGCGGTGGGTGATGGGCGCGCCGGTGATGGGGGCCGAGCCGCCGTCACCGAAGCGCACCTCGCCGCTGACGAACGGCCGGTTCAGGCTGTCGCCGGTGGACGGGGTCATGGTGACGTCGGAGTACACCGTCGGGGTGTCGGGGTAGGTGTTGACCCACGGCGAAAGGGGCGGCGCCACATCGAGTTCGATGTTGTACAGCGACGCGGCGTCGACATCGTCGGCGACGCGGATCCGGTACGTCTCCCCGGCGACGCCGGAGAACACGGCCGGGCGGCGGTCGCCGGAGGCCACGCAGTCCACTTCGGACAGCGCGTCCGCGGCCGTGCCGCGGTACACCGTGATGCCCGGGCCCCAGTCGTACATCGCCCGCACGCTCACCGGCCGGGTGCGGTCCGGGGTGAACCGGAACCACACGGACCGCTCGGCGGCCGGGTCGCAGCTCGGCTTGACCTCGCCGGGCTCGGCCGAAGCCACCGTCAGGTCGCCGGCGTACTGCCCGGGCACCGTGACCGCCGGGCCGGTCGCGAAGTCGTCGTTCGGCGCCGGCGGCACCGCGGCGAACCCGACGGTCAGGTCGCCCTGGTTGTACTGCTGGGCGAGCAGGACGTGGTAGGTCGTCCCGGCGGTGGCGTGGAACGTCGCCGAGCCGGGGTTGCTCCACGCCGCGCAGGCGCCCGGCACCTGCGTCAGCGCCCCGCGGTCACCGGTGTAGACCGCGACGAACGGCCGCGAGGAGGTGCTCGACGACGGCGTCACCCGGACGATCGCGTCCGCGGCGGCGGTGTAGTCGTACCAGACGTTCCAGGTGGTGTAGGCCCCGCACGGCGTCGGGTCGCCGGGCGCGGTCGTCGCCTCGCGGGCGTCCTGGGACGCCTGGAACGGCAGCGCGGTGACGGGCGTGGCGGACCCGAAGTCGTCGTTGGACGGCGCCGCCGCGTGGGCGACGCCGGGAGCCAGCAGCGCGGCCGTGGCGGCCACGAGGCCCGCGAGCAGCGGGCGGATGGACGGTTTCATGGTGTTCCCCCTGGTCAGACGGCAGCGATGCGCGTGGCGGGCGGCTTGACGGTGGTGGCGATGGAGACCGCCGTGTTGTCCGCCGGGAAGGCGTCTTCCGCCGGGTACTGCAGCCGGACGTCGGCGCGGAACGCGACCTTGCCGGACAGCGCGTCGCCGGGGCCGAAGGTGTAGGAGAAGGGGAACCGGACCTTGCCGGTGGCCCGCGCGGGCACCTGGAGCGTGAGCCGGCCGACGTCGGTCCAGGAGTCCCCGGACAGCTTGGACAGCGCGACGGTGACCGTCTCGGCGTACCGCGTGTTGGTCACGTCCACGGAGATCGGCTTGCTTTCCCCCTGCCGCGCCGAGGTGGGCACGACGAACTTGGCGATCCCGACGTCGTGCGTGAGCACCGTGATCGGGACGTCGACCGTCTTGGTGCGCCCGTCGGGCGACTTCGCGTGGAGCGCGGCCGGGTAGACACCGTCGGCCGCGTAGCGGTGGTACACGGTGTCCTCGCCGACCGGGGCCGACTTGCCGTCGCCGAAGTCCCACGTCCCGCCGAGCGGCCGGTCGATCGCCTGGTACGAAGACGCGGAGAAGCCGACGTTGTCGAACACGGTCGCGGACGTCGGCGACACGTACACGTACGGGTCCAGCGGCGGCGCTGTGGCCAGTTCCAGCTCGACCGGCCCGTAGCCGCGGTGCGGCCCGGTCACGCGGACGGCGTAGCGGGTGCCGGCCGCCGCCCCGAACGCGACCGGGTTGCCCGAGCTCCGCTTGCACGCGACCTGCGTCAGCTCCGCCAGCGAGTTCCCGGCGTACACGGTGACGGCGGCGGCCCCGTCGACCCGCGCGGTGAGCGAGCGCGCCGCGTCCGCCGCCGGCAGGGAGTACCAGACCGAGGGCTGGGCCTCGTCGTCCACGCAGGTCGACGCCGGCTCCCCGGCCTCGGTCGAGGCGAGCGAGAGGTCCGGCTGCCGCGTGAACGGCAGGGCGGTCACCGGCTCGGCGTCGGCGAAGGCGTCGTTGGCCGCCGGCGCGATCGTGTCGAGCGCGAACGACAGCGCGCCGCCCGGGGTCTCGATACCGGAGACCTGGAAGGAGTAGGTCGTCCCCGCGGTGGCCCGGAAGGTGATGGTGGCGTCCGTCCCGTAGTCGCAGCCGTCGGCCACGGGCTGCAGGTGCCCGCGCGCCCCGGTGCTCGCGGACAGGACGGTGCGGTGGTCGCTGCCCGTCGTCGTGGCGCGCAGCAGGCCGTCCTGGGTCGCGGTGTACCGGAACCAGACCGTCCCGCTCGCCGCGTCCCCCTCGCACCAGACCGGGTCGTCGGCCGCCTCGGTGGCCCCGCCGGTGTCCTCCTGCGCGGTGAACGGCAGCGCGGCGACGGCGGCCGGGCTGTCGAAGTCGTCGTTGGCCGGCGCCGCCGCGGCGTGCGCGACCCCCGGCACCGCGGTGGCCAGCGCCGCGGCCAGCACAGCGACCACGGCCGTCCGCCCTCTCGAGCCGCTCGAGCGTGAAGAAAACAGCACGATTCGTTCCCCCTCGTGAACTTCCCCGCCCCCATGACGAAGATCCCTGCCGGACGTATCGGCGCTGCGCCGCCCGATGTGACCGGGTCGGGGCGGAATTAGACCGGATGCCGCAACGGCCGGGCACCGGCTGACAAAACCGGACACCCGGTGAGGGGGCCGGTCACGGCGAATCGGGCTCTCGGCGGCCGCCTGTTGCTACGCTGGCGGGGCGACAGGGCTTCTTCCCGTCAACTTCCGGGCACCGGCTCGGGAGCCCCGGGGAAACCCGGGGTAGCTGGTCCGCGCGAGCGGGCCACAACCACGGAGAAGCCCATGGCGCATCGGAAGTTCCACCGGGAGAAGAAGACGACGAAGCTGCGCGTCGCGGCAGCCATCAGTCCGTTCGTCATCGCCCTGACACTGGTCGAGCAGGTCGTGAACCTCATCAACCAGCTGAAGGATCTCTGGTGACGGGCCCGGACCAACCCCCCTCGTCGGGGCCCGGAAGTACTTCGATGTGCCCCCACTCCGGCGTCCGGCCCCGGGTGGCCACGGGCACACTTTCGGGTGCGGTCGGGCAACCGCCGTCCCCCTTGCGCGCGTGGCCGAAAGGCCGTCGACGGCTTCGTGCTTTGATGGACGTTCAAGAAAGATTCACGGGGAGGTAGGGCGCCATCAGCAACCCGTTGGTCGCGGAGACCAAGGACTCGACCAAGGCGTACTCGGGCATCTCGCTGCTGGAGTCGGCGAACGACCTGAAATCCGCGATCGAATCAGGCGACTGGGCCTCGGTCGCGATGGGTGCCGTGGGCACCGCTCTGGACGCGTTGTCGATGGCGATGGACCCCTTCGGTGCCGTCCTCGCCGCCGGGGTCGGGTGGCTGATGGAGCACGTCGGGCCGCTGAAGGAGGCGCTCAACGGGCTGACCGGCAACGCCGACGAGATCGCCGCCCAATCCGAAACCTGGAAGAACGTCGCGACCGAGCTGGGCAGCATCGGCGAGGACCTGACCGGGATGGTGAAGGCCGACACCGCGTCCTGGACCGGCAACGCCGCTGACACCTACCGGCAGCGTGCCCAGGACACCGTCACTTTGCTGGAGACTGCGCAGAAGGGCTGCGAAGGCGCCTCCAGCGGCGTGAAGACCGCCGGTGAGGTGGTCGCGGCGGTGCGGGCGCTGGTGCGGGACATCATCGCGGAGCTGATCGGGCATTTGATCAGCTGGGCGTTGCAGGTGGTGTTCACCTTGGGTATCGGTCTGACGTGGGTGGTGCCGCAGGTGATCGGTGCGGTGGCGAAGACGGCGTCGAAGATCGCGGATCTGGTGAAGCGGCTGGTCACGGCGCTCAAAGCCTTAGTGCCGTTGTTGAAGCGGGCGGGGGATT
The DNA here is from genome assembly GCF_046548815.1 of Amycolatopsis sp. cmx-4-83. Classification (NCBI taxonomy): domain Bacteria; kingdom Bacillati; phylum Actinomycetota; class Actinomycetes; order Pseudonocardiales; family Pseudonocardiaceae; genus Amycolatopsis; species Amycolatopsis sp. cmx-4-83. The sequence goes on along the minus strand of NZ_JAEBEF010000014.1, from coordinate 9,452 downwards.
TGTTCGCGGATGCGGCGAAGGCGTTGAAGAACATCAAGCCGGGTAAGGCGGGGCCGCCGCCGAAGCACGCGGACATCAACGGCAACCCGAAGGGCATCGACGGGCCCCACGGCAAAGGCGGTGACGGGCCGAACGGCAAGCCCGACGACGGGACTCACACCTCGGGTGCCAAGGGGCCCGACACCCCGCCCAAGACCGACCCGCCACCCGCGTCGAAGGGCCCCGACGAGCCGCCGCCGAAGAGCCCGGAACCGCCGCCGCCCGCGACCCGGGGTGGGCCCGACGGGAACTCCACCACGCCTTCGGGCGCGCCGAAGGGCAAGCCCAAGGACGGGCCGGACCCGGCCAAGAACAAGGAGCCCGACGAGAAGGTCTGCGAGTTCGACCCGATCGACGTCGCGACCGGCGACGTGCTGTTCACCGAGGTCGACCTCGTGGTGCCCGGCGCGCTCGGCGAGCTCGTCACCCGCAACCACGTGTCCTCCTACCGGGACGGCCGCTGGTTCGGCCCGTCCTGGACGGCGCTGCCCGACGAGCGGCTGACCCTCGACGCCGGCCTGGTGCGCTACCACTCGGCCGACGCGATGGTGCTCACCTTCCCGCTGCCCGCGCCCGGCGCCGGCACGACTTCCCAGCACGGCCCCCTGCGCCTGCTGCACGCCGACGGCGACGACTACGTCGTCACCGATCCCGGCCGCGGGCAGGCCCGGCGGTTCACCCCCGCCGGTGACGGCGAGCTGCTGCTGCGCGAAGTCCGGACCGAGGACGGCGAGTTCCTCGAACTCGACCGTGACCCCGCCGGCGCGCCGCTGCTGCTCACGCACTCCGCGGGCGCCCGGATCGCGTTCGACACCGCCGGCGGCCGCGTGCGGGCCATCCGGGCCGTCTCGCCCGGCGGGGACGTGCCCGTCGCGAACTACGACTACGACCGGTACGGGCACCTCGCGCAGCGCACCAACTCCACGCCCCGGCCCGCGCGCTACGACCACGACGCCGAGGGCAGGCTCACCGGCTGGACCGACCACAACGGCGCCTGGTACCGCTACGTCTACGACGAGGCGGGCCGCTGCGTCCGGACCGTCGGCGACCAGGGCTACCTCGACGGGTCCCTCGCCTACGCCGAAGGCCGCACCACGACCACCGACTCGCTGGGGCACCGGAAGGTGTTCGAGTTCGACGAGGCGGGCAACGTGGTCGCCGAGACCGACAAGCTCGGCGGCGTCACGCGCAGCGAATGGGGTCCGCACAACCTGCTGCTGGCCCGCACCGACCCGCTCGGGCGGCGCACGGAGTTCGAGCACGACGCCGCCGGGATCCTGCGCGCGGTGCTGCGCCCGGACGGCACCCGCGTGCTGCTGACCGAACGCACCGAAGACGCGCTCGAAATCGAGGTCGAGGCCGCCGGGGGAGTGTTCCGCCGCCGCTACCCGGCCACGGCGCTGCCCGACCCCTACACCGACCCGCTCGGCGTGGCCGAAGACCAGGACGCCGAGCAGCCGTCGACCGCCGAGCGGCCGCGCGACCCCGCCGCCCCGGCCGAGCCCGACCTGTTCGGCCGCCCGCGCGCGGTGCGCGAGGCCGGTGGCCGCACGGCGCTGACCTGGACGGTCGAGGGCGACCTGCGGGCCGTCGTGGCCGCCGACGGCGCCCGGCAGCTGTGGACCTACGACGGCGAGGGCGGGGAGACGTCGCACACCGACGCGCTCGGCCGCGTCACCGTCACCGAGCGCGGGCCGTTCGGGCTGGTCACCGCCACGGCCGACCCCACGGGCGCGCGCACCACCCGCCGCTACGACACCGAGCTGCGCCTGCTCGCCGTGGTCGACCCCGCCGGGCGGACCTGGGAGTACACCTACGACGCCGAGGGCAGGCTGCGCACGCAGTCCGACTTCGACGGCCGGGTTACCCGGTGCGCCTACGACGCCGCCGGGCAGCTGGTCCGCCTGGAGAACGCCGCCGGCGAGGTCGTCGAGTACCGCTACGACCCGCTCGGCAACCTGACCGAGCGCACCTCCGCCGCGGGCACCGAGACCTACCGCTACGACCCGGTCGGCCGGCTCGTGCACGCCGCCGGCCCGGGCACCGCGGTCGAGCTGGCCCACGACGCCGAGGGGCGGGTCGTCCGGCAGACCACCGGCGGCCGCACCACGACCTTCGGCTACGACGGCGAAACGGTGACCCGGCGGCGCACCCCGTCCGGAGTGGACGTCCGGTGGCACCGGACCGGTGACGCCGACCTGCTGGACGTCGCGGGCACCAGCCTGGCGCTGCAGCGCGACGACGCGGGGCGCACGGTCGCCGTCGCCGTCGGGGCGAACCCGTTGGTGCAGCAGGAGTTCGACGCCGCGGGCCGGCTCGCGGCGCAGCGGACGCCCGCCGGGACCCGGCGCTACCACCGGCGTCCGGACGGCAGCGTCCTGGCGCGCGAAGACCCGGAAGGCGCGGTGCGGCACGAGTTCGACGCGACCGGCCGGATCACCGCGGTGCTGCGGCCCGGCACGGCCGAGCGCTACGCCTACGACGTCCTCGGCCACCTCGTGTCGTCGCCCCCGGGGACCGGTCCCGAAGCCGGCCCGCGCCGCTACACCGGTGGCGTGCTGGAGACGGCCGGCGCGGTGCGCTACGCCCACGACGCGCAGGGCCGGCTGGTCCGGCGGAGCGTCGGCGACCTGACCTGGACGTTCACCTGGGACGCCCAGGACCACCTGACGGCGGTGCGCACCCCGGACGGCGCCGACTGGCGCTACCACTACGACGCGCTGGACCGCCGGATCGCGAAGCAGCGGCTGGACGCGGCGGGCGCGGTCGCCGAGCAGGTCGAGTTCACCTGGGACGGCAACGCGCTGGTCGAAGCCCGGCACACGCTGGGCGGCGCGCCGGTCGAGACGTGGACGTGGGTGCACCACCCCGACGACGGCCGTCCGGTGGCGCAGGCGGTCACCACCCCGGACGGCCGCACGCGGCTGGCCGCGCTGGTCACCGACGACGTGGGCACGCCGGTGGACCTGGTGGGCGTGGACGGCGTGGTCCGGGCGGTGCGGACGAGCCTGTGGGGCTTGTCCGGCGCGGGCGCGGCCGAGACCCCGCTGCGGTTCCCCGGCCAGTACCTCGACCGCGAAACCGGGCTGCACTACAACGTTTTCCGGTACTACGACCCGGCGAACGCCCGTTACATCTCGCCCGACCCGCTCGGCCTCGCGCCGGCGCCGAACCCGCTGACCTACGTCGGCGACCCGCTCGTGGCGGCCGACCCGCTCGGCCTCACCGCGGGCGGCTTCGGCTCGGACCCGAACGACCAGCGCCGGTTCTCCGGCCGGTCGAACGCGGGCAAGTGCTCGAAGGCGGCCACCCAGGCGGCGGCGCCGTACCCGAAGACCAAGCCGAACAAGGGCAGCAGCTCCGGCGGGACGTCGTCGAACCAGCCGGGCCCGGCCGCCAAGCCGTGGGGCAGCAAGGACCCGGTCAGCGGCCGCACGACCTCGCAGGGCGGCGGCACGTCGTCCGGGAAGCAGACCCTCGACGGGTCGCCGCGCCCCGGCGGCTCGAAGCCGCAGCCGGGCGAGCTCACCGACGTCAAGGACCTGGAGACCACCAAGCATTCGAGCTACAGCCCGGAGCTGCAGAACGAGCTGAACAACGTCAACGGCTACAAGCCGGACGGCAAGAACCGCTGGATCCGCGGCCACCTGCAGAACGACAACCTCGGTGGCCCGGGCCTGTCGGACAACATGACGCCGCTGACGTCGACGGCGAACAAGAACATGTCCGGCAAGTTCGAGGGCCCGTTGAAGAACGCCAACACGCGCCTCGACCAGCTGAAGGCCAAGCCGCCGACGGACGCCGAGCTGGGCCGCGCCGGCTTCAGCCCGAGCCAGTACAACAAGGTCCGGGACGACATCCAGAACCTCAAGGTGGAGTACTCGGTCGAGGCCAGCCCGAACGTGAAGTTCCCGAACTCGCCCAACGGGTTCGAGAGGTCGATCCGCGACCACCTGGTGCTGAACGCGGAGTACAAGGGCCTCACCCCGGAGCTGCAGCAGTACATCGGCTTCGCGAAGGAGCCGAAGTTCCTCCCGCAGTTCCCGCCGGTCGGCACCAAGATGGACACCCTCACGGGCGCCTTCAGCTGACCGGCGGGCCCGCCGGGGCACCGGGCTCGTCGAGCCCGTCGAGTGCGGCGGCCCGGGCCCAGCGGCGCCGCGGTCCAGTGCGCCGCCGGATGGGGTCGTGGTCGCGGGCGTTTTCAGCTGCTCGGCGGGCCCTGCGGGGCACCGGGCTCGTCGAGCCCGGCGAGCTCGGTGGCGATGCGGCCGGTGATCGGGAGTTGGGCCGCCCGGGCCGGTGGCAGGGCGCCGGTCCAGTGCTCCACCGCCGCCCGTAGGCCGCTGTCGGATGGGGTCGTGGTCGGGGGCGCTTTCAGCTGCTCGGCGGGCCCGCCGGGGCGCCGGGCTCGTCGAGCTCGGCGAGCCCGGCGAGCTCGGTGGCGATGCGGCCGGTGATCGGGAGTTCGGCCGCCCGGGCCGGTGGCAGGGCGGCGGTCCAGTGCTCCAGCGCCGCCCGCAGGCCGCCGTCGGATGGGGTCGTGGTCGCGGGCGCTTTCAGCTGCTCGGCGGGCCCGCCGGGACACCGGGCTCGTCGAGCCCGGCGAGCTCGGTGGCGATGCGGCCGGCGATCGGGAGTCCGGCCGCCCGGGCCAGTGGCAGCGCCGCGGTCCAGTGTTCCGTCGCCGTGCGCAGGTCGCCGTCGGATCGGGCCACCCTGGCCAGGCCGTCGTGGGCCAGCACGTCGGCGTGGCTGTTGCGGTCCCGGCCGGTCAGGCGCAGCGCTTCGGCGAAGCAATCGCGCGCCTCCGCCCGCGCGCCCGCCGAGGCGTGGATCCGTCCGAGCGTCGTCAGCGCCGCGCTCTCGACGTCCTTGTGGCCGATGTCCCTGGCGAGGGTCAGCGCGGTCCGGCCGTGCCCGAGCGCGTCCTCGTACCGGGCCCGGGCACGGAAGCACTCGGCCAGGAACACCAGGCTGCGGGCTTCGACTTCGGTGGCGCCGATTTCCCGCGCCCGGGCCCGGGCCCGCTCCAGCAGCGGCAGGCTGACCTCGGTTTCCCCGCGCTCGGTGAGCGCGTAGCCGAGGTTGAGCAGGGCCGTGGCCTCGAGGTACGGGTTGTCGAGGCCGGGCAGGGCCAGCACGGCCCGGCTGCAGGCGATCGCCGAATCGTGGTCCTCGACCCCGGCGTGGGCGACGGCGAGGTTGAGCAGGGGCGCCGCCCGGTCGCGAGCCGTCCCCGCGGCGGCGACCAGTTCCGTGGCGCGGAGCAGGGTGGGGATCGCCGCGCGGAAGTGGCCGAGGCGGATGTGCACGATCCCGATGTTGGTGTGCACGCGGCCCGCGCCGAGTTCGTCGCCGCGTTCCTCTTCGATGGCGAGCGCGACACGCAGGGTGCGCAGCGCCTCGTCCAGCCGCTGGACCACGATGAGCGCCAGCCCCTTGCTCCGGTGCAGCACCGCCTCGGTCCCGCGGTCCCTGGCCACTTCGAGCCCGCGTTCGTAGACGTCGAGCGCGTCGTCGAGGTAGCCGCGCCGGACGAGCAGGGGCCCGAAGGTGGCCGCAACGTCCGACGCGATGTCCGGGACCTCGTGCCGGGCCGCCACCCGCAGCGCGGCGATCAGGTTGCGGTGCTCCGCCGCCACCACGGCCCGCGCCTCGTCGGCGGACGCGAAGACCGGGCCCCCGGGCTCGCCGGTCGACCGGCCCGGGTCGAGGACCCGCTCGGCGGCCCGGCCGAGGGCGAGGTAGTGCGTGAGCAGCCGCCGGATCGCGGTGTGCCGCTCCGCGGCGGTGCACTCCCGGAGTGCCGTCGTGTGCGCGTACTGGCGGAGCAGGTCGTGGAAGTGGTAACGCGTGGCGGCGTGCTGGGCGAGCAGGTTCGCGTCGACGAGTTCTTCGAGCAGGGGAGCGGCTTCGGACGGCGGTATCCCGAGGACCGCCGCCGCGGCCGGCGCGTCGAAGTCCCCGCCCGGCAGCAGCCCGAGCAGCCGGAAAGCGGCCTGTTCGGCCGCGTCGAGGTGCTGGTAGGACACGGCGAACGCGGCGGCGACGCTGCGGTCGCCCGCGGCCAGCTCGCCGAGCCGGCGGTCCTCGTTGCGCAGCAGCTCCGCGAGGAAGCCCAGGGTCCAGGACGGCCGCGCTCGCAGCCGCGACGCCGCGATCCGGATGGCCAGCGGCAGCCGGCCGCAGAGGTCCGCGATCTCCCGCACGAGGTCCGGGTCGAACGGCGGGCGGCCCGGCTCGGCGATCCGGCGGAACAATTCGGCGGCTTCGGCGTCGCTGAGCAGGTCGAGGGAAAGCGTGGTCGCGCCTTCCAGCATGGCGAGCCGCCGCCGGCTCGTCACGAGGACCTGGACGCCCGGGGTGCCCGGCAGCAGGGGCCGGACCTGGGCGGCGTCGGCGGCGTTGTCGAGCACCACCAGCATCCGGCGGCTGGCCACCGCGGCCCGCCACAGCTCGGCGCGGCGGTCGAGCCCGTCCGGGACGCGTTCCGGCGGCACCCCGGCGCCGCGGAGCAGGACGTCCAGCGCGGCGGTGGCCGGCACCGGTGCCTGCCCCGGCGTGTGCCCGTGGAGGTCGAGGAAGAGCTGCCCGTCCGGGTGCCGCTCGGACAGCAGGTGCCCGACCCGGATCGCCAGCGTGGTCTTCCCGATGCCGGGCATCCCGTCGAGCGCGGTGATGACGACCGCGCTGCCGTCGGCGTCGCGGGTCAGGCCGACGAGCCGGTCGATTTCCGCCGTCCGCCCGGTGAAGTCGGCGACGACCCGCGGCAGGTACCGGCGTTCGCCGGCCGGCCGGACGACGGGCTCGGGGGTACCGCCGAGGATGCGCTCGTGAAGCGCTTTCAGCTCCCGTCCGGGATCGACGCCCAGCTCGTCCGCCAGGCGGGCGCTCGTCCGCGCGTACACCTGGAGGGCCTCCGCCGTCCGGCCTTCGCCGTGCAGGACGGCCATCTGCTTCGCGACGAGCGTCTCGCGGTCGGGGTGGCGGGCGACGAGACCGGCCACCTCCGCGGCGAGGCCGCCGGTGTCACCCAGCTCGAGGCGCAGCTGGATCAGCAGTTCGCGGGCCGCCAGGCAGCGTTCCTCGAGGGCGAAGGCGGCGTCGGCGAACACCCGGCCCTCGAGGCTCGGCAGCGCGTCACCCCGCCACAGCCCCAGTGCCGCCTCGAGCAGCTGCTTCGCCGCTCGCGGGTCGGCCGCGGCCCGCTCCCGCGCCTGCGTGACGAGCCGGTCGAAGCGCAGGAAGTCGACGTCACCCTCCGCGACGACCAGGCGGTAGCTCCCGCCGTCCGTGGCGATGGCCGTGCGGGCGTCGCCCAGCGCGCCCCGCAGCTTGGCGACGGTGTTGTACACCTGGCTGCGGGCCGTCGACGGCGGTGCTTCGTCCCAGAGGGCGTCGATCACCTGACCGGGGTGGAGCGAGCGGTTGGCGTTGAGCGCGAGCAGGGCGAGCAGCCGCTGCTGGCGCCGGCCACCGGCGTTCAGCCGCCGGTCGCCCGACCACACCTCCAGCGGTCCGAGGATGCCCACGCGCAGCGTCCCGAGCCGTACCCCCTGAACTCCCACGCCGGCCAGTATCGCCCGGCGGCCGACCGGGAGTACAGCGACCGGGCCGCTTCACCCCGGAGGTGTCAGCAGCCCGTCCTCGAGCCGACGCACCCCGACGTCGGACTGGCCGGCGCGGCCGGCGAGGCCTGCGCCGTGACCGGCGTTGCGAACACGACGACGGCGGCCAGCGCGAGCACCCACGCCGCTGCTTTCTTCACCATGACGATCCTCCCCTTGTCGTGCCGACAGCGTCCCGAAGGTCGCTATCCGATCGCTATCCGCGCCGGCTCCCGGGATGCGGAACGGATAGCTCGGCTCTTTAACGTCCCGTTCGTGCGAACACACGGCATCGCCGGACGAGTGTGCCTCGGGGCGTTGGCCGCGGCAGTGCTCCTCGGCCACGCCCCGGTCCCGGTGGCCGAAGCCGCCACCCCGACGGCGGTCCGGCTGCTGCGGAAGGTCGAGATCCGGACGCGCGTCCACTGCGCCCCCGCCGGTGACCGCGGGGTGTTCGGGTGTCACGCCCTCCGCGAACCGGCCGGCACGACCGTCGTCTTCCCGGGCGGGCCGCCGGTCACGGCCGCCGCGTGGTGATGGAGAGGTCGAACTCCTGGACCACGTACCCGGCGTACCGGTCGGCGGGCCGCTTCGCCGCGGGCATCGCCCTGAGCTGCTCCTCCGTGTAGCCGGTCAGGTCCGCCTTCTCGACCTGGGCCTTGACGTGGAAGTAGCGCAGCTTGCCTTCGTCGAGCTGCGCCTGCATCAGGCGCGCGTGACCGGCTTCGGGTTCGCCGCGCTCGATCATCTTGGCGATGATGTTCCGGACGTACTCGGGATGGCCCTGTTCGTAGCCGCCGTTGGCGTTGTAGCCGGCCGAGGGGCCCTTCGCCTCGACGATCACGTAGTTGCCGTCGGGGTCCACGTGCACCTGGTCGAAGTGGTTCGCACCCCGGTCGGGCACGTCGACGCGGCGCAGCGGCCGGTCGGCGAAGTCCGGCTGCCCGAGCCCGTCGCCGACGGCGTGGTCGGCGGCGAGGTCGCCCAGCCGGTTGTTCCAGTGGTTGCTCTGCACGTCGTTGAACCCGGCCTGGTCGACCCGGTCGAGCGCGGTGTCGAAGCGGCTGTCCGGCAGGGGAGTGCCGCGGACCGCGTGGTTGGCTTCGTCCAAATAGGACCAGATGTGCGGCCGCCCGGCGGCGAGGATGTCGGCGTCCTCCAGCAGCTGCGCCGGCGCGGTGTCACGTCCGCCGGCCCGCCGGTGGGCGTCGATGGTCTCGGACTTGACGTTGGTCGGGCGGTCGTGGATTTCGTAATCCCCGTCGGCGTTCCGGCGGAGCACGGGGAGTTCAGCCCCGTCGTGCTGGACGTCGGTGTTCTTCCGCGCCAGGACGGTGTCGTTCCCCTCGGCCTGCCGCCAGTACTTGCGGAGCAGCTTTTCGGCTTCTTCGTCGTGCTTGTTGAGCCGGTCGACGAGCTCTTGCTGGACCTTCTTCTTGTGCGCCTCGGCGGCATCGTCACCCCGGGCCCGCGCGTCGTCGGCGTCGAGGCCGTCCTTGTCGTGCGCCCCGGGCGCGAACCCGTCGTCGCCGGCCCGGTGGGTGGTGCCGTCGGGGTGGTGGGTGTTCCATTCCCCGTCGGGTGGGATGCGGGGGCGCATGCGTCCGTCGGGGCCGATTTCGTAGTCGGAGGAGAAGACGCGTCCGTGGGAGTCGGTCCAGGCGGGTTTGGTGGGGGCGGTGACGTCGGTGTCGAGTTCGCGGGAGAGGCGGTGGGCGAAGTCGTTGGAGGAGGCGTCGCAGCCGATGAGCCGGATGGGGCGGCCGTCGTAGTCGGGGTTGCGGCGGAGGATGTCGGCGAATT